>CAZXYF010000017.1:0-17717 GCA_964644705.1 uncultured candidatus Brocadiaceae bacterium | reverse complement strand
ATGTTACCCGTGATAATTCCGGATTGAGTTTAGACACAGGAAAGGCCAATATTCACGCAAGCGGCGTCAATGGTCGACTTGTGGTCAATGCGGAGGATGGCTATGAGTTTGGGTTTGCTACCCAGTACGATCCGAACCCGGATGTCACATCCAGCCTGCCTGCCGCTGACACCCCGGAAGTTACGGTCAATGGCGCCTTCGACGGGAACGCGGATTACACCTATAACATTGAATTTCAAAAAGATGGGACGGTGGGGAGCGATGAAATCGGCGTGAATGTTACCAGAACGGGAGGGGGCACAACTGAAACATTCTCGAGGACAATAGAGCAGGATCATCTGATATCGGACGCGATACAGCTGGATAGCGGTCTGTCCATTAATCTGGAAAAAGGAGGCGAGGTGCTAAATGGGGATACTGTCACGTTTACGGCTCGAAAGAGCATGGACCCGCAGGGGTTGCTGGATCCTCTGGGGGTCAACACCATGTTCGATGGCCTGGGGGCCGGGGAAATTCATGTGAACGAGGATCTCAATGATGATGCCCGGTTACTGGCAACGTCGCTCAGTGAATCAAGTGGTGACAATGAACGACTGCTCGATATGGTGGAGCTGGAGGAAAAGGACGTTCTTGATTCGCAGTCACTCCACGGATTCTATCGAAATGTTGTGAGTAACGTGGCCAATGAACGCAATACAAAGGACACCCAACTGACGAGTCTTGAAAACGTGGTCAGTGATTTACAGGATGCCCGTGACGGGATTTCAGGAGTGAGCGTCGAAGAGGAAATGATGAAAATGATGCAGAGTCAGCGGATGTATCAGGGACTGACAAAATATGTCCAATCGTTGAATTCGGCATATGGTGATCTTTTGCGCGTAATCTGAGGTGGTAGCGATGAGAGTGACACGACAGATGATGGACCGACAGACGCTTAAAGCCATCCGCGAAAACATGGCTGGTCTAAAAACCGTTAACCAACAGATTACATCGGGCGAACGAATCGGTACGATGTCCGATGATGTGGAAGGTTCCAGTGAGCTATTGCGGTCCAGGCGTCTGAAGAATTCGATGCAAACATACAAGGAAAATCTCAATCACGCAAAAGGTGTTATGTCGAGAGCTTCAACCACGCTGGAAAGCGCCAGTGAGAAGCTGATACGCGCCCGAGAGGTGACGACTCAGGCTGCTACCGGCACTTACAGTGAATCTGATATGAAGGCTATGGCCGCCGAAATAGATGGTATCCTGGAGCAATTGGTGGCCGACGCGAATCTGGAACATGCGGGACGATATGTGTTTTCCGGTCAGAAGTCAGAAACGGCGCCTTTTGTGGCTACGCGGACACCGGATGGTGAGATAAACCAGGTGAACTATCAGGGGGCAAGCACAACGACCAGGGCTCCAGTATCCTCCAACAGGACCGTTCGGGTGAATTTGAATGGGGGCGACTTCTTTCAGTCCCGGGAGGATACGTTCCAGACGCTCATTTCGATTCGGGATGCCATCGACAATGGTAATCAGAGTCAGGTCCAGGATTTGATGGACAACCTCGAAAGAGCTCATGAGGGGATTAACGTAGGTGCGGCCGAAATGGGGTCAGAGATTAACGGATTGAAAGCCATTGAACAGAATCTGCAATACCAGATGACCGACAATGATCAGCGCATATCAGATTTAAATGATACCGACATGGCCGAGGCGTCAAAGGAGTATCAGCGATACATGAGCGCCCTACAAGCGACTTTGAAGTTTGCCTCGAAGGCCAATGCAAATTCATTGCTGGAGCTAATGTAAAGTTGCTTTCCTTCCGCAATCTTCTCGCCGGATTGGAGCAGTCCTGCGTCAGTCTTTACTCTTTTTGAGGGGTAACCTTGTTATCTGTGTCTTTGCCTGCGTCTGCCTTTCTACTGGGGTTGAGACCGCCAGAAAAACAACGGCAGATGTCTGATCAAAACGAGGGTGAAGGCAGAGATCTATACATCCCGAATTGGCGTTTTGGGCAGGTCTGAGGAGGGGTGAATACGGGGGCCGGGGCCGGAAACCTTAGAAAACGTGCTGGGAGGCGTTCAGTCCGGTGCAGCAATTGAACCAGGAGCACCGCAGCTGCCATCCGGTCGTATGCCTTATGAAATATTGGCGCAGGCCCTTATCATAGTACGAAAGGATCAAGAGTCAGGGCTTTGTTTGAGGGAATATGATGAGTGCAGTCACCATGTCGATGAAAGCAGGAATGTGCATGATTGTTACGATTGTTCTTTTGACGGTGGCGGGGCTTGACCTTTCAGGGGCTGAAAAAGACAGGGATGAAGAAAACCCTGTGAAAGGGCCTGAATCCCTGAGGTTGAAGGGCGAGGCGAAGGGAAAAGCTGAAATTCAGCTAGAGGAGCTGGGATCCAACCGGTATCGATTGGGGAATCTGATCATCGACGCTGCTAAAGGGACGATCAGGGCCGACGGCAAGGTCAATATGAATAAAGGCGGCCCGATTGAGCTGCTGGCGTGTACGAAGACGGGTAAGCGCCATGAAACAATCTTCGTGATGAATGCCCGTCCGTTTTATTTTCAAATCGCGCTGCTGCTACTAGATGTATCCCCGGGTTATAACCCGGCGGTGGAAACTTCGCGACCATCCGGGAAACGGGAAAAAACTGCGGCCGACACAGTGTCCATCGACGTCCGGTGGAAGAAAAATCAGCAGGACAACGATGCCGAATGGATTCGACGGCCGGCGGGAAAGTTTCTCTATAACGTAAAAAAGAAAAGGCCCATGGGGGCGGTTCGATGGGCGTTCATCGGAAGCAAATGGGTGAAAGGCGTTTTCAAGGCCGACCAGACGGGATCGATAATCGTGACCTTTCGCGATCCGTTTGGCGTGCTGGAATTGGCGAGAAAGGAAGTCAACTCCGACACCTGGTTTGAAGCAAACGAGGAGGCGATTCCGCCGGTGGGAACCCCGGTGGAACTGATCGTGCGCGTACATCCACCGGATAAGGAAGGCCCGGAAGGGAACGGGAGGGAATGACTGGAGATCAGCCGGGCGTGTATTCGACGCGTCCGTGGGACGCATCTCACACGTCTGACATTGGTCCCTGATTGAGATGTGCACGGTTCGGCAGGTTTGGGGGGCAGCAATCGCCCGCGGGGCCCGTGTGGTTTGAATACAGGGCCGGAGGCGACTGGAAGTGGTTTACTCCTCTTCGTCTTCCAGTACATCTTCATACTCGTCCAGTTTTTCCAGCAACTTGACGGTGCCCCGTGCCACCGCTGTGATGGGATCATCGGCAAGGCTGACGGACAGGCCGGTTTGTTCGCTGAGCAGTTCGTCGAGGCCGGGTAGCATGGCGCCTCCGCCCACGAGGGTGATGCCCGTGTCCAGCAGGTCGCTGGCCAGTTCCGGAGGGGTCTTATCGAGGCAGGACCGGACGGATTCCACGATTTGTTCGACCGGGGGCTGGAGTGCCTCGCGTATCTCTTCGCTGGTTATCTGCATCTTTCGGGGCAGACCGGCGGCAATATCCTTGCCCTGCACCTCGCATTTCAGCTCCTGGGAGAGGGTGTGGGCGGATCCGATGGCGATTTTGATTTCTTCGGCGGTCCGCAGACCGATTTCCAGGCCATATACATCCCGAACGTAATCTTTGACCGCCTGATCCATCTCGTCACCCGCTACGCGGAAGCTTTCCAGCGTGACTATCTCTCCGACGCTGAGCACAGCGATCTCGGTTGTTCCCCCCCCGATATCGATGATCATGCTGCCGAGAGGTTCGCTGATCGGCTGGCCAGCTCCCAGGGCGCCGGCCTTGGATTCGGGGATGGTATATACTTTTCGGGCACCGGCGTTGATGGCACTGCTCTTGACCGCCTTTTTCTCAACAGCGGTAATCCCGCTGGGCACACTGATTACCATCCTGGGGCGTCCACCCCACGCATGTTTCTGCACGCGCCTGATAAAATACCGCAGCATGATCTCCGTGAGCTCAAAGTCAGCTATTACACCGTCTTTCAGTGGGCGGACGGCGCGGATGTTTTCCGGTACGCGTTCAAGCATCCGTTTGGCCTCGTATCCCACTGCCCCGCCTCCCATAGCGACGACTGGTGGTTTGGTATCTTTAACCGCGACCACTGATGGCTCCATAAGAACCACACCCTTACCCGGCGTGCAGACGAGAGTGTTCGCCGTACCCAGGTCAATACCCAGGTCGGGAGCACCAAGGTTCATAGTCAGGCTTAAAAATCCTTTAAGTGACCAATTGTTGTTGTTTGACACGTTTATCCCTTGCCTAACTGAAAGGGCTGAAAGGAAGGTTATACGGTGAATTGCGTTTGAGTGCAGGCCCGTTTTCAACCGGGGCCAGACCTATTCTTCTGGATCTTCTGGTTTATCGTCTTCCGGTTTCTGATCGGGAACAACGGTGTTCTTTTGTTTCCCCGGTTTTTGTTGGTTGGAGGGCGCCGCCTGGGATTGCACAGCGGGAGAATTGCCCCGGGTGTATTGATATATTTCAAGTCCGGTTACCGCAAGACCGCCAATTAGCATGCAGCAGGTGGCGATGAGAAAAGCAATCATGTAGGTGTTGTCGCGCATACCAACTCCTGTATGGCGGTTTTATTGAATTCTCGTTGTGACACTGTCGCCAGTTTGCACGTTCTTTTCAGTGAGTTTTTTGTCCAGGCGGGCCAGGGCATAATCCTCGTGCACTTCCATAACGTATCCCTGTGCCACAAATTCTTCGTTGCGGTAAATCGTGATGGGGAAACCAACTTTCATCCTGCTTTTTTCCCCTTTGTTGACGACCACCACCCCCAGCTTGTTGTCGG
Source organism: uncultured candidatus Brocadiaceae bacterium (assembly GCA_964644705.1). Taxonomy (GTDB): domain Bacteria; phylum Planctomycetota; class Brocadiia; order SM23-32; family SM23-32; genus CAZXYF01. The sequence continues at coordinate 12,896 of CAZXYF010000017.1, read as the reverse complement.
CCCGAACGATCTTGGCGTTGATGACGGGCACCGGTGAGGTGCTGACGTGAACCCCTTTGGCTTCAAGTTGGGAGAGGATGCTCTCCAGATCTTCTCGTTCCTGCACCACTTTGCGCTTATCCTGCTGCAGCTGAGCAATCTTTTTGTCGAGTGCGTCAATTTCTTTCTTTTTGCTCCGGACGGTCTTTTCCAGGTTTTCGATCCTGGTCAAAGCATTTTTGTATGATTCGTCCAGTTCGGCGTTTGTTTTTTCCAGTTCATCAATCGCTTTTCTCTGGGCTTTGATGTCCTCCCGGAGGTTGCTGGTTGTGTTGCGCACCGATTCAAGGTCGGTTTGGGCTTTATCGAGGCGCCCGGACAGGTCACTGATTTTTGCCGTTTTCGTTTCTAACTGATCCTTGAGGCGCTGGATGGTGCTGTCTTTGCGGAGCTTCATCTCCTCGCGCTCATCAATTGCTGCAGCGAGCTGCTTGGATACTTTTTCAAATTCTTTTCTTTTTGCCTCCAGTTTCTGATGTTCTGCCTTATACTGTTCACGCCACATTTGACGCTTGTTGTATAAAACCATCTGGGATACCGCGAAAGCACTGCTCAGCAGAAGAACGACGACCACCATAACTTTAGCAAAAGTGTTCATTACGGTCTCCTCTTAACATTCGTCTGGGAACGTGCACATCTGCGTCAGCGCACGGACCATACGGAGGCAAAATAAGTGACGAATTATAGACCCTAGCCCGTCGGGCCGCCTCGTCATTGTTGTCAACTGTATGAAAGATCTGCAAAAATCTTGTTATATAACTGATCCAGACCGACCTGAATACGCACGGCTATGCGCACAAAGGTAAATTATACGGAGCGTGGAGGTAAAGTCAAGGCAGGGGCTTACGAGGTGCAAGAGAGCGCACCGGGGATTATGCTTAAGATCAGGCTTGCTGGCACTGAATCGAGTCGGTGAATGAACGCCGTTTTCCCGGTGATTGACACCACGTTGCCTATCTGTACAATGCTTTCAGGTGCGAATGCGGAGAAGTTTCTTTTTACCCCAGAATTCCGGAGGTGAAGTCATGCCTGATTTTCTTGACCCCTTTAGCGGTGTTACTCCTGACCGTGAGCTCAGTGATCGCGAACTGACCCGTGCAATCCGTCTTTCCCTCGCCGCCGAGCAGGAAGCAATTCATCTGTATGAGGCACTGGCAGACGCCACGGACAACGAACTGGCGGCGGAAGTGCTTCAGGATATTGCCGATGAAGAGAAGGAACATACGGGTGAGTTTTATCGGCTCCTTGACATTCTTCTTCCGGACGATTCCGAATTGCGTGAGGATGGTGCGGAGGAAGTTGAGGAAATGGCCGAAGAGCTGTAAACGGTGGTCGGTCCACTTCAGGATAGACAACAGAGGCGATCACGGGAGCACACCCGTGGTCGCTTTTTTTGGTACGGTGTTCCAAGAATACGATGACTGCAGGGACCTGATTCCTGAAAAGATGAGAAGATTTGCACGGGGCCCAGCCTTCATCTTCGGAGCAGGCCATAGAAAACGGCCCGCGCCGTTTATCTGGAATGTTTTTCGCGTGTACCTTTTGCGTTGCTGGAATTCCGGTGCGGTTGCGTCGTTACACCCATCTCGTTATCCTATTCCTTCCCCGCAATAATGAAAGTCTTTCTTTTACTTAAGGAGATTTACCATGGCAAAAATTGATTTTGGAGGCGTGGAAGAAACCGTTGTCACGCGCGAGGAGTTCCCGCTTGAGAAAGCACACGATGTTCTGGATGACGAGACCATCGCTGTGATTGGATACGGAGTTCAGGGGCCCGCTCAGGCGAAAAACATGCGGGACAATGGATTCGATGTGATTATCGGCCAATCATCGGATTTTGAAGATGACTGGCAGAAAGCCATCGATGATGGATGGGTTCCGGGCGAAACCCTGTTTGAACCCGGGGAAGCGGCGGAAAAGGGCACAATTATTCAATATCTGGTCAGTGACGCCGCTCAGAAGATTCTCTGGCCGGACACGATAAAGCCGGCGCTGAATCCGGGCGATGCGCTGTACTTTTCACACGGCTTTTCTATCGTTTACGGCGATCAGACGGGTGTCGTGCCACCGGATGATGTGGATGTGATCATGGTTGCCCCGAAGGGGTCCGGAACATCCGTGCGGCGTAACTTCCTGGAAGGGAGTGGCATCAATTCCAGTTTCGCTGTGGAGCAGGATGCTACGGGCCGCGCCGAAGAACGGTGCATTGCGCTTGGTATTGCTGTCGGATCCGGTTATCTGTTCCCCACAACCTTTGAGGGCGAGGTCCATAGTGACCTTGTCGGTGAACGGGGTGTGTTGATGGGGGCTCTTGCCGGTGTGATGAAAGCTCAGTACAACTGCCTGCGTGAACATGGACACAGCCCCAGCGAAGCTTTCAATGAAACTGTGGAAGAACTGACACAGAGCCTCATCAAACTGGTGGGGGAAAACGGCATGGATTGGATGTATGCCAACTGCAGCACCACCGCCCAGCGGGGAGCCCTTGACTGGAAACCGAAGTTCCGGGAGGCCGTGGAACCGGTCTTTGAGGAGCTTTACGGAAAGGTGGAGGACGGCACCGAAACCCAGCGTGTCCTCGAGGCAAACAGCCAGCCGGATTACGCTGAAAAATTGCAGGAGGAGCTGGATGAAATCAAAAACTCCGAGATGTGGCGGGCGGGTGCCGCGGTGCGGCAGCTACGACCGGAGAACTGGGGCGAGGAGGACGAGGAATAAATCCTCGGCCCATTTGATGTGTTGCTCTGCGATCGGCGTGTAAGACATTGTCTTGCGCGCCGATTTCTCTTTTGTGAATTCTCAGTCGTTTTGCTTTTTGGAGAAATGTGATGAGTTATCATATTGGAATTGACACCATTAACCTGGAACCCACTTCCCGGATTGCCCATACCGAATACTGCGATAACGATTCGATTGTGCGGCGGGTGGGAGAAGATGAGTTCGGCGAATGGCTGCAGATGGATTTTTATTGGATGGCGAACGATGGCCTGATCGAATGGGAGGAAAACGGTCGCGTTACTGACATGGGACATGCAGAATACACGGAGGGGGGCGTTGATAAACGTGATGCCAGTGAGTGTCCTTTTCACAGCATGGATGAAGTGTATGAGTTCGATGCGGTGGAGGAGTATGGACTTCCGTCATTTGAGGACCAGGTTCAGGCATACGAAGATTGGCATCAATTGAGGAAAGAAGATCTGGGTGATGCCGTTGTCCCGGGTGGATACTATAAAACCCTTGTTTCGGGGGCAATTCAGGCCTTTGGTTGGGATATGCTGTTGCAGGCAGCGGCGGACCCCGAGAAGTTCGACGAGGTGCTGGAGACCATTTTCCAGCGCAGTCTGTTCCACTATCGGGCCTGGGCGGAAACCTCCATCGAAGCGTTTATCTGCCACGATGATATGGTGTGGTCGTCCGGTCCATTCATGCACCCCGATGTGTACCGGGAAAGCATTTTCCCGCGGTACCAGAAGTTGTGGCAGACGCTGAAGGACGCGGGGAAAAAGGTGCTGTACTGCAGCGACGGTGATTTCACACCGTTTCTGGATGATGTAGCGGATGCCGGAGCGGATGGTTTCATCTTTGAACCGCGCATGGATCTGGATCACATCGTGGAGAAGTTTGGGGACACTCATGTGATTGTGGGCAGTAAAGTGGATTCGCGCACGATGACGTTCGGGAGCAAAGAGGATATCAAACAACAGGTCGATGAGACGCTTCCCCTTGCTTATGAGTGTCCCGGGTTTATATTTGCCGTTGGCAACCACATTCCCAGCAATGTACCCGTCGAACATGTGGAGTTCTACATTGAGTACTTGAAAGAAAACTGGGAACGCCCGTGAAAAGTTGACGCTTCGGTTTCCGTGAGGTAGGCTTCTAAAGTGAGGAATTACTCGTGTGAATGGGAAGGAGTCACGCCATGATCGAAGAATATCTCAGGAATCGAGATGTCGGGTTCGAGGTCGATCAGCATGAACTGGCTTACACTGCGCAAGAAGAGGCTGCGGCGGAAGATGTCACGGGGTATGAGTTTGCAAAGACGGTTATCGTGACGGATGGGGAGGACTGCTACATGCTGGTTCTGCCAGCGCCGTATCAGGTCGATCTGGAGAAGACCAGTAGCCTGATAGGCGAAGATGTGCGGCTGGCCGATGAAGACGAGAGTCAGGCGCTCTTTTCCGATTGTGAAGTTGGCGCGGAGCCACCTTTTGGGTCCATCTTTAACGTGGAGACTTACATGGATGAGAGCATGCGGGACCGAGATGAGATTGTGTTCCGCGGCGAAAGCCATGAAAAAGCGATCAAGGTGGCCATGGAAGATTACGAGCGGCTGGAAAATCCAACCGTGGGTGTGATCCGCGCGGGCACGAGGTAGGGAAACAACTCGGCCCGGCTGACGTTTCGGGTTTTACTTCACGCGGGAGTCTGTGTATCGCCCGGTCGGCGTGAAACTTTTGCACATACGGCGAATGGGTATTGTGACTGGCTGGGGGGAACGGCCGAGTCGCGGCGAATTGAAACGCACGAATTCCCAGCTGTGGCTCTACTCCGAGTCTTCGAGAAAAGGGGAGCAACGCATCCCGGCCGTGGGGCGAGGGCACAATGTCCGGCCCAAATGATTAATCTCCGAACACGAGCACGCCGAAAAAGTCGGGCAGGTGAAAGTTGGGCGAGGGGGCGTCAATGGGGGACCAGCAGGCAAATTGTGGGTCGGTCTCTCCGCCACAGCGGTAGAAATTAGCGGGCCACTGATCTCCGTGGGAGGGGCATACCTCCTGGCCGGTCAGGTGGGTCAATGCACGGAAAGATACGCTGGCTTGAAGCGTCCATCCGTCATCGCTGGGGGCCTCATTCTTGGGTCGTTCATCCACTGTAGTCACGACGTTGATCTGATCCAGTATGGCGGGGTTGGCCAGCTCGCGACTTCCGGCAGCGGTTCCGTATCCCAGGTGAACGTCCCCGCAGCAGTTGATCTCCAGGTTGAAATAGCCCTCCGATCCCGGCGGCGAACCAAAAAACTCCACGCAGCTGTCCTTGCAGACGTCCCCATTGGGTTGGCGTGCGCGAGCCGAAATGTGAACATCGTCGCAGTCAAACAGCAGATGGAGGCGATGGGCATCGTAACACGCTTTCACGCGCGTGTCCTGTTTCTTGCCGCTCTCATACCACGGGTAGTGGTTAATCCGTAGATGGGGGAGTTCGTTCCACGGGGAGGCAGAGGGATCAGCGGTCATTTGTACGTCGGAATGAACCCTGTGGGCGATGTATTCGGGAGTCTTGCCGTCCCGATTTTTATCTGGTGAACTGGGGGAGTCAGTGGTTGAGTTCAATGTTCTTCTCCTGAGAGGGTTGTCGGCGCAAGGCACGGGGTATTATGAACAAACGTAGCGCGGTTCACTCAATGTTCACGAATAGGGTAAGCAGGTAGCAGACGGGAGCTCTGAAGGTGATCATGCGTTTATGGCTTTGTCGGTGATGTCCCAGGTTAGTTCAAAAGTTTTGGAGGCATCGGAGTAACTGCTTTTGATCAGAGAGGGATCATTATTGCGGATCGCGGCGACAAATACATCGTCCTCCGTGAAATACGGGTCATCGTCATCAAACATCATCCGCTCGGTTCCTTCGGTGTGGGGACGTCGAACGTTGAGAGCGCAATGGCCGTAAGGGTCGTCCAGCACCATCCGCAGGCCGTCACTCCATACCTCGATGCGGGATTCATACTTTTTCCCATGCAGCAGGACTCCATGGGCGAGTGATCCAAGTGCGCCGTTCTGGAATTTCCAGCTGGCAGTGGTGGCGCGGGGGATCTGACGCTCTTCCGGTACTCCGGCATCAACGGGCCGACCTTCCGCGTCGCAGGGGATATCCTCCAGTTGCCCTTTGTCTTCGTCGGCCTGGATCGACATTGCGCTGAGAGAGGAGGATTCCGGTTCGCCGACAAGATAACGGGCCAGGTCGATGAAATGGGTGGCCTGTTCGACGATTGGTCCTCCGCTTAGTTTCATGTCCCACCAGGACGGTTTCTGGATGCAACTGTAAGCACAGTCGTAAGTTGCGATGAACGCCCGTGCACCGCCCGGGGTGGACTTCAGCAGGTCTTTCATGGTGTGGATGGCGTGGCTGTAGCGGAACATATAGCCGACCGAGCATAAAACGTCGTTTTGTTCGATTGTCTCGGCCACCTTCTGCACTTCTGTGGGGCGTGCGGAAGAGAGCGGTTTTTCGACGAATATGTGAACGCCGGCCCGGGCACATTGCACCTCCATGTCTTTTCCGGGTTCCATCGTGCCATGGGCAGAAGGGGGGACGCCGATCCAGACCGCGTCGAGGTCCAGCGTGTTGAGCATCTCACGGTAATCTTTAAAGGTTTTCGTGTTCGCATACAGTGGTCCGGACCGCTCATCCAACCGCCTTTTTGCCCTGGCAATGTCGGGGTCGGCGACGCCACGAAGATTAAGTCCCTTGATCTGTTCCAGCCGTGATGCGTGGTCCCACGGACCTTCCGCCCCGCCGAAATTGACGCCACCTGCACCGATAAATCCGATATCCAGTTCTGAAGTCATGGGAGAATCAACCTTTCTCTGCCTGTGCTGTGGGGTAAGAACGGTTCGACCGTAGTGCGAGAGTTTTTATTTGTTTTATTGCAAGAGGCGCATGGGAGTATGGACATTGGGGTGTTTCGCTGACTTATTCCCGGCGGGCTCTGATTGGTGTGTTCTGGAGGACATGATAGGGTTTGCTCTGGTGGAGTGGCCGGAATCCGATTCATTTACACGGATTTTAATCTAATGACTGTAGAGGACAAAGTAAATGCATCGAAAGGGGCTTCTGTCGGGACGTGACGAATGTGTTTGTTTGACGTTTCGAGGCGGGAGTGCTACTATTCCGCGGCTGGAGATAGTGAGGATGGTCTTCCCAAACGTTTCTTCTTTTGCAGTGGTGAGATATGCCAGAACTGAACACCGATCGCCCGAATATCCTGTTCCTGCACACCGACCAGCACCGTTTTGATTACATGGGCTGCGCCGGGGCTGAGTTTCTCAATACCCCCAATCTTGACCGGCTCGCTGAACGCGGGGTTCGTTTTAACAACTGTATGACCAACAGCCCGCTGTGTGCGCCGGCGCGGATTGGTCTGGCAACCGGCATGCAGCCGGCACGGGTGGGATCGCTGGGGAACGACTCCTTTCTGCCGCCCGACAGAACGACGTACTACATGCGTCTGCGTGACGCCGGCTATCGCGTCGGGGCGGTGGGCAAACTGGATCTGGCCAAGCCGGACAGTTTTAACGGACGGTATGGAGATCGGCCCTGTGCGTATCAGTGGGGCTTCACGCATCCGGTGGAAGTTGAGGGGAAAGTACACTCTCTGGCGAGTCCTGAGCCGCAGGGGCCATATGGAATGTGGCTCAAGCAGAAAGGGATGTGGGAGGATTATCGCGAGGAGGCCAAAGACCATTGGTACGGGCCAGATCGGTGGATCACTCCCTCAGAACTCCCGGTGGAGACGTTTCTGGACAGTTTCCAGGGACAGCGGGCCGTGGACTGGATCAATAACGTTGGGGCTCGATTCCCCTGGCACCTGTTTGTCAGTTTTTCCGGCCCGCACGTGCCGCACGATCCGCCGCGCGAGTTTGCGGACCGGTATGCGGATAAATCCATGCCCGACGCGGTTCCGATTCCCGAATGGGATGACCGGCCGAATCCCACTGAGCCCATGGGCGATCCGGAATTTATCGAACAGTGTCGGCGAAATTACTGCGCCTACATCGAGCTGATTGATCACTGGATTGGTGAGATTCTTGACGCTCTGGAGCAGCGCGGCTGGTTGGAGAACACCTATATCTTCTTCTCCTCCGACCATGGCGAAATGCTGGGCGATCTGGGACGTTACACCAAACGGTATGCTTACGAGCCCTCCCTCCACGTCCCCCTGCTTGCGGCCGGACCGGGCATTCCGGAAGGTGAAACTTCGGATGCCCTCGTGGAGACGATCGACCTCAATCCCACCATCTGCGAGCTGGCCGGACTGCACCGACAACCCAATATCGACGCCGAATCGTTGTGCGACACCCTTGTGGAACCGTCTGAGTCGCACCGCGAGGAGACGGTGTGCGTCATCCGTTCATGGCAGTGCGTGCGGACGGAACGATACAAATTTATCCACAATTTCAACGCCGCGAACGAACTGTATGATCTGGAGGAAGATCCGCACGAACAGCGGAACATCTATGAGCGGATGGAGCAGGAGAATCCCGAGTTCGTCAAAGACCTGCAACGCCGCATTCGGTGGCGGAATTACGAAAGCCCCTACGGTCAGCCGAGGAGTTAGACGGGCGGATACAAAGACACCAGAGCGTGATGGAGGCATCCTGACATCTTTCGCCTTGATGGGGCGGAGCCCAAATGGGGGTTGCTTGAGTTTTTTGGAATCCTCCTGTGATTGAAAATCACCCTGACTGTCTGGCATTACCTCAGTGCTGTCCAAAACGTTCAAAAATGCGCTTTCAAACGGTTTCTCGGGTGACCTTAAGCCGGGAATACAGTCCATCTCGCAAACCACCCCCCAATTACGTTTCGGGAGGTGTATCTAACATCTTTACCTTCGTCTTTGCCTTTGTCTGCCTTTCTATCGATGTTAAAACCACCAAACACAACGGCAGATTATGGTAAAGAAGATGGTAAAGACAAAGAATCATGCTTCTCGAAACGCTATTTTGGACAGGCCTGTTGAAAACCATACCCTCTTCCGCCATTCGGTCGTAATTGGGGGTCCGGACGACGGGATGATCGGCGGATCCTGTGAAGTCGCCCCGCCACTGATCGCTTACAAAAATGATAATATTCGGTTTCATTGGTCTTCTCCTCTTATGTGTTTTCAACCAAGATGTTCCAGACGAGCTCCAGTGGTTCATCGGGGCGGAGGGGTTTTAACTCCAGCAGCGATTCCATAGCCCGCTCGTTGCGGTGGAATGAGAATTCGTGGTAGGGATGGCTGCAATACGCATCCGCCAGCAGGAATATGCTGCGCCGGTGATCATCCTCGCTGCGGACCGTAGCCCGCTGAGATTCGGCGGGCGCGTTGATACAGAGTGTCCCGGCGCGGTTTCCCGAGAGGACAACCCTCCGTGCATTGCGAACGGGTAGAAGGGTGGAAAATGACGGATGCCGGAAAGGATTTATCGGTGGGTACTCGTCCCGTTCCAGGATCTCCTCACCGACCAGCCGATCCGGATGATCCTCCGGATAATCGGTCCACAGTCCTCCGTGGCGTTCCCAGTGTATTTTCCGGTACCGATCGGAAATGGAGAAGGCCAGCCCGAGACCGGACAACCATACCGGGTCGCCATCTCTGGATATCTCCTGACGTATGCGCACGGCTCCATGTTCCGGCGAGGAATCAACTAAAAAGCGGCTCTTGATGGCTCCCCGGTCGCGGGTCAACCGACAGATTTCGGACCATTGAGCGTTCCCGTCATTCCTGACGTTGTGAGCGTCCACATCACGTTCACATACGTCTTCGGCGGTTACAAAATTCTCGGACGTATCGTCTGAATCTACGTGGCCCATACCGACATAACGCTGTCCGCCCACAGTGTCTGCCGTCCCGAGCGAGGTGCGGACTGCGTCGAGGAAACGGATCTCGTTCGTGGCAGTTGCGATGCCGTGCAGGAGACCGTTGTCGTACACTGCGCGGGTATCACAGGAATGGTCTCCGCCAGATACCTCCGGTTCAGCATCCGGGCGGCACTTTGCGTCCGATTCCGGGATATGAATGGTGGTTTCGTAAACTGATTCGTCGCGGGGCGGTTCATATACCTCAATCCTCAGGGATGAAACCCCTTCCAGTTCGACGCGGGACAGGTTGACGTTGCTGCGTTCGCCGGGTTCGGCATCGACGTCAAGTGTTTGCGGTGTTCCGATGGCCCCCGATTCTTTTTGGGGAATCAACGCGAACTTCAACTGGTTTAGATTGATGAACGAATACTCGTTCTGGATTCGAAGTCGAATCTGGTTCTCACCGATTTGTTCGGGGGTGATCTTCACCCGGGAATAAACCTTGCGCACGTTATGATAGGCCGGTTTGGGCTCATGGTTTGGCCCCAGCAGCCCTTTGAGATTCTGGGCGAAGGTGGCGTACCCATGCCAGGGTTTGAGAAATGAGTCGCAGATGGCGGGATCGCCTTTTTGCATCACGGATTGCTCGCACCATTCGAAGATGAAGTACCCACCGACGCCGGGGAGAGTTTTCAGTTTGTTGAAAATGCGTTTCAGACCACGTCCGTACAGGTCGCCCAGCATGCCGGGATCAAGCATAAAATTGTAAAAAAAAAAAAAAACGTGGGCGGATTCGGTGTAGAACATGGGCCGCGGATGGTCCTCGTTCCAGGGAACCGTCCCGGGGAGTTCTTCGAGAGTGTAACGTTCGGGGTAGTGTTCGGTATCCGCGTTCATGCAGTCCCACCGGACGTGATCGATAATCGGTTTCAGTTCGGGATGTTTGTCGTCGTAGCCGGCGTTGTGGATACAGACATCGCCGGCGGAGAGAATGAATCGCCCTTCGCGTTCATGATCACGGAGAAAGTGCGCGACGGGGACGAAGATTTTGCTAATGGAGCTTTCGTTGGAGAGGCTCCATGCGAAAACGGCCGTCATGTTTTTGAGCCGGGCAAAGATGCGGGGAGCGAAGTATTCATATCGGTCATGAAATAGTTCCCGATATCCTGGGTCGATATCCGCCTCGTGGTTGGGGTAGGTTGTGACCTCCGACATCGCCCATGGGTTGCCCCAGGAGTTGTATCCGCACAGGCAGTAGCCCGAGCAGACCAGAATGCCGTGTCGCGCACAGAGCTTGATCCACCGCGGGTCGAACGGGTAGGGATGGGACCGGACGCCGGTGATGTTGGCGCGGTGCATGAGGCGAATTTCAGCCAGCATGTCGCCAACAGACAGTGACCGGCCGCGGCCCTGTTTGATTTCATGTCGGGTGACGCCACGGATTGTGTATGGTTCACCGTTCAGTAAGAACTGTTCACCATCGGCTGAAAACCGCCGGAATCCAACCTCTTCGCGGACCCGCTCTATCACCTCTCCGTCGCGGACAAGGCGGCATTCCAGTCGGTACATGGTGGGGGTTTCGGGCGTCCATGGCTGGATGTCGCCAGTGTGCAAGGACAGTGACCATGCCGGGGTCTCGCCATCGTTGTTCGGGATGATGTCCGATGTTTGCGCAACGGGCTCATCGCTGTCCCATGGATAAAGCACCGCGTTCACTGTAGTGCCTTCGGTGCAGTGGCTGCCCTGAAGCTGAACGTCCAGGTGGCCTTTTTTTGTTGCGGGATCGAAATCGGGCGCGACATCCATGTCGGTGATGTGGGCCGCGGGCACGTGGAACAGAAAGATGTCCCGCCAGATGCCGCTCAGCATCCACTGGCCTGAGTTGTCGTGGACGGTGGAAACATCGCCCTTGACCACCCGGATGGCAATGAGGTTCTCGTCGCCCGGCTGGATGGCATCCGTCACGTCCATCTGGAAGGGGACGAAACCACCGTCATGGTAACCCACACATTCCTCGTTGACGTAGACTTCCGCGGAGGCGGCCACACCTTCGGCCTGGAGGATGACTCGGTCCTGACCGTCCCACTGCTCGGGCACCCGGAAACGCCGCCGGTAGTAACCCACTTTGTCATCTTTATCCAGGTTGCAATGGGCGAAAACCGGCTGGCTGAAGGCCTGCGTCTCCCAGTGGTCGGGAACGGAAATTGGTTTCCAGTCGACATCCTCAGCGTTCTGGCGGAAAAACTGCTCATCCAGGCGGTGTTGCCGGCGCGAACCTTCCACCTGACGAAGAGTTCCGTCGTCTTTATCCCACGCCCACCACGAATCATCGCGGATGCGATACCATGATTCTGCCGGTTCGCGGTCGCGAATGGTGAAGTTCCACTGACCGTTCAAAAACTTGACGTGGGGATTAGAGGGAGTGGCGGGCTGAATGTTCCAGCCTTCCCCGGGCACGGGGACCCAGGCAACAGGGGAGAGGGTGCGGAAATCGTCCAGGTCGATATTGGTTTGGTTATTCATGATGGTTAGCATGCCCGATGTAAGCATGGACAAAAACGCGCGGGTGGATAGAGTTTCCGGATGTCGTTGATCTTATCCCGGTCCCGCGCTTTCATTGTTCGGGCCAGCTCTCGCGGATCTCTATGTCGTCGTAAAACACTTGCAGCACGCCACCGGCATTGCGAACGTGATTTACCAGCGCTGCGGACGTGTACAGTTTGAGCGGATTCCAGTGAGTCATCGGCACAGGGTTGGGGGCATCGGGGCTGTAGGTCCAGGTGGTCAGGTCGAAAACAACCTGTCGCTTGCCTCCTTCCGGGTGGGCGGCGAAATAGAAGCGCCCGCTCTGGCCGTTGCCCTGTTGATAATAGGTTTCCAGGGTCATCCATCGGCCAATTGGGACGTCAAATTGCCGGTTCGTCTCCTGCCAGACCGTCGGTTGCCAGCAATCCTCTTCTTCGTCGCGCATCTGACCATGAGCATCGAAAAAGAGTGGCTTACCAGGGCCCTTTTCTTTCCGCAGATTCAGCGTAATCCGAAACGGGTGGGGGTGGTCAATCCATCCGGCCGCCAGCCAGAGTTCCTCCAGCGTCAGCCAGCCGAACGAATCGGGATACTGGCGAAGTGCATTACAATCGGGGTGGAGGTAGAGGCGACGTTTCTGATAGACCTCGGTGAGATCAGTGTTCTGGTAGATGTTGGCCTGTATGCGGCCTTTGAATCGATTTGATCCTGCGGGCGTACGTGGGTTTTTAAGCCAGTACCGGAGGACAAGATTACCCGCGTCAGTGGGGTCG
>CAZXYF010000016.1:0-27862 GCA_964644705.1 uncultured candidatus Brocadiaceae bacterium | reverse complement strand
TAATCGACACCAAACCGGGTTTGAAACCCGAAAGTTTTTAGTTCGGCCCGCTTAGGTCACCGATCGCACGTAATTTTTGAGCTTCTGCATGAAACTCTGTCGTTTGTCGGACACATTGGTGCCTTCGATGTCCGCGAGTTCGCGTAGAAGGTCCTCCTGAGCGTCGGTAAGATCGCGCGGAACATCGACGTGGATTCTCACGATCAGATCGCCTTTCCGTCGGCGATTGGGGTAGGGAAGCCCTTCCCCCTCCAGGCGTATGGTATCACCATTCTGCGAACCACGTGGGATGTCAATGGTCTTTTTGTCGCCGCCCAGGGTTGGGACTTCGGCCGTGCCTCCGAGGGCGGCTTTAGAATAACTGATGGGCAACTCACATTCCAGATCCGGCCCACGGCGATCGAAAATGTGATGGTCGTTGACGGTAATATCGCAGTAAAGATCGCCGCGGCGTCCGTTGGGGGCTGGTTCACCTTCGCCTCGGACCCGGAGACGGGTGCCGGATTCCACACCCTGGGGAATGGTGATATCCACTTCACATTCCTTCTGTATCATACCGTTCCCGCCGCATTGCGAACAGGGATTATCAATGATTTTTCCCTTCCCGTTGCATTTCGGGCAGGTGGTGCGCATAGAGAAGAATCCCTGACGGCTCTCGACCTGTCCGTATCCTTTGCAGTAAGTGCAGGTGCGGGGTTCACTCCCGGGGGCTGCTCCCTCACCATCACAGTTGTCACACTTCTCTCGTCGGCGGAGGGTGACCGTTTTTGTGGTCTGCTGGGCGACATCTTCGAGGTCCAGATCCAGTTCAACGCGCAGATTGCGACCGCTGGATTGCGATCCCCGACCGGAGCGGCCGCCGAAAAACTCCTCAAACATGCTGCCGCCGAAAATGTCGCTGAAGGCGCTGAACACATCGTCATAGGACTGGAAATCTCGTCCCCGCTGACCATTCAATCCCGCCTCACCGAATCTGTCATACTGTTGTCGCTTGTCCGGATCGCCCAAAACATCGTATGCCTCGGCGGCCTCTTTGAACTTCTCGGAGGCATCGGGATCATCGGGATTTCGGTCGGGATGGTATTTGAGAGCGGCTTCTCGGTAGGCCTTCTTTATCTCGTCCTGAGAGGCTTCCCGGTCAACGCCCAATATGTCGTAATAATCTTTATCAGCCATAGCAAATAGAAATTGTTTCCGATGAACGTCGCGTGAAAGAAAAGGGCTGCCGTGGCAGGCAGCCCTTGAGTCTGTCAACGCAAATTGGACGGTCTGACCGTCCAGCCTGGTCAGTGACCCGTCACTTAGCGCACGCTGCCCTCCACGCCTTCTTCCTCTTCATCTTCCAGGTCGGTGACCATGGTTTCAGTGCTGAGCATTACGCCAGCAACACTGGAGGCGCTTTCAAGAGCAATACGCGTTACTTTGGTAGGATCGATGATCCCCGCGTCGAACATGTCCACAAAGTCACCGGTATTGGCGTCGAAGCCTTCATTCTTACCATGTTCGAGAACTTCCGAGACCACAACGGAACCGTTATGCCCCGTGTTCTCGGCGATGGTTTTGATGGGAGCTTCCAGCGCTTCGGTGATGATATCCGCGCCGAGCTTCTCATCGCCACGCAGTCGATCACGCTTTTTCTTGACCGCGTCTTTGCAAAGAAGCAGGGCGCATCCTCCACCGGGTACGATACCTTCATCAGCCGCGGCGCGGGTGGCATGCAGTGCGTCTTCCACACGGGCCTTTTTCTCGTTCATCTCGGCTTCGGTGGCCGCGCCAACCTGCACCACGGCGACACCGCCGGTCAGGCGAGCGAGACGTTCCTGAAGTTTTTCGGCATCGTAATCACTGGTGGTGTCGTCAATTTGACGACGCAGTTGTTGAATTCGCGATTTGACCTGTTCTTCGGATCCGGCGCCCCCGACGATCGTTGTCTCGTCGTCGGTAACGGTGATTCGTTCGGCTTCACCGAGGTGGGCGAGCTCGACGTTCTCCAGGGCGATACCGGATTCTTCGCTGATGAACGTGCCGCCCGTAAGCACAGCAAGATCGCTGAGCTGGGCTTTGCGGCGATCACCAAATCCAGGCGCTTTCACGGCGCAGCAGTTGAGCGTGCCCCGCAGATTGTTGACCACCAGGCCAGCGAGGGCTTCCCCTTCGACGTCCTCAGCAATGATCAACAGAGGCTTGTCGCCGGTCGCTACGCTTTCCAGGAGAGGAACAACGTCGCGCAGGTTATTGATCTTGTCCTCATAGATCAGCAGATAGGCGTCTTCCAGTTCAACTTCCATATCTTCGCTGCCTGTTGCGAAGTAGGGGGAGAGGTATCCCTTGTCGAACTGCATGCCTTCGACGATCTCGAGGGTGGTTTCGGTCGAACGCCCTTCTTCAACGGTTATCACACCATCTTTGCCGACTTTTTCGACGGCGTCGGCGAGAAGACTACCGATGGTCGCGTCGTTATTGGCACTGATCGTCCCGATCTGGGCGATTTCCTCTTTGCCTTTGACCTGCTGGCTGATGCCTTTGAGCTCATCAATGGCCGCAGTGGCTGCAGCGTCTATGCCGCGTTTGAGCGCCATGGGATTGGCACCGCTTGCCACGGCCTTGAGGCCTTCGCGGTAGATCAGTTCAGCGAGAACGGTTGCCGTGGTGGTTCCATCTCCAGCTTCTTCGCTGGTTCGGCTGGCCACCTGGTTGACCATCTTGGCACCCATATTCTCGAATTCACCTTCAAGATCGATCTCTTCGGCAACGGTCACGCCGTCTTTAGTTACGTTTGGGGCACCGTGACTCTTCTGCAGGATAACGTTACGTCCGGTGGGGCCCATCGTAACCCGCACGGCGTCGGCCAACTTCTTCACTCCCTGAAGGAGCTGTTTGCGGGCATCGTCACTGTAAATCAATTGTTTTGCCGCCATCGTTCTACTTCCTCCTGACGGAATAATGTCTGTTGAGGAAAACGACGGTGGGCGGCGAGCCCACCCTCGTTTCTCGGTAATTTACGTTAGTCTTCGATCTTCGCAAGCAGATCGTTTTCACGAAGAATAATCAGCTCACGTCCACCAACTTCCACTTCGGTGCCACCAAATTTAGCGAACAAAATGGTGTCACCGGGCTCAACGCTCATCTGGCTGCGTTCGCCGCTGTCGAGGGTTTTTCCGGGTCCGACAGCCACAACGTTACCACGCTGAGGTTTTTCCTTTGCCGTGTCCGGGAGGTAAATTCCTCCGGATGTTTGATCCTCGCTCTCCGTGCGTTCTATAACTACTCGGTCATCTAATGGTCTAATTGTTGCATCTGACATCGTCCGTATATCCTCCAAATTAGTGGTAAAATGTTCTGGTTTGAGATGATCGGGTGAAATCGGTCGAGAGCGGTCAGCGGCTTTACATCATGCCGCCCATACCGCCGGGCATACCTCCGCCCATTCCTCCCATACCGCCGGGCATACCGCCGCCCATTCCACCCATTCCACCCATGCCGCCACCGGGCATACCGCCACCCGGTCCGCCGGCGCCAGGTGCACCTTCATCTTCTTCGCCGGGCAGGTCAGTAATGAGGCATTCGGTGGTCAGGATGATTCCTGCTACGCTTGCAGCATTTTCCAATGCACAGCGAAGCACTTTGGCGGGATCCACAACGCCATGTTCGATCAGGTCGCAGTATTCCATCGCCTGGGCGTCGTAGCCATATTCGAAATCTTCGTTGTCAAGAACTCTGCGGATGACCACTTCGCCCTCGACACCGGCGTTGTTGGCGATGGAAAGCAGGGGAGCGCGGAGTGCGTTTTTCATCACTTCCACGGCGGCCGCTTCGTCACCGGGCAGGTCGAGATCATCAAGGACATCGGCACTGCGGAGTTCGGCGATACCACCGCCGGGCAGTATTCCCTCCTCAACAGCGGCCTGCGTGGCGTTGAGTGCATCTTCAACCCGGGCCTTTTTCTCTTTCATCTCAGTCTCACTCGTGGCACCGACGTTAATCTGTGCAACGCCGCCACTGAGTTTGGCAAGGCGTTCTTCCAGTTTTTCCTGATCGTAATCACTGGTCGATTCCGCCATCTCGCGCTGAATCTGAGCGCAACGGGCGTGCAGTTCGCTTTCGGAACCATGCCCATCGACGATGGTGGTATCATCCTCGGTGACGGTGATTTTGCCCGCCTGGCCGAGATCTTCCAGACTGACGTTCTCGAGATCAACGCCCAGTGATTCAAAAATCGGACGCGCGCCGGTCAGGACGGCGATGTCTTCCATCATCGCTTTCCGCCGATCCCCATACCCGGGGGCTTTGACGGCGCACACATCAACCACGCCGCGAGCTTTGTTCACCGCGAGTGTGGCCAGGGCTTCGTCCTCCACATCTTCACTGATGATCAGAAGGGGTTTATCCTGATCGGCGACCCGTTCGAGCAGTGGCACAAGGCCAGCCGCCGAAGTGATCTTTTTCTCATACACCAGGACCTGGCAGTCCTCCAGGATCGCCTCCATGTTGTCCTCATCGGTAACGAACTGGGGCGAGAGGTAACCGCGGTCAAATTGCATACCTTCGACGACGGAAACCGTACTCTCCATTCCGCGTCCCTCTTCGACGGTGACAACCCCTGTGGGGCCGACATCATCCATTGCACGGGCGATCAGTTTGCCGATTTCGCTCTCGTTATTGGCGGCAATGGTACCGATCGCTTCGATATCTTTGTTCTCTTCCACCGGACGACTCTCGGCCTGAAGAGCATCAACCATGGCGTCGGCCGCTTTGATCAGCCCGCGCCGCAGCGCCATTGCATCCACGCCGCTGGTGACACGCTTCATGCCTTCGCTCGCAATCGCCTCCGCCAGTACGGTGGCGGTTGTGGTTCCGTCACCGGCATCATCATTGGTCTTTGATGCGGCTTCCCGGAGCAGGCGGGCACCGAGATTTTCGTATTTGTCAACTAAGTCAATGTCTTCGGCAACCGTCACACCATCTTTGGTGATGTTCGGGCTACCGAATCCTTTGTCAAGAACCGCAGTGCGGCCACGGGGGCCGAGGGTGGTTTTCACTGCGCGAGCAAGCTTTTCAACACCTTGCATTATCTTTTCACGCGCTTCACGTTCATAACACAACTGCTTTGCTGGCATTCTTACAGTCCTCCATATGTTCCCGGAGTTATCGGGTATCTACAATTAACACAGTGAATGGGTCCCGCTCGTTGGGCAGATTAGTATCTGCGGGAATCCCGATTAGAAATTCATCGTGGAGAGTTTATTAATGCAAACGCCATGCCGCCCTTTCCTGAGAGGTCTCATTTGCCACCTTACGAACCGAGCGGCAGGCAGGCATTAATTTCCCCGTCGAGGCCCACTGTCAATCCGACAGACCATGTGGTGATGGTATGGCGGGGCTGTCAATTTGACAGCGGGAGGTGGATGGGGAGATGCGAAAAATTATGGTGCGGGGGCGGGGGAGTGAAATCGAACTGTCATGGGGGGCTACCGGAAGGGAGTAACGCACAAATGGGGCAGAGGCCCATTTGTTGAGCAGAAGAGTAAATGCCCTGAGAAGATCTATGAAGATCCGTGAAATGTTCGGGTCGGGTCAATTCGATATCAGTGGAGACCGGTTGAGCCAAATCCCCCGTGCTGGCGGTCGGTCTTATTCAGCTCCTCAACCTCAACGAGATCGGCCTGAATGGCCCGGGCGATGACCATCTGTGCAACACGCATCCCGCGTTTGACGACGAACGGCTCATCGCTGAGATTGGCGAGTATTACGCCGACTTCGGCCCGGTAATCACTGTCGATGGTGCCGGGGGAATTCAAAACAGTGATGCCGTCGTTGAGGGCCAGCCCGCTTCTTGGCCGGACCTGGGCCTCGTATCCCCGGGGTAGCGCTATGCGAATTCCAGTGGGGATCAGGGTGACTTTACCGGCGGCGATGGTTTTTTCACCGTCAACGGCGGCATACAGGTCCATACCGGCGGCGCCTTCGCTCATGTAGCGCGGCAAATCCAGGTCGTCACATCCGTCCTTGCGTTTGATCTCTACTCGTACTGCGTCTGACATAGATACTGACCTTTAACATGAAGAAAAAAGACTATTATGAGGTTGGAAAAGCTTCTAAACCGTTCTGAAACGTATTCCGTGGACGAGGTGTCAAATGAGGGTGTCGATGGCCTCAACGATTTTGTGCACGGGAGCGAGGTGGCCGGTTTCGGCATCCTTCCCGCTGGCCAGCACGCCGCTCACCGGTTCGACAAAGTGAACGTCTTTTCTGCCCCGAAGCTCGTTTACATTCTCCTGCACGGCCACGCTCGTCCACATCTGGTCGTTCATGGCCGGTGCGATGAGTTTGGGGCAACTGCAGGCCATCCATGTTGTGCTGAGTATTTCGTCGGCGATGCCGGACGTGATTTTGCCGATGATGTTGGCGGTGGCCGGGACAATACCCATGGCATCGGCCCATTCGGACAGCCGAATATGGACCAGCCGCGCCGATTCCTCTGACGGCCAGAGTGTGGTGGCGACCGGCGAACCGGAGAGCGCCCGGAAGGTGGCAGGTGTTACCAGTTTTTGTGCCGAATCGGTCATCACAACGCGCACATCGTGGGTTTTTCGCATAATGCCCCGTACAACGGAGCATGCTTTATACGCGGCAATGGATCCGCTTACGCCAAGGACTATGTTTTTTCGATCTGCATTTTGTTCCGCCATGATTACTCTTCCCCGCAAATCAGGATAATCGGACCTTCATAAGTATCCTAAGGTTTCAGCCCAATTTTATGCATCCCATTTTCACGCTATCCTGTTCGGAAGATACAGGGAGACACTGATTCAAGGATACAAAGGTCCACGTTGAATCTCTGCATTGTCGTGTCTTTCACAGGGCAACTTCTAAAGAACGGATTACCAGAGTCCGTTAAACATCAGGTTATTAATGACAATCCGGTTCACACGATAACCACCGCCCCGTTTCGTGGGATTCGTAAGTTTTCAATACCACATCAACAGTGTGACGTGCCTCCCGGGCAGGGACAAAGGGCTCGCGTTGTTCCCGAATAGCGGAAACGAAATCTGCGATTTGTGCTGCATGGCCGGAACCGTAGTAATCCTTGCTGGCCTGCACGCCACTCTTCTCCCGGGCGTCGGTTATGAGATGGTTGACGTGTTCTTCAACGGCGGGATCTTCAAATGTGATTTTGATCGGTTCTGAATCCCGTATTTCCACGGATCCGGTCGTGCCGTGAATCGATATGGTTGGCTCCCATGTCAGGTGGCTGGAGGAGGTCGCCTCAATGGTGCCCAGACAGCCATTCTTCAATCGAAGAGCCGCCACAGCACAATCTTCCGTTTCGATCACGCCCTGATGGGTCAGGTTGGTGTGGGCTCCGGATACCTCTCTGGCTCCGCCCATAAGCCACAGGAGGATATCGATATAGTGAATCGCCTGATTGATCAGAACCGACCCCCCCTCCTGGGCCCACGTGCCCCGCCACTCATCTCCGTTGTAGTACCCATGGGTACGAAGACAGCGAACCTGTGCGCCGGCCGTCAGCGTCGTTCCAAAAACCCCTTCCTGCATCAGTTGTTTCAGGGATCGGTAGATGGCATCGAAGCGATGCTGAAAGACACCGCTGAACACGAGGTGGGGATTGCGTTCATGCGCATCAAACATCGCGTCCATTTCCTCGGGAGTGGCTGCGAGGGCTTTCTCGCACAGGACGTGTTTCCCCCTGTCGAGGGCATCAATCGTAATGGGAGCATGGGTCGCATGATCTGTACAAACGCTCACGCAATCCACCTCGGGATCGTCAAGAACATCTTGATAATGGGTGGTGACACGGGGGACGTCGTATTCGTTCGCGATCTTTTCGGCCTTTGATTCAATCAAATCGCACGCCCATTTGACCTGGACGTTGTTCTGTTCCAGATAACTCTCCACGTGGGTGGGGGCAATCACGCCGCATCCCACCACGCCGCAGCAAATTGGGGCAGACATCGAGACACCTTTCGAGAGGATTCACTGTAGTTGCAGATCAGTGGTCGTTATCGTCCTCATCCCCGAGGACCTCAACCAGATTGTCCAGGTTCTGAGCAACCTTTTCATGAGCGCGCATCCATCGCCACATGGCGACCAGGAAAACCACCGTGCATACGGTGGCGCCTCCGAGCAAAAGTATGATAATGATGTTGGGTAATCCCATGAGTTATTACCCTTCGTCGTTTTCGGAATCTTCCCCGGAAAGAGACTTGAAAGTGGGCGGGGTCTGTTCGGGTAGTTGCAGTCGTATTTCTCCCTCTTCAACCTGATCGAGCACGAGTTCAAAGAGCTCGTCCAGGTTGTCGACCTTGGGCATAAATGCCCGGCCGGTGACATAGTAATTCCGGACACGTTTCTGAATAAGTGAGGTGAGTTTGAAACGTCCGCCGAGTTCGTGACTGAGTTCTTCAATTCTCTGGCCCGTTGCTTTTGCCATTGCCTAAATCTACCTCCTTGGGGTTGTTTTACGTGTTTCGTTGAAGAATGTGTTCGACCTGGTCTATGGCCATGTCAAGATCATCATTGATAACCGTGTAATCGTATTTCTCTTCCATTTGCATTTCCGTTTCTGCCTGACGGAGCCGGTAGCAGATGCTCTCCTCATCTTCATCTCCTCGTCCGCGTAGCCGTTGTTCAAGAGTGTCAAGATCAGGGGGTTTGAGGAAAATGAGATGTACCTCAGGTGCCTGTCGTTTTATCTTCAGTGCCCCGTTAACATCGATCACCAGTATTACGTGGTCATTGTTCTGCGTGGCGGTGTTCACGGAGAATACGGGCGTGCCGTAATAGTTCCCACCGTATTCGTTATATTCCACCAGTTTGCCTTCCTTCAACCACTGTTCGAACTCTTGAGATGTCACGAAGTAATAATCTCGTCCATCTTCCTCATCCGGTCGAGGACTGCGCGTGGTAGCGGTCACAGCGCGGCTTATCCCCTTTTTCTCACAAATCTGCTCAGCCACGGTATTCTTACCAACACCGCTGGGGCCGGACAGGATAAAAACACGTTCCGGATTTTTCAGCCCACTTGAATGACAATTAGAATCCATGGGAGGTTTCCATCCGGCAGAAATTATGTGTTGATCGGTGCTTCTACTCTATGTTTCTGACCTGTTCACGCAGCTTCTGAACGTCGGATTTGATATCCACAGCCAGCTCCACCATTCCGCTCGAGGGGAGTTTTGCAGACATGGTATTTGCTTCGCGCAACATTTCCTGAACAATGAACTCCAGTTTTTTCCCCACCGTGCTCTTAGTGTTTTCGATTACATTGAGGAACTGATCAACATGACTGCGCATGCGAGTGATCTCTTCGCTGATATCACTTTTTTCAGCGATAACCGCCAGTTCCTTCGCGAGAGCTTCTCCATCCGGTGAGGCATTCATGTCGTTTGCCTGGATAAGTTCATCAACACGATCCGTCAGACGCTCCTGATACGCCTGAAGGCATCCGTCCAGGCGATCCGCCACTTCTTCATTTTTTTCCCCCAGATCAGTGGCGATTTCTTCCAGTTGAGTGGCGAGATTGGCTCCTTCTGCCTCTCGCATCGCAATGAGGTCGTCCATGGCCAATTCAGTTGCTTCAACCACTTCGGGCCATATTTCTTCGCGGAAAGAGGGCGGGAGTGAGGTGGAGGCGAGAACCCCCGGGAGCTCAAGTAGCGATCCTGCTTCTGCTTGCAGGGGAATGCTTTCTCCACCGACAACTTTTTTGACTCCTTCAAGGTAGCCGCGCAGTTTCTCTTTGTCGACCATCATTTCCGCTGCGGCATCCGCCACATCACAGGTGACGGTGACATAAACCTGTCCGCGACCGATTTTGTCTTTTACAACACTTGTCAGGTCGCTTTCCTTCAATCTCAGAGCTTCCGGGAGGCGCGGTGAGACTTTGAGATCACTGTGATTGACGGACCGCACTTCCACGCGGATGGTCCAGTTCGTATCAATGGTCTCGGCCGTGCCGTACCCGGTCATGCTGCGTATCACTGCTGGTCTCCTTTGTTGGTTTCGCCGGAAGTGGAGGAAGGTGGGGCAGCGGAAGCGTCGGAGCTGGTCGTGTTAGTTGCTTCATCCGAAGTGTCGCTTGTTTCCTTTTTGCCGGCACTTGAATCCCTTTTGCTCGTTGTCTGTTCCATTTTCTGGGAAGTATCTGGTTTCAGGACCTCGGGGGATTTGGCTTTGAGGTTGCCCAGACGCGCCACGAGCATGCAGATAAAAAGGAAAAGCCCCCCCATAATGTAGGTGGCCTTAGCGATGGGGGTGGCCGCGCGAGCTCCCAGCATATTGCTGTCCCCCATTCCTCCCATACTGGCCAGTCCCCCCCCGCGCCCGCTCTGGAGGAGAATGGCAAGAATCATCACCACGGTGACAACAATTCCGTAACCGACAAGTACGCTGCGCCAGCTCAGCATGTAGAAGAGAAAGGCAACGAGGAAGAAGGCACCGGCTATAGCCACTCGTTTGAGCAGTTTTTGAATCTGATCGGCATCCATCATTCAATTCTCACAGTTAAAATTATACCTAATGGTCCATAGCCAATCTGTCCTGCGGAGAAGGGAAGGGGTTCCGTAGAATGTATCTCCGGAACCCCTCCTGAGCAGTTAGCTCGTTTGAATCGAGCAACCGATGTCAATAATCGGGACAAAGTCTTCCGCGCTCAGGCTCGCGCCACCAACGAGGGCACCGTCAACGTCGGGCTGGGAAAGCAGCTCTTCGGCGTTATGGGGTTTGACGCTTCCACCGTATTGAATGACGAGATCATCGGCGACGGATGTATCGAAGAAGTCACCGACCATGCACCGGATGAGCTGATGAACCTCTTCCGCCTGGTCGGGGGTAGCGGTATGGCCCGTCCCGATTGCCCATACCGGTTCATATGCAATTGTCACATCGGCCATCTGATCCTTTGAAACGCCCTGCAGAGCCGCTTCGACCTGTCCGGAAACAACCGCCTTCGTATCTCCGGCCTCACGTTGTTCCAGTTTCTCTCCCACACAAATGATCGGTTTGAGCCCGTATTCAAAGGCTTTCAGAACTTTCTCGTTTACAAGTTCATCGGTTTCACCGTAAATGTGACGGGGTTCGGAGTGGCCGAGGATTACGGAGTCACAGCCCACGTCGCGCAGCATTGGACCGCTTATTTTCCCGGTATAGGCGCCTTCGGCTTCGGTGCACATGTTCTGGCCGGCAACCCCGATGGTCGTGTCTGCCAGAATATCGCAGACATCCGCGAGATACACAAACGGGGGGGAGACGCCCAGAGTAATATCATCCACCTGTCCCACCTGTTCCTTGAGCGCTCTGGCGAGGGAACAGCAGCTTTCACGGTCCAGGTTCATCTTCCAGTTACCAGCAACAAATATCTTGCGCATTCTTTTGCTCCTTGCTACATCTCTGTGAGTGAATGTAATGAAAGTTAGTCAACGGTTTATTGGTCGTATCAAGTGGTCGATGCGGGAAAAATTGGGTGTCGGGCACTGTTCGATCTTATCCCGTGCATCGGGGAAAAGCCCCCAGGATTTTTATCCGGTCGCAGTGTTCGCCCATTTTGTCAAGAGCATCCTGGATGACGTCTTTGTCGGGGTGTCCGACAAAATCAATGAAAAAGTTATATTTCCAGCTGCCATCCGGCGAAGGAAACGACTCAATTTTTGTCATGTTGATATCATGTTCCTTGAACGGATTGAGGAGGTCATGAAGCGCTCCAGCCCGATCTTTGACGCTGCAGAGAATGGCCGTCTTATCGTTCCCCGTCGCATCACTGATGTGTTGACCGAGAACGAAAAAGCGCGTTTCATTGTTGATCCTGTCCTGTATCCGGTCGAACAAAACATCAAGTTCGTAGGCGTCAGCCAGCCCGGCGTGTCCGATGGCGGCGGCGTGTTCCTCTCTGCTGGCCAATTCGGCAGCGTGGCCCGTGCTGTCCACGTCCTTCTGCCGGGCGTCAGGAAGATGCTGGCGCAGCCACTGGCGCGTCTGTCCGAAGACCGTCTCTTTTGAATAGAGAGTCTCAATATCTTCCAGCGCGCAATTTGCCATCAGGGCGTGGTTGATCTCAAAAACGATCTCGGCACATATTTTCAGGGGACTGTCCAGCAGTAGAGCAAGGGTTTCGCGAATTGCCCCTTCAGTGGAGTTCTCGACGGGGACAACTCCGTAATCGGCACGCGTCCGTTCCACCTCCTCAAACACATCGGCCAGAGAAGATGCCGGTTCGTACACGATACTATCGCCAAACTTTGACCGCGCGGCCCAGTGTGTAAACGTTCCTTTCGGCCCAAGATAGGCGACTTTGATAGGCTTTTCCAGTGCAATACAGCCCGACATGATTTCTCGGAACACCGCCTGCACGGCTTCATCGGCGAGGGGACCATCACTGGCTGCCAGCGCATGATCGAGCACCGCTTGTTCCCGGTGCGGCTTATAAATCGTGTCTCCGTCCTTGTTCTTCAGTTTGCCTATCTCATGTGCAACCTGTGCACGTCTATTAATTAGATCCACAATCTGGATGTCAATCTCATCAATAGTCTCGCGTAATTCATCCAGACTCATGGGTGATAGTCTCGGGTAATGACCGGGATATAATAGATCGAGGGGAGAACCGCGTTGACTGGTGAGCTCACGTAACGCGGGATAGAAGCCCATATGCAATTGCCCATATCGCCTGTAAAGGACAGATAAACAGGGGGAAGTACGATAAGGTCGATATGAGGGTATCACTGCATCTCTTGTTTGTCAATCTCACAATGATTGACGGTGTGCTGTTTTCTACCAGTGCCGCCACGTTTTCTTTTTGGAGTCGAAACGGAAAACTTCCTTGCGATCCGGAGGGTTCTTTCCATGCGCCGCCACTTTGATTTTGAGCACATAGTCCTGAATAAGGTTGTCCAGGTCGCCAGCCAAATCGTCTGAGTCGCCTTCTTCATTCACCATCGCATCGGTGGCATTAACGTTGGCTTTAGGCTCGTACTCCATCAAAATAGTACGCACTCCGCGATAGGGTTGAGTATTCCCGGAAGACAGTTCCAGCAGTTCGTCGTCGTTTTTCCGATACAGCGTGGCTTTGAATGATTTGGAGCGCTCGCCGTTGGAGCAACGCCGGGCGTTGACCGCCATCCGCAGTTTTTTCGGCCCGTTGCCCCAGAGCCAGACAGTGGGTTTTTGATCGGCAGGTTTGGGCAGGGCGGCAAAGCCCGTTCGGGGAGTGCGGTTCTGCGCATCCTGGTCTCTGAAACACCAGTCGTAGAGGTTGAGAGAATCCACCTGTGCCTTTGCATTAAGCGGTGTTTTGGTATCCATTCCCAGAATCAGACCGGGTTTCAGCACAGTGCCGTCCCGCCAGCGCGTCATAACGGGGCTGGTTATAACTCCTTTGCGTTCTCCGTTGACATACACCTTGTATTGTCCCAGTTCCCATGCCAGCACGATGCGCTGCCATTCGTTCTTTTTGGGAAGGGCCACGGTAGTTTTCCGGGTTGTGTATCCCTCGTCCTCTACCGGGGAGAGCTGGGTGTCTTTCCAGTAATCCTTTGCGGCTCTCCATTCTAACGTTTGTAGCCGAAGTGCCGGTTGACCCGCCCGGGATACGAGCTTAAGAGTAGTGTTGAGATGGTGGCGGAGCCTGACCAGGGTCAGGGGGTTATCGTCCAACGATTGCACACGGAGGTCGAATTCAACGGTACCGCTGTACCAGCTCGGCACCACTCCATATCGGGCTACCCCATCTCCGTTGATTTGCAGAGCCGCACCGCTATGGCCGTCGGCGCGGTTCGCGTTGCCGTTATTCGTCAGCAGTCCACCTCCATGGTCCGGCGCGAGTCCCTTGTTGAATGAGGCTCGCATCGCTACACCTTTTGTGCGGGCAGGGGGAGTCGGATTGTCGGTGGCACGGACGTATAAAGCCCGGAACATAGTGACGGGAGCCCCCGGCACCTTTATGCCCTTTTTGGTATTCAGTAGCTCGCCGGTTTCAATATCCCAGACGTCAAAATGTTCGCCGTTAAGATCCAGACCGGGTAAAGACGATTTGAGGGTGGTGCCACGGGAATAGGGCCAGCCATACCAGGCCAGCATAAGGAGGCCTTCCCGCTTGTTCTCTCCCACTGCCGCATAAGTGCGCAGTTGTGGATGGGCGGGGGGATTGGCAACTATGTTCGAAGATCGGATACGAGTGGCATTTCGGATCGCGTAGGGCAGGGGTAAATGTTCCCTTTCGGTGTCGAGCACGCCGAATTGTTTTGCCATTGTGGTTGCTCGGCGAAGTTTGTCGTTGGCGTGATTGTAATGAACCCGAATTGAACGCTGTTTACCACCAATCGACCAACCGTCGGTGGCGAGGATTTCTCCCCACACAATTTCGTTAATGCGGTTAAGGCGTGGTTTCCAGGGATCGCCGCCGCTGTCATGAATGTAGTTGAACCCAAAGTAGTTCGGGATAATATCGCGCGTGTAGTCACCTTTGTAAGTGGGGCGTATGCGACCGTAACCTGTTTGCCCGTAAGGAGCTGTGTAGGCTGCGGGGGCAATCCTATCTCGTAGTTCGGGGAAAATTATTACGTCGGGATGCTCTTCACGCAGCTTGCGGTAGATGTGGGCTCGGGGGGGGGATGTTACCATGTTTTGTCCGTTCCCCGTGCGGTGGAATCGCCTTATCGTGCTCGTATCGTAATAAAAGAGTGTGCATCCCCATCGTTTTTTGGCATATGCTATCTTTGCTGACAGACGTCGTGCGATGGGGTAAACGGTCCACCACCGCGTGTGTTCGGGGATGAATCGTTCATAGTTCTTTTTGAGGGGATCACCCTTGGGATTGATATTCCCGATGCCCTGCGCCCAACGGTCGCCTCGCCACTGCAGCTGGGGATGTCGAATCGTGACACCGACGCGGAAACCGGCCTCTCTAATGATGCGAAAATAATCATCGAGAGGTTCGTCAAGTTCCGGTGTAAGGATCGGAACCATGCGGGGATCACCGGAAAAGTGGAAACCATGGAATCCCACGGTGGGATTCCATAAAATAGCTCCCTGGGCGTTCATTTCTTTCAGGGCTTCAACGGTGCTCCGGGCCATAGCCTGCAGGTTCCGCCGCAGGAGGTCTTTGCCGTGAGGTGAGAAGACATCCGTTGTGTCCAACAGGGGGCTGGCCAGACGCCGCGGATTGGTCATCTCGGTGCCAAACTGTGTGCCAATTTTGCCCCACTCGGCCATCATGTAGACGGCGCCGATGGGGCGGCGGTCGGGCCAGTCAAGCATGGGGGAGAGGAAGTTGTGGTAATCGTCAAAAAATCCTCGAAGGGCCCAGGCTCGGTTCGTATCCTGACCGGCAAAACGCAACGCAAATTCCAGTTCCAGGGTTTCACCCGGCGGAATCCGGGGAAGGCCTTTGGGCGGGACAACCATTCCGTCTCGTGGTAACACGTGTATGCCTCCCCCAACAACCAGAGAGTAGATTCCGTTCTGTCCCTTTTCCGGCTTCGCGAAGCCAAACTTGACGGGAGGTGCAAAGCTCTCGTAGGAGGCATACATCTTGCCTGTTCCTGCTTTAAATCCGATCGCCACCGGCTGGTCGCGCGTGCTTCGAACTTTTCCTTTCTGGAGTTTTTTGGGTTTGTTGGGCAGGCGGACCTGTAGAATGCGGAATCTGAAATTCGCAACAGGCTTGTCGGTGGAGTTATGGGCTGAAAGGCGAATCCTCAGCACGTCTTTTTCCAGAGAATAACGGGTCCGGAGTTGTCCCCAATCATATTTGGTGATGTACTGGCGTTTGTTCCGGTCGAATTTGGCGGACGTCTTTTTCAGGGGGACCTGGCTAAAACTGAAGTTCCTTAAGTCGTTTTCAGGGTTCACCTTTTGGGTTTCCAGAACAACCCGTTTGGCGGATGGCTTGGGATTGGCTATGGGTTCGAGGTCGCGCCACTTGAGTTTTATGCCATCATTGTTGGATGAAAACTGCACCTTGCCCGGTTCCAGATCTTGCGCGTTTCCGGGGCCTGCAGCCAGAAGCAGGGCCAGGCCCGTAATGATCAGCAAACCACTTGCCTTCGTAATCTCGGACATCCATGTGTGTTGTGCAGATAACTGCCAGTGGGGGGTAGATCGCATATTTATCGCTCCTTTTTACCAGCGATTCTGGGTGACTTTATTATCTCGAGTTGTGACCGTGACCGACCGAGAGGGCATCTTGCCCTTCTCGGTGACAGGGGTGATCTCCAGGGTAAACTTCATCTCATTACCCAGGTCCTTCATTACATCGTCAGTGAGGCTGTCCACCTCTGAATTGTCTTCGGATTCCCCAATATCAGGCTCGGCATGTTCGGCCAGGGATTCCAGATCGACTCCTTCATCCGGGTCATATTTCAGTTTGCCCACGGCGACCCCCCCAAAGCTTCCGAAAGTGGCGCGGGCTACAGTGCGACGTTCGGCCCTGAGTACTTTGAAAAGTTCGACCTTGAATTTTTTGACATTACCCCAGCCCTTGACGTCACGGGCGTTGACACCGGCAATTACCTTTTTGGGGAATTTACCCCAGAGCCATGCACTCATTTGCTTTTTGGGTTTTGGTGTTGCGGGCGTTACCCCCTGGCTGGTTCTTCGTTGTTGGATTGTCTCTTCCGTCAGATACCGGTCATAGATGAGTAATGAGTCCAGAAGGGCTCGTGTGTCAGTGGTTTGATGATGTCCAACGACTACTCCTGGTTTGTATCCTGTACCATCACGCGTCGCAATACCTGCCGGAACAGTAATGGATTGACGTCTGTCGCCATTTACGTAGATGGAGTATTGACCGAGCTCCCACGTGATCGTTATGTGATACCAGGTTCCAGTCCCCCTACCCAGTGATACAGATCGGCGTCGAGTTTTAGTTTTGTCCTTCTTTAGCGTGTTCTCGCGCGCTTCTACAGAGAGACTCATCCGCCCGTGTTGGTTTTCCAGGGCCAGCTTCAGATCAACATAGTGCTTCAGCCGGATGATCGGGAGCCTGTCTTTTCCCATCTTCAGGGCTTTAAGGTCAAATTCGAGGCTGCCGTTGAACCAATTGGGAACGACACCATATTGGACCTGGGTGGCATTGCCGAGTCGGAGGGCCTTCCCGTCTTTTCCCGCGGCAAATTGGACGTTTTGTGATTTTCTTGAACCAGGTATGCCTCCCCCGACATCGGCGTCCGGGCTATCGTCAAACGAAGCTCCCAGCAAGACATTCGGTTTTGTTGTTCCTGGGGATTTGTTTTCGCCGCGCAGTAGCATGACAGTCAGGCCAGCGACGGGGTCAGGCAGGACCTTGATGCCTTTTTTCGTGTACATCTTCGCTCCTGTTGTGAGAGGCCATACGGAGACAGCTGATCCTTCAAGTTCGAGCTCCCCAAGGTCAGGTTTCAGATGGATGGTTTCACCGTTTCGTCCCTGCCAGGCAACCATGAGCAGCGCGTGCTTTTTCCCGGGGCCATAGGCCACTTTCATGCGAAGACCATCGGGCACGCTATTGTTCCGATTGGCGAGCAAACGTTGCGGGTCAATGGCCTGGCCGAGGCCCCAGACTTCCGAAACCGGGCGCAATGCCCCATGGGAATCCTTTTCGAGTAATTCGAGCTGGCGTGCCGCGGCCAGAGTCCTGGACATTTTGTTTTTAGCGGGTTCGTACAGCGCTTTGATTTTTGCTGGTGGTTCCGTGGCGGGCCACATAAGCACATCCCCCCAGGATGCCGTCTTGACAATCTCCGTGCGTCGAATGTCGGTTCGGGCCCCTTCGGTGTCAATGATCGAAAAACCCTGGGGCCTCCACTCGCGCACCCTATCAGGAGTCTTTTCAAACGGGATCTCCGCCTCGGCCATTTTGTTGGCCTCTTCTCGGGAATATTCCATGTGTTGTTCCAGGGTCAGCACATATTCCCGTATTCTCCTTTTGAGGTCGAGATCAACGAACGGAGCGGCGTTGGCCCAGTATGCCTGATTCAGCACGTGCCTGCGGCCATAAAAAACTTTGTTCTGGAAGTTATGCCAGTGAGTCTGGGTGTAACGAAAGGCGTTGGCTATTACCCATGAAGGAGTCGCGAGACCAGCCAGACGTCTTTCGGCCGTGCCCCGGAGTGACTGGCGATAAACAAGGTATCTATCTTTTTTCCCTATCTGCCTGATTACGTTTCGTGAACGCGCCGAGCGCAGGATGCGTTTGGTGTGATGCGGGATCAACAGGACGTTGGGATGCCATTTCTGCAGTTTTTGGAGAACCTGGCCATCGAAATATTTCCATTCAACTTCCCGGTCCGGACCGGGCTTCAGCCAGATTCCGTTATCGGGAATGTAAAAAATGGAGCATCCCCATCGCTCCCTGGCATACTGAATCTTTTTGGACATGCGTTCCGCGACGGGATAGATGCATTCATTCGGATAGCCAGAGGGCTTGTCTCCCCGTAGGTCTTCGCCAAACGTTTCGTGTTCCGGCATGAAATGGCCTGCCTTCTGGCTCCATCGTTGCCGGCGTTTCGAATAGAAGACGGCCGATGGGCGAATAGTAACGCCCACGCGCAGCCCGGCATCGCTGAACTTCTTGAAGAATTGGTCGGCGAGGCGGTCCATTTCCGGGGCTATATCCTTCAAATGCCGGGGGGCACCATAGGGGACTTCGGGATAGATATGACCTCCGGCTATGTTCGTTACCACCACTCCCTGCGCGTTGCCGGATTTCATTCGTTGTATCGCATTGTCCGCCAGATCCAACAGTTTACTACGGAATTTTTTCTTCCCCTTTTTTGTGTGGATATCCATGGCCGGGGACTTAAACCAGCCACGCGGATTCTTGGTGGTAACGTAACGGGGAGAGCTGGGGATGGATAGTTTGCCGATCGGTCGTCTGTCAGACCAGTCCAGCTTGGGTTTTTGAGCCTGCAGGTATTTTTTGTAGAAGGGGCGCAGTACGATGTTATCTGGAGTGTTTGATGGTGCAAAACGGAGGACGAACTTCAACTGTTTGCTTTCCCCGGGTTTAATTTGAGGGCGGCCCAGGATGGGCACGACCGGTTCGTTTTCCAGAAGGGCAGGTACTCCCCCCAAAACTTTGAGTGAATGGTTTTTACCTTCCTCTCCGTGACGCCCGGTGAACCCGAATTGAACCGGAGAATCTGTGCTTTCGTAAGTGACGAACATCTTTCCCTGTGCCAGGTTCAGCTTATATGGCGTGGGGCGATCCAGCGACATCTGCACGGCTCCTCGTTTCAAATGTCCCTGACGCTTTTTGAAGGACAGATCCAGTAACCGGAGTTCAAAATCGGCAATTGTTTTCTCACCTGAATTCTCAATGTTGACCAGGAGTACTAATTTGTCCTGTTGCGGGACAAATGTGAGTGAGACGCGACCCCAGGGATATCGATGAGTTATACGGCCCTGATTGGCATCGACGCGCACCTCTGGTTCTTTCAGGGAGGGTTCAGTAAAACGATAACCCCATGGCCCCTCGCCGTTCTCGGTCCACTCCTGTAATACAACGCGCTGAACTGCAAATACCTTGTTTCCGGCGAGCTTGTTTTTGCCCCAGTCCAGGCGGGCAACCCCCTGTTTGCTGAATCTTACGTGGACGCGTTCACCGGCTGATGATCGCCTGACGCTTCCGAAGAGCCCCAGACAGCAGAGCAAATATATACAGACGCAGGGGAAAGCGGCACGAATGCCGTCCGTTTGAGTTTGCATTGAATACACCTCGAAAATAGTGCAAAAAAGCTATGTGTCAAAGGGATGGAGGAATGAACGCCATGACAAATCTGACTATAACAAAAAAAGCAATTCCGTCACAGCGGAGAGGTTGCCAGGCAGGGGCGGGGGCAGAACTCCTCATCCGAAAACATGGATGCCGTTTTGGGCTCGGGAGAAATGCGGGTTAGCTCTGCATGGGAGAACGTTGAGTTCCCTCAGGGAGCGGTTTGTCGCGCCGCGCCTATAAACGCCTCGATGTTCTCGATCGGAACATCGGGCATCACGCCATGATCGGGAGCACAGATGTAGCCCCCGCCGTCGCCAAGGACTTTAACGCGATTCTGGACCTCTTCTCGGACGTCCTCAGGCGATCCATTGGGCAGCGTGTGTTGGGTGCAGATTCCTCCATGGAAGGTGATATGATCGCCAAATTCACGTTTTAACATGGTTGGATCATTGCCCTCCAGGTGGACCTGAACCGTCTCCCAGACGTCCATTCCATAATCGATCAGGTCGGGCAAGACGGGGACAAATTGTCCGCAGCTGTGGAACCAGACTTTCATGTCATAGCTTTTGGCAAGGTCAAACATCTTCTTGAATGTCGGCCCCAAATATTTCCGCCAGTACGATGGCGAGATCATCAATCCGTTCTGCGTTGCGAAGTCATCCCCGAGATAGAAGAAATCGGCCAGCCCCTCGGTGGCCTCACAGGTGCGCCGAATAAATTCCAGCATAAACTCTTCGATATGGTCGATGGTCGCGTGCATAATTTTGGGGGCAGCGGCCATCTTCGTCAGGGTTGTATCCAGACCGAAGAGATCGAATAAAGTGCAGATCAGGGGCAGCCAGGGGCCGCTCTGACATTTATGGTTTGGTTCGTTCGGTTGCCAGAGTCCGTATTTTGCGTCCACGCGTTTTGCCACATCATCGGGGATAGCCTTGAGCACGGTGGCCGCCGCGTCGTAGTCAAAATCATCGGGGTCGGGCCAGTCGAAGTTCTCGACGTCCTGGACGGTTTGCGCGTCCGCAAGGGGATACCCACCTCGCGCATCCCCATAGCCGCTCCCTTCGGCACCGAATACGCCGTCGATGGGCGTTCCGTATGCACTCAGTTCCTGATCGGCATGCTCGCCTGTATACACTGGCCGCGCGTACTGAACATCCAGGTTCATTTTGTATCTCAGGTCGAGAGAATCTGAAGCCCCGTAATGCTCCAGCCATCGATCCTGACCGTAAAGATTACTGATGTTAACCGGGGTTGTCTTCGGTTCCTTGTGGTTGACCGCTTTCAAGACGCGTTCGCGAGCCGATTCCATTTCCAACTCCTGATAAATGCTTGAGAACAAAAACTATTTCCAACTGCTTATGAGCAGAACAGCCTGACCGGATTGGCCGCGTTGGCAGTATTGACAGTATTGACAATGGAGAGACGAACGGTCAAATGCCTCAACCAGTTGATTACCCGAAAACGAGTCCTGCGAGGCGTTTAGCACCATGCTGAAGATCATCCAGACAGGTATAAACCACCGGCACGACCACCATCGTCAGGAACGTTCCCACCAGCATGCCGCTGGCGGCGACGATGGCCAGGGGGCTCAGCCGCTCCAGACCCACCGCCATCTCAAAAACCAGGGGGGAGAGGCCCACGACGGTGGAGAATGTGGTCATGAGAATGGGGCGCAGGCGCAGCCGGATGGATTCCAGAATGGCCTCATGCCGGCCCAACCCGCCTTCGCGTGATTCGACGATGAAATCCAGCAGCATGATGCTGTCGTTGACCTTCGTCCCCGCCAGAAAAATCATGCCCATCATCGCCGGCATACACATCGGCTTGTCGAAGATCAGCAGTCCCCAGAACCCACCGGCGATGGCCACGGGGATGATCGACATGATCGATACGGGGTAAATGAAGGATTTGAACATGACGACCAGCAGCAGGTAGAGCATGATGATGCCGACGACCAGTGCTCCGCCCAGACGCCCCTGTGTTTCCTTCATGTCTTTGGTCGTTCCGGCCAGTTCAATATCATACCCCCGTGGCAGGTCGATGGTGGATATCCGTTTCTCAATCTCGGGGGCGACGTGCGCTTCGGTCAGCTCGACGGTGACCGCGGTGATGTCGATCGTTTCCCGAAGTCCTTCCCGGGTGGAAGGCTGCTCGCGCTGACTCTGGATGGTGGCCAGGGTTCGCAGGGGCACGGGGCCGTCGGTGGTGGTCACGTACACATCCTGCAGGTCGGGCAGACTTTCCAGCGCCCTCCGGTCATATTCCACGCGAATGGGGATGTCCAGGTAATCCTCCAGACGCATCGTGGTGGCGGGAATGCCGTTCACGGCGGCGCGAAGCTCCCGGGAAATTCGCGCTGGTGACGTGCCGTATTTACGTGCCAGCGTCGGGTTGATCCGCACGTTTTGCTCCGTTTCATCAAAATGCCAGCTACGCGTCACGTCCGTCAGACCCTTGATCCCGTCTAATTGCTCCATGCACCGGTTGGCCAGGCGATCCAATATGCGCGGATCGGGTCCGCTGATGATGATGTCGATGGGGGCTTTGGTGGTGGAAATGGGGGTTGCGCCGTAACTGCTGACCGTGTAACTCTGGATGCCGGGTATCTTGCGGAGCTGTTTGCGCCAGCGATTTTGGATTTCCCACTGAGTTTCCTCCCGTTCCAGCCTGTCCACCAGATACACGGTGAGGGTCGCCGACTGGGCGGTGGATCCACCGGTCCCGAAACTCAGAGCCCCCGGCTCCGAGCCCACGACGCTGGAGACCATCTGGATGCCGTCGTACTCGTAAATCACATCTTCGACATCATTCAACACCCCTTCCACGTGTTCTGGTGAGTCGGTGGCCGGTGTGTTGAATTGAACGGCCACAATCCCGGTGTCCATCCGGGGCATCAGGGTGTTGCCGATCAATGGTGGTATCAGTCGCATGGTCAGCATGAAAAGAGCGGCCGTGATGATCAACGTCACCACGCGCCAGTGAAGGGCGTGCTTGAGCACCCATACGTAGAAATCGCGCAGCACATCCACTCCCGTATCCACCCAGGACGCCGCGCGTTCAACCACGTTCTGTTTGCGGCGGGGGATGGCCAGCAGGCGAGAACACACAAGGGGGATCACTGTCAGCGCCACGAGCAGCGATGCGATCAGTGTGGTCGCCACGGTGAAACTCAGGCGGCCGATCGTCCGCTGTGGATATCCACCCACAAACATGATGGGCACCAGGACGGCCACGGTGGTAAATATTCCGGCCGTCACGGCCAGCGCGATCTGTCGCGTGCCGATCTCCGCTGCCTTTTCCGCATCGGGTTCGTCCATCTCCTCGTGTCGCCTGTAAATATTCTCCAGGGCCACCACGGATGAATCGACGACGATACCGATGGCGACGATCAGACCGGTGAGCGTGATCATGTTCAGCGTGAATGGGGTGAACCACAGCACCATGAGGCTGAACAGGAAGGCCAGCGGTATGCTGATACTGACCACGAGCGCGGCCCGCAAATCGGCCAGAAACAGGAAGATGATCAGTACGGTGAGAACGAGCGCCTGGATGATCGAGTTGCGCATTCCGGCCAGATTCAGCTCGATCAGCGGAGCCTGATCCTGCGTGATGTCGAACTGGATGTCGGGATATTCTGCCTGGAGGCGGGGCAGAAAGTCTTTCATCCGTTCTATGGCATCCACCGTACGTCCACCGCTGGGTCGCATGACGCCCAGGGCGATTGCCTCTTTCCCGTTCCCGTGGTAGAGGACTCGCTGGTCCTCCTCAGCCAGGCGCACCTCGGCCAGATCGGATATGCGGAGCACGCCGCTGTCGATGCGCCGCACGGCGAGGTTGCGGATATCGGCCAGATTCCCGAACTCGCCGTTCGTGCTGACGAGATACTCCTTTTCACTGGCATAGATGGTTCCCGCCGGTGCGCTGATGTTCTGTTCGGCCAGTGTGGCCATGACCTCGTCGAGTGAGACCTTGTGAGCGGCGAGTTTGTCGCGGTCCACGCGTACCCGCACTTCGGGTTTATGCCCACCAAAAACATCGACGTCCGCGATGCCGTCCAGCTGGAGAATGCTGTCTTTGATCTGGTTGTCCGCCAGCAGTCGTATCTCCGACAGCAATTTCCGGCTGTTCTCGGCCGGGCTCAGCGCGAGGGTGAGGAGTGGCCGAGAGCTCGCTTCCGACAGTTCGTATATCTGCGGCTCCTCTGCATCGTCTGGCAGGTCCGCACGGATTCGCGCCAGAACGTTTTGCACGTCCAGCAGGGCCACACCCGGATCTTTTGTGTAGGCAAACTCAACCATCACGGAGGAGACCTGATCGCGGCTGGTGCTCCGCAGGTTTTCCAGTCCGCTGACGGTGTTGAGCTCCTTTTCAATAACCTCCGTAATCTCATCGGCCACATCGCTGGCACCGGCGCCGGGCTGAGTGGTGATGACCACAACCTGCGGCGGGGAAGTTTCCGGGAACAGATCCAGAGGGGTCTTGAAATACCCCATGAGTCCCATGGCCGTGACCAGCAGCGCGAGGGCAATGACGACATACGGGTATTTTATGGAATAATGGGTGAGGCTCACTGTATGGCCTCCACCTTCTCGCCGGAGGTCAGTTGCGCCCATCCCAGATAGGTGTTTTTCACAACCGTCGTGCCGGGAGAAATGCCGGTTACGGCCGCCCGGCCATCGGTGTAGCCCTGCACTTCCACCGGCCGCGCCTTGAGCCTGTCACCGACCACGGCGAATACGTGAGGCTCATCGTCGTCGGATTCGATGAGACTGGATCGGGGGATTAACGTGGCGTCGTCCTGCTGACCCCCGATGACGGATACCGGCATGTAGGCGCCCGGCGTCAGGCTGGCGGTGTGCGGGTGGGATATCCGGGCCTCGGCCCGCATCATTCGCGCCGGGTTCAAGGATGGGTACATCAGCGATATCATGGCTTCCCGCGTGGTACCGTCCGAACCGAATCGCACGGGCAACCCCGTGCTGACGACGGGCAGGTCGGACTGGGGGACGTCGAAGGTTAATTTCACGGAGCTTCGATCCTCCACATTCACGATTGTGGTCTGGGGCGATGTCATATCTCCGGGATCAACCTCAACGTCAGTCACTACACCGGAGAACGGGCTTTTAATCGTGTAATAACCCAGCCGCGTCTGGAGTTCGGCCACCTGCTGTTTCAGCGCGGCGATTCGGTGCTGGATAGCTTCGGATTTTTCCTTCGATGCATTGAGCCTGCCGCGGATATCCGCCTGCTTCTCCTCGGCCTTTTCCGCCTCCGATTCCGGAACGGCGTTCTGTTCGGCCAGGCGGCGATACCGCTGTGCTTCGGCTTTGTAATACCGGACGGAACTCTTCTGCGCCTCAATGGTTTCCCGGTTGGCGTCCAGGTCGGCCCTGGCCTGCTGGATCTGTGCTTTTACCGCGTCAATGCGATGTTTAGTCTCCTGGCCGTCCAGAGTCACCAGTGCCTCGCCTTTCTCGACACGGTCGGCCTCATCGCAGTGCACCTGCGTGACGGGGGCGGTAACACGGGCGGATATGTGGGCTGTGCGGTGTGGTTCGACGACGGCCAGATAACTGCGTTTCTCGGTCAGGCGGCCTTTCTCCGCACGCGTTACGGTGACGGGGCGGGGTTTGAGCTTGAATTCCGGGGCATCCCGATTGTCATCTTTTTTGCCTCTGATCAACAGGAGGGCACCAATGCCCAGGGCGCCGAGCACGATTATCAACAGAAGTATCCGGACAAAGTTTTTAAGTCGTTTCATTGTTTGTTCCCCATCGCTAAGTCCAGTTCGGCCAGCGCCGTGTTGTAATCGGCCAGGGCACGGTGGTAATTGGTCTCCGCTTCCAGCATGTCGTCCTGAGCATCCAGCACGTCGGTGATGACCGCTTCGCCCTCGCGGTGTTTGAGCCTCTCAATCCGTAAACTTTCTTTGCTCTGCCCGACGGCTTTCCGGGTGGATTGCACCCGTTTCCGTGCGGAGGCCACGTTGCTGCGCGCGGTCTGGATATCCAGGCGAATCTGCAGGCGCAACTGCCGGAGACGATGTTGCTCGGCTCCCAGTTTGGACCGCTGCTCCCGGATGGCGGCTTCGATACGACCGCCTTCGAAGAAAGGTATGACGAGAGCGACGCCCACATGCCCTGCATCTTCGCGATCATGCATGCGAGACACATCCCAGCGGTCGCCGTATGCGGCCGACAGAGTAAGGTCCGGCCAGCGATCGGCCCGCGCGGCATCAACCTCTTTCGCCCGGGCCTCGAGGCGTCGTCGGGCGGCCTGGCAATCGGCTCGCTGCTTGATGGCATTATCGAGGGCCTTTTCGAACGGAGGCAATGACCGATTATCAAAATCAAGATCTCCGGCCAGTTTGAGTGTTCCCGCGCTATCTTCCACGCCCAGAAGGTTCGCGAGGGTATGTCGTTTGATCTTCAATATGTTGTTTGCGCGTTCAAGTTCCTCCTCAACGTTGGAAATGCGTACTTCGGTGCGCAGTCGGTCAACGTTTGTGGCTTTCTGATTGTCGATCAGGTTTTTCACCTGGTCAAGATGTTGGCGTAAGGTCTTGCGGGAGAACTTCAATGAGCCGATGACGCGTTTCTGAGATAGTATGCTGTAATAGATGCTGGATACGTTGAAAATGAGTTCACGTTTCGTCCGGGCGAGCGCCTTGCGAGAGGCTTTCTGGAGGAGTTCGGCCGCTCGGATCTGACTGGTGATACGCCCGCCGGTGAACAGAGGCACATCCAATAGCATCTCGGCGGTGGCGATATCGTCGGAAAACGCTTGACCCTGAGCACTACCACTGAGCGCCACGAGAGGCTGTTCGTTGACGTAGTTGGTGTAGGTGGAACGGCCGCGCAGGTTCGGTAGCCGACGGGACTCCGCAATGTCCTCGCGGGCCCGAGCAGCGTCGGTTGCGTGTCTTTCGGCCGCCAGATCCGGGTTGTTGTTTAGAGCAATGTCGATCGCTTCCCGACGGGAGAGGGGGCCTGAGAGGGTGGGGGATTCGTTGCGGGGCGACGGATCAATGTTTCTGTCGCGTCGATACTGCGGCGCAACCCTCTCGTAGGGATCCGTCGGATGGGTGAGGACGCATCCTGTGAGTGCGATGAGGCCGATCACAACTGGCATGACGAATATGGATTTCATCCGTTTAATCCCCTCCATTGACTTTGGCCTGAGACGCCGGTTGAATCGATTGGGAAAACAAATCCCAAGCTTTTCGCGCCTGTTTTGTGACGTCGAATTCACCATCGCTGAGGTGCCACAGGATGGCGCCGGGTTGAATCATGCCGAGGAACATAACGGCTATCCTGCTGGCACCGATATCGGAGCGGATGAGTTCCCGCTTCTGCCCCTCCTTCACGATATTTTCAATACGTCCAAGGTAGTTCTGGATTATGTGATACACCCTTCCTCGCCGTGTGGGATCTCCACAAAACCCCATGCTGCTGAAGATGAGGCGGGGGATCCCTCTATCCTCCCGAATCATGCGAATATGTGCCATCAGCAGGTTTTTAAGGCGATCCAGTGGCTCAGCAGTGTCCTCACATACTGAATCAACGTTCTTTTCTAACCGGCTGCGAATGAGGTCCAGCGTGGCAATGAGGATGTCCTCCTTTCCGTCGAAATGACGGTAGATGGCGGAGGGGACGACGCCGACTTTCCGGGCAATAAGGGCTACTGTGAGATCCTTGAGCCCTTTTTGGGCGATAATTTGCAGGGCGGCCTCGGCAATCTGTGTTCTGCGCTCTTCGGTGTTGAGCCTTGGGGCTCTCATAACAACCTCCATAGTGAATAGCCATTCACATAATATATAGTGACGCTCAGCATGTCAAGCCAGAGTGAGGTGCAGGGTGCAAGAGGGGCCATGGTAAATGCGAGATATGGGGAAGAGATGCGAGTGGTGGGATGGGCGATGCGAGGTGCGGGATGGTTGCAGCGGATGATGCAAATAGTCCCTCGGATAACGGCGTTATTGTTTTTCCGTGGATGCGCTGGTGCGAAGCGCTCATGACTAATTCACTATGTCAATTGCGACATCCACGAAGTCCACAGGGTCCACCGAGTCCACAGTGCCGGAACGCTAATGCAGACCGTTCGGTTGGGATGCGGCAGCTTCGAGAAGAACTACTCGGAGGGAAGATTAACATCGCG
>CAZXYF010000015.1:0-30771 GCA_964644705.1 uncultured candidatus Brocadiaceae bacterium | reverse complement strand
TTCGGTGAACCACGTGCGTTTTGTGATGCCCTACTTGCCGGGCTTGTCCCTGTAGTGCACAGGTACGCCTCAACCGGGACAAGCCCGGCGGTAGGCCCATCTGGCATAACGTGGTTAACTGAATACTTACGCTGACGCACTGCCGACTCGTGAAATATCCGGTCTAAATTGCGCCGTTCTGTTTTGCTCAGTCCTCGGTAACTTCCTGGAGGGATTCGGGAGCGACGTTTTCGGGCAGGCGTTCGGTTTCCCTGTGTATTTCCTGGAGGCATCGGACCTCGATCTCATCGTTCCGGAGGGCCTCCACCGCTTGAACGCTGGCATCCGCGGCCGCGATTGTCGTGATGAGGGGGACATTGTGACGGACGGCTTCTCCCCGTATCTTGACCTCATCGCGACGGGGTACCGGACCGCTGGGGGTGTTGATTAACAGTCCAACGTCCTGGCTTTTGATAAAATCAACGATATTCGGCCGTCCCTCAGCCAGTTTTGGAATTTCCTCAGCCGGGATGTCGGCA
Organism: uncultured candidatus Brocadiaceae bacterium; assembly: GCA_964644705.1. GTDB lineage: Bacteria > Planctomycetota > Brocadiia > SM23-32 > SM23-32 > CAZXYF01. Next base: position 30,253 of record CAZXYF010000015.1, on the reverse strand, counting down.
TCGTCCAGGGCCGCCTGGGTGCCGGAAGTGGCCAGGAGCTCAAAGCCCTGCTGATGGAAACTGCGGGCGATAGGAACAACTTTTTCCTTGTCGGCGTCGCGCACGCTCACAAACACCTTGCCCTCGGTGGGCAGGGGCTGGCCGGCGGCCGTCTGGCTTTTTGCGAAGGCCATTGCAAAATCGCTGTCCACGCCCATGACTTCGCCCGTGGATTTCATTTCGGGGCCAAGAACGGGATCGACGCCGGGGAATCGGTCGAATGGCAGAACGGATTCTTTGACGGAAAAATACTTGGCAACCGGGTCTTTGGTGACGCCCTGGTCGGCCAGACTCTGACCGGCCATTACTTTTGAAGCCACGCTGGCGAGGGGCAGTCCGGTGGCTTTGGAAACGAAGGGAACCGTTCGCGATCCGCGGGGATTAATCTCCAGAACGTAGATTTCACCGTCCTTCACGGCCAGCTGCACGTTCATGAGCCCTTCGACTTCAAGTTCGATAGCCATCCTGCGGACCTGATCTTTGATTTCCGCTATCACATCATCACTGAGTGAATAGGGGGGAAGGACCATGGCGCTGTCGCCGCTGTGTACGCCCGCTTCCTCGATGTGCTCCATTACACCGGCGACGACCACCTGTTCGCCGTCACCGACGGCGTCCACGTCAACTTCAATGGCGTCATCCAGGAACTTATCGATGAGAATCGGGTGGCCGGGGGCAGCATCCATTGCATCGGAGACCACTTTTTCCAGTTCTTCCTCTTTCCACGCCACCACCATGGCGCGTCCACCCAGCACATAAGAGGGTCGGATGAGCACGGGATACCCGATATCCCGGGCAATTTTCCGCGCCTGCTTGAAGGAAGTGGCGGTATCGCTGGGGGCCTGCTGGAGATCGAGTTTCTGGAGCAGCTCCCGGAACAGTTTCCGATCCTCCGCGCGATCGATCGCAGCGGGGGAGGTGCCGAGGATATCAACACCGGCTTTGGCCAGTGGAACCGCAAGGTTCAACGGGGTCTGCCCACCCAGCTGCACGATGATGCCCTCGGGGTCTTCCTGTTCGGCGATATTGAGAACGTCCTCATAGGTCAGGGGTTCAAAATACAGGCGGTTGGAGATGTCATAGTCAGTGGATACTGTTTCGGGGTTGGAGTTGACCATGATGGTCTCATAACCCATTTCGCGCAGGGCGAGGGAGGCATGGACGCAGCAGTAGTCAAATTCCAGTCCCTGTCCAATCCGATTTGGTCCGCCACCAATGATCATTGCCTTCTGTTTGTCGGTGGGACGGCTTTCATCCTCCTGGTCGTAGGTGGAATAGTAATACGGGGTGTAGGCTTCGAATTCGGCCGCACAGGTGTCAACAAGCTTGTAAACGGGTTTTAAGCCGCTATCGAGGCGTCGCTGTCGCACGGTGTGGGGATCGGAGCCGACCAGGGTTGCGATTTGTTTGTCGGAGAATCCGTATCGTTTGGCCTGTTCGAGGGTGTCCTCGTCCAGATCCTCCAGCTCGGGAACCGCTCCCAGGTCGCGTTCGAAATCAACGATTTGCTTCATATTGTAGATGAACCACGGATCGATACCGGTGAGTTCCGCCACTTCGTTGCAATCCATACCGTGTTTCAGTGCGTGTTTTATATAGAAGTGTCGTTCCGGGGTGGGCCGGGTGAGGTGTTCCTCCACTTCATCGTTCTGGACCGCCTCCTCACCTTCAGTGTCAAATCCGCTCAGTCCTATTTCGAGCCCTCTCAGTCCCTTCTGGTAGGACTCCTTGAAGGTTCGGCCAATGGCCATCGTTTCGCCAACCGAGTGCATTGAAACGGAAAGGGTATCGTCGGAGCCGGGGAATTTCTCGTAGGTGAAACGGGGTATTTTCGTTACGCAGTAATCGATGGTCGGTTCGAAGCAGGCCGGAGTTTCCCGCGTAATGTCATTTGGAATCTCATCGAGGGTATATCCGCATGCGAGTTTGGCCGCGAATTTGGCAATGGGGAATCCGGTAGCTTTACTGGCCAGAGCGCTGGAACGGGAGACTCGGGGGTTCATTTCAATGGCCGTCATCCGCCCGTTGTCGGGGTTGATGGCAAACTGGATATTGGAACCTCCCGTTTCGACACCCACGCGGCGTATAATGTCGATGGCAGCGTCCCGCATCTTCTGGTATTGTTTGTCGGTCAGTGTCTGGGCCGGTGCCACCGTGACAGAATCGCCGGTGTGGATGCCCATGGGGTCGATGTTCTCGATAGAGCAGATGATCACGACGTTGTCCTTGTGGTCGCGCATCACCTCCAGCTCGTATTCCTTCCAGCCCAGAATGGATTCCTCGACCAGCACTTCGTTGATCAGGCTGAGGTCCAGGCCCAGCTGGGCGCAGTCCTCGAATTCCTCCGCGTTGTAGGCCACCGAAGCACCGGCGCCGCCCATGGTGAAGCTGGGACGGATGAGGATTGGGTAGCCGAACTCTTCGGCGATCTCGCGCGCCTCATCCATGGAGTGCGCGGGCACGCTGCGAGCCATGTCCACGCCGATCTCCTCCAGAGCGGCGCGGAATTTCTCCCGGTCCTCAGCGCACTGAATGGCGTCGTAATTGGCACCGATCATTTCGACGCCGAATTCATCGAGGATGCCGGATTCTGAGGCCTGAACGGCGACATTCAGGGCGATTTGTCCACCCAGCGTGGCCAGCAAAGCATCGGGACGTTCCCGTCGGATGATTTTCTCCAGCACATCAACGGTGATCGGTTCGATGTACGTTCGATCGGCCATGACCGGGTCGGTCATGATGGTGGCCGGGTTGGAATTGAGCAGGACCACCTCGTAGCCCTCTTCCCGGATGGCTTTGCAGGCCTGGGTGCCGGAATAGTCGAATTCACACGCCTGACCGATGATGATCGGTCCTGAGCCAACAATAAGGATTTTGTTTATGTCGTTTCGTTTGGGCATAACAACCTTTGTGAAATAAGTGGGTGACTAACTGTGTTGACCGTTGAGGAATATTGTTCGTTTGCGTCGTCTCTCGTGATTGGAAAGTATAAAAATAAACTCACCATCTCATGCGCATAGGAATATCTCGCTCATCAAGATAAGATTTGATTTCGGGTAAAGTATATTCTCCAAAGTGGACCATACTGGCGATCAATGCTGCGTCAGCACGGCCCTCTGTCAGGACGCGAGCCATGTGTTGGGGAGTTCCGGCTCCGCCGCTGGCGATGACCGGGATGCCGACCGATTCGCTGATCATCCGTGTGACATCAAGCTCATAGCCATCTTTGGTACCGTCGGCATCAATGCTGTTGACGCAGATTTCACCGGCGCCGAGTTCCTCGCCACGCTGGGCCCACTGGACGGCATCCAGACCGGTAGCGACCCGTGCACCATCAATGAAAATCTCGTATCCACTGGGTATGTCGCTGCTGGTTCCCACCCATTGGGCCTGCATGCCCAGAACCACACATTGACTTCCGAAGGCCCGGGCTCCCCGGGTGATGAGGTCCGGATCACGAACGGCGCCACTGTCAATGCTCACTTTCTCCGCGCCGGCCAACAACACTTCCCGCATATCATCGATTGTGCGCAGACCGCCGCCCACGCTGAAGGGGATGAAGATGTTGCTCGCCACCCGGCGGACGACATCGATCATGATGTTGCGTTCTTCATGTGAAGCCGTGATGTCGTAGAAAACCAGTTCATCCACGCCGTTTTCGTAATACCGTTCGGCCATCTCAACCGGGTCGCCGACATCCACATTTCCCTGGAATTTAACACCCTTGGTCGTTTTGCCCTCGCGGACATCCAAACACACTATGACTCGTTTGCTCAGCATGCGATGAACCTCACGGCGACCAGCACAAAAAGTTGTTCAAAACGTGGAGCCCAAATCGTCCGCTCCGCTCTGGATGGAACTGGAAGGCGACTACGTTATTCTGGGCCACAGCGCTGACGAAAGATCCGTCGTAATCCGTCCGTCCGATGACCACGTCCGGCGACTGGGGGACCACGGCGTATCCGTGCACGAAATAGAATTGCACACCGGCCTCCACACCTTCCCACACGGGATGTTTGCGTTCCACCTCGACCGTATTCCACCCCATGTGAGGGACTTTAAATCCGGGGGAGACGTCGAGCGGCTCCACGGATCCGGACAGAAGCTCCAGACACGTGGTATCTCCCTCGCGGCTATAATCGAAGATGATTTGAGCTCCGAGGCAGATGCCCAGTATGGGGCGACCGGAACGGGCAAAGCTGGTGATTGCTTCATCGAGTCCTCGGCTTTTCAGGTTATCCATAGCCGATGAAGCGGCGCCGACGCCCGGGAAAATGACTCGGGAAGCGGTTCGTATTGTTTCCGGATCGCTGGTAATGGTGGCTTCCCACCCCAGCTTCTCCAGCGCCAGACAGACACTGGTCAGGTTTCCCGCTTCATAATCTACGACGCAGACTTGTTTACTGCTCGATTGCATCTATGCTCCGTTTTTGTATTCCAGAGATGCCTGAATGAAATCGCGGAACAGCGGGTGCGGATCGATCGGGTAAGATTTGAATTCGGGGTGAAACTGGGTGGCCACGAACCAGGGATGATCGGGGATCTCGATGATTTCAACGAGATCTTTTTCCGGATTGATCCCGCTGAAGATCATGCCATTATCAGTGAAAACGTCGCGGTAGGCGTTGTTGAATTCGTAGCGGTGGCGGTGGCGTTCGTTGATACGGTCTGTCTCATACGCTTCATGGGCCCTGGACCCGGATGTCAGGTCGCAGGGTTGGGCACCCAGGCGCATGGAAGCCCCCTTTACTTCGACGTCTTTTTGTTCTTCCAGAAGACAGATAACCGGATGTTCACATTCTTTGTCCATTTCCGTCGTGCTGGCTCCGTCGAGATCGCATATGTGTCGCGCGAACTCAATGGCGGCGCACTGCATACCCAGACATAGTCCGAAATAGGGGACACCGTTCTCGCGAGCGTAACGCACGGACTGAATCTTTCCCTCCACCCCGCGGCCTCCGAATCCGCCGGGCACAAGGATCCCATCGACATCGGCAAGAAGCGCTTCGGGTCCCTGTTCCTGGACATCCTCAGAGATCACTCGCCGGACATTGACTTCAGCATTGTTGGCAGCTCCACCATGGTCGATGGCTTCGTAGATTGACTTGTATGCGTCCTGCAATTCGCCATATTTCCCCACGACGGCAACATCGACTTCCTCCTTGGGATGCCGAATGTTATACAGAATGTCCTCCCACGCCTCGGTGTCGCGTTCCTGGGGTGGCGAGAGGTCCAATCGTTCCAGAATTAGGTCATCCAGATCCTCGTCGATGAAGATGAACGGGACCTCGTAAATCGTGTCTTCCACGTCGGGCTCTTCTATCACCGCGCGTTTTTCAACGTCGCAGAAGAGAGAAATCTTGCTTTTAATGGCGTCGTTGAGGGGCTTTTCCGTGCGACAGATGATCGCATCCGGGACGATTCCAATTTCACGCAATCTGCCCACGGAATGTTGGGTGGGTTTTGTCTTGATTTCTTCGGCGGCCCGGATGTAGGGGACGAGGGAAACGTGAATATACATGGTATCATTTCGCCCCTCATCAAGACGCACCTGTCGCAGGGCCTCCATAAACGGCAATCCCTCGATGTCCCCGACCGTGCCACCAATCTCACTGATCACGACGTCAACCTCGGGCGAGGCGAGTTTTCGGATGCGCTTTTTGATTTCATCGGTTACGTGGGGGATAAGTTGAATTGTCTCTCCCAGGTAATCCCCGCGGCGTTCCCGCGTCAGAACGTCGTTGTAGATTTGTCCCGAGGTCCAATTCGAGTCCCGGCTTGTGGGATCTCCGGTAAAGCGTTCGTAATGACCCAGATCCAGGTCAGTCTCCGTCCCGTCATCGGTCACATACACCTCACCGTGTTGATACGGGTTCATGGTTCCCGGATCAACGTTCAGGTAGGGATCAAATTTCTGCAACCTGACCGTCAGCCCCCACGACTTCAGTAACATTCCGAGGGATGCGGCCGTGATGCCTTTACCCAGGGACGAGACGACTCCACCAGTAACGAAAATAAATTTAGACATCTGTGTTATCCGTTCAGGTCAATCTGCAAGACGGGATTCTAAGAATGTTGATCAATCATTTCGCGGAATCGGTTGAATAGATTCCGGGCATCGTGTGGTCCTGCCGAAGCTTCCGGATGGTGTTGGACGCACATGACCGGAAGCTCTTTATGCCGCAACCCTTCCAGGGTGTCATCGTTGAGATTCTTGTGCGTCAGTTCGATATCATCGGTGTCAAGAGTGTCCATATCGACGCAGAAACCGTGATTCTGACAGGTGATATCGATCTCTTCGGTTTCCAGATCCATCACGGGGTGATTGGCGCCGCGATGTCCAAATTTGAGTTTATACGTCTCTCCTCCCAGTGCCTGCCCAAGCAGTTGATGGCCAAGGCAAATCCCAAACATGGGCTTTTCCCCCAGCAGGTCACGTATTTGATCCACGGCATAGGTGACGGCGGCGGGATCACCGGGGCCGTTTGAGAGCATGATGCCGTCGGGGTCCCTCTCCAGCACCTCATCCGCTGGCGTGTCGGCCGGGACGACCGTGACCCGACAGCCGACGTCATGGAGGCATCGGAGGATGTTATATTTGGCGCCAAAATCATATACGACTACATGGGGAGCGTCTTCCGGAAGGTCGTCACCATCTGTCCATTCATATGGCTCTTCGCAGGTAACCTCTTTGACCAGATCGCGCCCGACGAGTCCGGGAGATTCTTTGGCCATCTGGACCAGTTCGTCCGGGTCATATTCTCCGGCGGCGATCACGGCACGCATCGCTCCGGCGGTTCGGATATGGCGCGTCAGGGCACGAGTGTCCACCTCGCTCAGTGCCACAATGTCATTCTTCTTTAAATACTCGCCCAGTGCGGCCTCAGATTCATGATTTGAGGGATGAGGACAATATTCCCGGACGACAAATCCTTCCACTTTGGGATCGGCGGATTCGACATCATCACTGTTAACCCCGTAATTCCCAATCAAGGGGTAAGTCATAGTGACGATTTGACCTTTATAGGAGGGATCGGTCAGGATCTCCTGATATCCAGTCATGCTGGTGTTGAAAACGACTTCCCCCGGTTTTTGGCCCGTCGCTCCGAAGGATATACCTTCAAAAACTCGGCCATCTTCCAGGGCGATGGCACCTTTTGTTGTTTCTGTATTCATGGGTAACCTAATGGATTGAAGTATGTTCAATAATTGTGTCAGAAACGCTGCTGTCCAATCTGGCCGGGAGGGGATTGCGTGGGGGGATTCTGAGAAATCTCCAAGCCCAATAGTCCCGGTGTCCTAATCCCTGTTCTGGACAGTTGGACAGTCATACTCCAGGAGTATGGTGCTTACTCAGCTGATAATATCGGCAACATAATGTTAATATAACATCGTACGCTCATCATCCAGGCCAGTTTATGCATTTTCCCCATTATGAAGGGATAAACCGGCGGCCGGGAAGAGACGCACAATGTGCTGCCGATAGTATACACAATTCTTTGCAGTTCGTCAGGTCAAATGGCCCCAAAAGACGACAAATCCAGTTTTCACTGTCGTTCCATCGCCAGCCGGTCCATATCTTCTTCAACCGGGACGGGGCGATCGCCCGTAAAACAGCCCAGGCAGTAATCGGAGGGATTCCCGCTTACGGCATCGAGGAGGCCGTCAACGGTCTGGTAAGCAAAAGAATCAACGTTGAGGAACTCCCTTATTTCTTCCACTGAATTGTTGGCGGCCAGCAGCTGATCAGTGTCGGGAAAATCAATGCCGTAGTAGCAGGGATAGCGAATAGGTGGGGCGCTTATCCTCATGTGCAGTTCCTCAGCTCCTGCCTCTCGTAGCATGCTGAGTCTGGCCTGGCATGTCGTTCCTCTGACCAGAGAGTCATCCACAACGACGAGCTTCTTTCCCCGCACGGCGTCGGCTATCACATTGAGTTTGATCTCGACCGACCGCTCCCGATCTTCTTCCGGTGGTTTGATGAACGTGCGGCCGACGTACCGGTTGCAGACAAATCCCATATCGAGGGGCAACCCCGACTCCCGGGCATAACCCAGCGCCGCGGGGTCCCCGGAATGGGGCACACTGATGACAGCATCGGCGTCAACAGGACTGTTTTTCGCCAGATTTTCACCAAGTTTCACCCGTACGTTATGTACTGTATCGCCAAATATATGACTATCCGGTCGAGCGAAATAAATATGTTCGAACAGGCAGCGAGCCTTACGCTGTTGCTCGGAAGCATATCTCCAGCTGTGCATACCTGATTCGTCAATTGTAAGGATTTCCCCGGGATTGATGTCACGGATGTAGTCGGCCCCCAGAAGATCGAAAGCACACGTTTCACTGGCGACGACGTATCCGTCGCCAAGTTTGGCGAGGCCAAGTGGTCGAAAACCGTGCGGATCACGTGCGGCAATCAGGCGATTGGATGTCATCAGCAGGAGGGAAAAAGCCCCGCTCACATGCTGCAGTGATTCTCCCAGCGGGTCCGAAACGCCAATATGTTCGGGATCCGCCAGCAGATGAACCACAATCTCGCTGTCAGTGGCCGTCTGAAAAATGGAACCGTCGGATTCATACATCTTCCGGAGGGATCGCGCGTTCGTGAGATTGCCATTGTGGGCAATCGCGACTATGCCCTGGGAATATTCCACCACCAGGGGCTGTATGTTCTGGACGCGTTTTGCCCCCGTTGTGGAATACCTCACGTGTCCGACAGAAATGTGGCCCGGCAGCTCATCCAGCTCATCCTGCTGCACTGCCTCCGATAGCAGCCCGAGTCCTTTTTTGCTCTGGATATGATTACCGTCAGAGGCCACTATACCTGCTGATTCTTGTCCCCGGTGCTGGAGGGCATACAGACCGGCGTAAACGTGTTGCGCGGCCTCCGGTACGCCAAACATACCAATGATTCCGCAGTGGTGTTTGGGTCGGTCACGATCATCGCAGGTTTGTTGTGATAGTTGTACCATGGTTCATAATGTGTCGGAAAAAAAGAAACACGCCTGCCACGAGTGAAGAAACGCAGCAGACGTGTCGAGTAACTGTGCACTTCTCAAGCGTATTCTTCACATTGCATTACAAACTGAGAAGGATCCGCGTAAGTGCAGTCGTTCCGGTGATCACAGTTCACGCACAAACCACAACCTGACAGGATTGGGTGTTTCCGCGCGGTTTTATGTGTTTTCGGTTTCGTATCCCGCGCTGGAGCACCTCCGGCACCGTGGAATTCGTCGCAATTCACAATCGTCTGCTGTGCAGTCTTGTGGTTGCACATTTGTTCTCCGGCGCACGCGTGGCAGAGCTTGTAGCTCATATTTGTTCTCCTCTCAGGAATAATCACCGGGATATATGGGAATTCAGCCTTCAATGATTTCCATGGCTTCTTCCCTGTAGGCGTCGGTCACGTAGGGCAGTCCACTGACCTCGGCCGCTTTGCGCGTCAGTGCGGTCACATCATCACGGCTGATGGTGTCGAGCCTGTAGTTCCGCGTGCCAGCCATGAGCTGCTGAAGACCGACTTTAAGCTTATCGGCAAAGGTGTAGATGCCAATGCCTCCCATGGGCATGTTCTCGACGGCGGAGCGGCCATATTCATCGCACAAATCCTCGTATGTCTCGAAGATCTGTTCGGGCTTCTCGCCGTATTTCTTGATCGTTTTCGGGAGGGACTCGGCGTCTTCACCGGTCCATTTTTCGATGTTTTCGCCCACATAACCAGGGATCATCATGCCCCGGCCCATGCAGACGGCCTTGACGTAGGGCGCGCCCATGGCGATGGCTTTGAATATGTGATCCTCGGTGGACAGTCCGCCGGCGATGGCGATATCCGGAACTGGCTCGCCCTGTTCGTCGAGCTTTTCACACAGCTCGTGTGTCATCGCCTCGATGTAGAAGGTGGGAATTCCCCACTCGTTCATCATACGCCAGGGGCTCATCCCGGTTCCGCCCGGGGCTCCATCAATGGTGAGCAGATCAATCCCGGCTTCGCTCGACCATTTGATAGCCTGGGCGAGTTCCCGCATCGGATAGGCGCCGGTTTTGAGCGTCACTCGTTTGGCTCCCTTCGAACGGAGTGTCTCGACCTTCTCCATGAAGGTTCCTTTGTCGATGAAGCCAAGCCGACTGTGCCGCTCAAAGTTCTCGATTTCGCCCTCCTCAAAAGCCTTCTGGTGGGCGGGGATCGAAGGGTCAGGGGTCACGAGATATCCACGCTCCTGCAGTTCCAGTGCACGTTCGACCGATTCGAGTTTGATTTCACCACCGATACATTTGGCGCCCTGGCCCCATTTCAATTCGATGGTTTCAACACCGAGCTCGCCCAGAACGTAATCGGCGACGCCCAGTCGTGTGTCCTCAACGTTAAGCTGAACGACAAGATCGCCATAGCCCTGGTGCCATTTATTCCAGATTTCCACCCGGCGTTCCATTTCCGGTGAACGGGTTACTTTTCCATCGGATCCACGCTCCAGGTCGGGGTCAACGCCGCAGACGTTCTCGCCGCAGACCAGGGTGATTCCGGCCAGGCCGGCCCCGCAGGCGAAACTTTCCCAGTGTTTGCGGGCGATTTCCGTGGATCCCAGTGCACCGGTGAATACGGGAACTCGAAGATCGACGGGGTTTTCGTTTCCGTATTCCCCTTCAGTGGAGACATCAGGGAATAGGGTGTTGTCCGGTGTTGGCTCTTCATCTTCCGGCAACCCTTTTGCTCCCTGAGCGTATCCAAGAATGTTCAGATGACTGAAGTCAATCGGATAATCTTTGTTGGCACCGGCGGTCATGTCTCCGTACGGTCCCGGATACAGTACTTCACGCCCGCGGAAACTCGCTTTGAAAATTTCACAGTTTCCTTTGCAGTCGTCACGGCATATCGAGCATATGCCCGAGCCCGGGACAACATCACGTGAACGATTACGAGTCTTGGTAGCTTCTCCAGCGTTCGGCTGCTGCAAATTCATACGGCAAATCCTCCAGGATTAAGAGAGTAAAAAAGAGAGTGTTGCACAACGTGGCACGGTTCCGTTGCTTACAGGTTGCGACCATTCACTCAGGAGTAATAATTAGTTGCAAACGTGATGCCAGTGACATGGCCATTCTGAAGCTCTTGCGTAAGTCGATACTCACAAAGACTATAGCAGAATAACCTTTTTATGCCCGGGGTTTTTTTCAGGGGGGAAAGTGACACATGAGTGTGCGATGCTCAGGGATAGTGCACCGGAGCGGCAAGCGGGGATAAACCGGGTTGAGGGCAGGCTGATTTAAAATAGTGCCGGTGGGCAATGTATGTGCATGGGCAAATATATCGGCATACCCCGCGGTGCGCAGCCGAAGTGCATATGATTCACAGGAAACCACTTTGGTTGACTGCGGGGGGTGGGTTGGCCTATCCTCTTTGTTCTTATTAGTATATTGAGCCAGGTTACTTTCTTTGAGAGCAGGAGTGTATAATGGGTTACAATCCATTCGAGATGGCGCAGGATCAGCTGGATACAGCCGCTGAGCAACTGGAATTAGACGAATCTGTCCACCAGGTTCTCCGCTGGCCCCAGCGGGAATTTCACGTCACTTTGCCCGTGAAAATGGACGATGGGTCGACGGAGGTGTTTCATGGATTCAGGGTGCAGTACAATGATGCACGCGGGCCATGCAAGGGCGGGATTCGGTTTCATCCGGAGGAAACCGTCGATACGGTGCGTGCGCTGGCTGCGTGGATGACCTGGAAGACTGCAGTTGTGGATGTTCCTCTGGGAGGGGGAAAGGGCGGTGTGGTCTGTAATCCGAAAGAGCTGAGCGAAACGGAGTTGGAAAGGCTCAGCCGCGCCTACATTCGTCAGGTTGGTCGAATCGTCGGTGACCACAAGGACGTGCCGGCCCCCGATGTCTACACGAATCCCCAGGTGATGGCGTGGATGATGGACGAATATGAAACGATGCAGGGGGGACGTCATGAACCCGGAATGATCACGGGTAAGCCGATTGCTCTTGGCGGGTCTCTCGGCCGGGGCGATGCTACTGCACGAGGCGGATGCTATATCGTACGGGAAGCGGCCGAGGCCGTAGGATTGGAAACCGAGGGAGCATCAGTTGCCATCCAGGGATTCGGCAACGCCGGGCAATATGCTGCGTTGCTGAGCCAGGAGATGTTGGGATGCAAAATCGTTGCCGTCAGCGATAGCCGCGGGGGAATCATCAATCGTGACGGCATGGACGCACGTGCGCTTGTGGATCATAAACTGGAGTCGGGTCAGGTTGGTGGCTACCCCGGTGCCGAGGAGTTTACCAATGAAGAGCTTCTGGAACTGGATGTGGATATTCTGTATCCGGCCGCACTGGAAAACGTTATAACGGAGGAGAACGCGGCGAATATCCAGGCAACGATCTCATGTGAGCTGGCAAATGGCCCTCAAACGCCGGCGGCAGATGAAATCCTCCATGAAAACGGCGTTTTGTTTATTCCGGATTTCCTTGCCAACGCGGGTGGCGTAACGGCCTCCTATTATGAAATGGTTCAGAACATAACCAATAATTACTGGACAGCGGAAAAAGCAAACGAGGAATTGGACCGCAAAATGACCAGCGCATTTCATGCCGTTTATAACCGAGCGAACAAGGAGGATATCAATATGCGGATGGCGGCTTACCTGGTGTCGGTGGAGCGGGTGGCCGAAAGCTGCAAGCTGCGCGGTTGGGTATGAAATGGGGGCGACATCTAAATACGGGGAACCTCTGGCGGCATGTCGGAGGTTCCTTTTTTACGTACTGGAAGCGAAGGCAAACGCAGCCCGGATGGGCGAAACAGGGATGTCTGGATGCAGTACGGGGCAACTGCGGTTCGGTCGGAGCCCAAACCGGTGTGAGCTTTGTGAAATGTTGGGGGTATTAGGCTCTGTCTGAAAAAGCGGATCTGGATTCGAGCGCCCCAAATCACCGCTGGCTTTGTCCGCCTGCATCGGCTTATCTCCACTGGATAGGCCTGCTTCGGCGTCCGCGCCAGCGAAGATTTGGACTGCTCCCGCCTCCGCGTGGGCGCCGAAGCGCCATGCTATGGCGCGCAGGAGGCTCGGTCCGACGACCGCTTTCTCAGACAGAGCTCAGGCCCGGGATTGAAACCGTATATGGGGCATCAACATTATGGGATCATTCTTTCGGGGTGATCCCCATTTCTTTAATCTTTCGCCGCACTGTGTTTCGACTCATGCCCAGTTCTTCAGCAGCCTGGGTCTGGGTGAAGTCGTTGCTTTCCAGAACCTGCTGCAGGAGGGCCTTTTCGACTCGGGACATGATGCGATCATGGAGGTTGTGCCGTGTTCCGGATTTGCGGAGGCTTCGCACCAGGCGACTGATTACGTCTTCGGGTTCGCCTATCATTTTTCGGGCGTTCTCTTCGCCCATCGTTCGGATGTTGATGGGAAGCAGGTTCATCCCTATCGTTCCACTCTGGCTGAGAACCACGGCACGTTCGATGCAGCTTTCCAGTTCCCTGACGTTGCCGGGCCATGCGTAGTTCATAAAGGTATCGAGCACCTCACGGGATATTTCGGAGACGTCTTTGTCATATTGCTCGTTATAGATTTCCAGAAAGTGATCTATCAGGAACGGGATGTCGTCGGTTCTTTCACGCAGGGGAGGGATGTTGATGGGGATGACGTTGAGTCGGTAGAAGAGGTCTTCTCGAAAATCACCTTCGCGCATCTTTTCTTCCAGATCAACGTTTGTGGCCGCGACCACACGCACATCCACATGGATCGTTTTGGACCCGCCAACGCGCTCAAATTCTTTCTCCTGCAGTACCCTCAGCAGCTTTACCTGGAGATGTTCGCTGATGGTGCCGATTTCATCCAGAAAAATGGTCCCCCCATCGGCGAGTTCAAAACGTCCCTTGCGGTCCTCCACTGCGCCGGTGAAAGCGCCTTTGACGTGACCGAAAATCTCACTTTCCAGCAGATTTTCCGAGAGTGCACCGCAATTGACCTTGATGAATGGTCCGTCCGACCGGTCGCTATTGTAGTGCAACACTCCGGCGATCAGTTCTTTTCCCGTTCCCGTTTCGCCGCGTATCAGGACATTAGCATCACTGTCGGCGACCGCCGACGCGGTTGCAACCACATCTTGCATCGCTCCGCTGGCGGCCACGATGTTGCCGAATTTGTATTTGGACTCGAGGTTTTTCCGAAGGCGTAGATTTTCCGCCACCAGTTCTTCGCGTTGCAACATGACCATCCGGTTGATCTTGATCGCCTGGCTGACCAGATTGGCGATGATTTGCAGCAGGCGTTGGTCTTTGGCGAGGGTCTCTTCATCGACGAATTCCCGATCGACGCTGATGGCCCCCACAACTTCATTATCGACCGTCAGCGGTACACATACGAATGAAATGGGACGGTCATGGCCCGCGTGACGGCGCGCCCCCGTTCGATTCAGGAAAAACGGATCTTTGCTGATATCCGGGATGGCCACTGCCTCGCCGGTTTCCACCACTCGCCCGGTGACGCCTTCCCCGATCTCATACTGCCCTTTTTCTTTTTCTTCTTCACTCAACGCGTGGGCAGCAACGATTTTCAACTGATTGCTCCCGCGTTCCCGCAGCACAAGTGTGCCGCGCTTGAGGTCCAGTTCCCGGGCGAGAATGTCCATTGTTTGCTCGAAGACTTTTTCCAGCTCCAGTGCTTTTCCGATCGTCTTGCTGATATCGCCAAGCAGAGCCATTTCCAGTTCTTCTCGCCGCGCGGGCATAAACTGGATCTGATCGTCTTCGAGGGCGAAATGGTGAGGAATGCCCACGCCGGAAGAGGATCGCCCCTCTGATTTTCTAACCGTCAGTGCAGGATCTCCCTCCTCCACTGATAATTCAAGGACCACCTGGGTGATGTGTCTCAGATTGGCCAGAAATTGTTCGGTATGAGCTTCGTATTCCAGCACCCAGTAAGCCACTGTGTCGAGATCGTAGAGGCGTGGACACATGTAGGAGAAAAAATTCAACGCCTCCCGTTCAGTGTTCCACAGTTCCAGCATTCCCGTAATACTATCGAAAACGTAAAAGGGCTTTTCTCCGGCCTCCGCTTCGATCTCTTCCAGCACGTCGGTCACGTGACTGGGATCGGGCGATTCACATCGACGAATGACGCCCTCCAGTTCTTCTTCTTCTCCGCCATCATAAAAATCGGCAAAGACGCGATCATCGCTGCCCTTCCCCCCCGTGAAACAGTCGATGAGATAAAACAGCTCGGGGGTGTGCTCCTTGTAATGTTCCATAATTGCGTGGGGGGAGCGATTGAGGCTTACATAGATCAGGGGCCTGGACAAATTTTGCGCAGTCTGTAATATACCCCGTATGAACGCATCAATGGGCGCGCCGCTGTCGATTTCCCAGACGACGTTGTCACCCTCGCGGAGTCCATCGATAAGCCGATCTACGCCCTCCATGCCAGTGCTCAACATTGTATCATTTGCCCCTTAAATGCATAATTGTGGTTGGTTGTGCCAGAAAAAACCCTCTATTAGTCTATCATATGCACAATGAGTGAACAAGGAGCCGGGGCATCGGTGAACCGGGGGATGATGTGTATGTTCGGTGAACCATGCTTCTCGAAATGCGGTTTTGGACAGGCCTGCGGTTTTGTATAAGGTGTCTGAGTTGTTCCTATCTTGCTGTATCGTGCAGTCAGAATCCCCCGCGTTCGCCGCGGAGATTGTGAGGTTTTTTTGCTCTTCTGACTCCCAGAAACCTCAGAACATCTTTGCAGCACCGCCTGGTGGCCCGCTTTAGCCCGCAAGTATGCCCCTAACGGGACAAGTCCGGCAGGAGGCGGTCACCAGACGCATGTGTTTCACTGAATACTTACGGCTTGATGGCGCGCGCAGTTTGCCGCATTTAGGGATGGGAGGACTGGAGGATGGAGGGATGGGGGGGCGGATATTGCCGTCTTTACTTCAGCAGAATATCCGTTCCCCGCATGACACGTTCGCAATAGGTGCATCGTAAACCTGGTGGGTCGGTGTGGAGGACATCGAACGAGGTATCCATGTCCTGTTTGTTGGTCACGCACCGGGGATTGAAGCACTTGACAATCCGGTCGATGTTGTCCGGTAATTCCACTTCGAATTTTTCCGATACGCGATAATCGGTGATGATATTGACCGTGGCTTGAGGCGCAATTAGTGCAATCTTATTGACCTCATCGGGAGTCAGTTTGCGGTTTTCGATTTTAATGAGCCCCTTGTGGTTCAGATGCCCACTTTCGAGGTTCATTCCCACCAGCACCATGTTGTCTTCCTCGGCAACCTCCAGCAGGTTGGCCACCTCAAAAGTGGCCTCACTGTAAATGTGATCAATGACCGTGCCGTTCTCAATACCGGTCACCTTCATCTCTTCGATCGGTTCATTCTCGCCCATCGTCAAATCTCTCCTAAAACCATTGAAAGAAGTGCCTGGCGGACGGGTATGCCGTTGTGGGCCTGCTGGAAGTACACGGCGTAAGGAGTATCGTCCAGGTCAGATGATAGTTCTCCCACGCGGGGCAGAGGGTGCATGATCTTCAGTTCATCTTTGACCCCGCAGTGCTCAAGGAGATCGTAGTTTACCTGGTAGCTATCTTTGACCTGCTCGTACTCCATCCGATCGGCAAACCGTTCCTCCTGAATACGGGTGCAGTAGAGCACATCCAGTTCCGAGAGGACCTCATCCAGTTGCTGATACGCGCTCCACGCGACGCCTTTTTTATTCAGGCGGTCCACAACGTGGGAGGGCAGGTGAAGAGTTTCGGGGGCGATGAAGATTTGTTCACCGTCAAAGTGCGAAAGTGCTTCTGCGAGGGAATGGACTGTTCGGCTGAACCGAAGATCGCCAACAAAGCCAATTTTGAGCCCGTCGATCCCGTTGCATTCTTTCCGGATCGTATAGAGATCCAGAAAAGTTTGGGTTGGATGCTGGTTTGCCCCGTCGCCAGCATTGATAACGGGCAGATCGGACATCTCGGATGCGCGTCGAGCGGCCCCTTCCCAGGGATGTCGCAGGGCCAGAACGTCGCAATAGCCGGAAAGCGTGCGGATCGTGTCGGCCAGGCTTTCGCCCTTCTCGAACGAGGAGCGTTCCGGGGCTCCAAAATCCAGCACCTGTCCGCCCAGTTTCATCATTGCAGAGGCAAAACTCAACCGCGTGCGGGTGGAGGGCTCAGCGAACATCACCCCCAGAATGTGGCCCTCGAGCTGGTCGATCGGAGAATGGTCTTCCATCTCAGCGGCGTGCTGGAGCACGTGCAGGATACCATCGCGTTCAAAATCCCTCATGCTTATTACGTTCCTGATCGGTTTATCCATGGCCCTCCGGATCCTACTGGAAGAAATTGAGACACCCGCGATGCTGATCACATACATTGTGAATTATAGCCGTCAAAGGCGTCATTGCAACCGTGAGGAGAAGAGGGGGAGGAATTGGTGATGAGAGGTTTTTGGAGCTGGTGGTTGTCCATTTTACTGTCCATCTGCTACCATTGATTTGGGGGCGGGGGTGGAAACATGGACTTGTGGACGAAAATGCAGACATATAAGTGGAGGACGAGATCAGAATGAGTGATCAAGGCACAGGGCCTAAATTGTCGGTAGTGGGAGCTGTGGTGCTGATGGCTGTCGTGCTGGCAATTGTTATATTTGGTTCGATCTCCGGATCACAGGACGTTGCCGGAAAGAAGCGGTCCGTAGCTAACGTGACCGACCGGTCGAACGAAAATAGCGATGGGGAAGTAGATAATCCGGATGTGAGCAGTTGGGCACAGTACTCGGGAGAAAAGCACCGGATAGTATTGAATGCCGGTGATGCGGTAGCCGTGACCGGGAAGTTTCAGCACGGAAGTACCGCAGCGACGCAAGACGGGGGGGAAGGATCGGAGAATACGATCACCTACGTGGGCGTGCCGGACGGGCAGTGCGGCAAGGAGGCCGATCCGTCCGATCACTCGGCGGTGTTTGATCTCACGGTGGAGGAATCGGGAACGTATTATCCATGGGCAAGGGTTTGGTGGAAAGATTCGTGCGGGGATTCCCTGATGATCCGCGTGGAGTCGAAAAAAGGCGGGACGAAAGAATTTCCCATCACGGATGGTACACATGGCACGTGGCACTGGTTGCAGGTGGCGGGCGCATCGGGCCTGATCCTGGAGGAGGGGGAATACACTGTCCGGGTCGAGAACCGTGAAGACGGAGCGAGGCTGGACAAAATCCTGTTCATTGATTCGGATTACGAAACCTTTAGACCCACAACTCCCCAGGGCTGAAAGATATGACCCCTTCTGATGATTCCCGTCGAGATAGGCTGACTCACCGTTATTTGCCGTTGCTGAGTTTGTTACTGGTCATTGCGACCCTCAGTATGTTGGTGAAGATGTATCTTGAGCGTCCTTCGGAGCGGCATGAACGCCGGGTTGCAGCCTTCAATATGGCACTCGACGAGATTCCCCGCAAATATGTGCGGAAAATAGATCCGACCAAGCTGTATCAAGCGGCGATGCGCGGCATGATGGGGGCGCTGGATGATCCCTACAGCGCGTATATGAGTCCGTATGAAATGGAGAATGCCCGGACGCAGAGACAGGGGGAATTTGGAGGAATCGGAGTGATGGTTGCGCCCCGTAACGGGGGGGCGGTCGTGATTGAAGTACGGAGGAAGAGCCCGGCTCAACGACATGAAATCGGACCTGGCGATATTATTACCGCTGTGGACGGACGGTCCGGAAAGGGCAGGCCGTTCATGCAGTTTATCGCTCTGATCCGCGGGGAGGTTGGCACCAAAGTTGAACTCACTGTACTGGATTCTGATACAGGAGATGAGCGAAACATTGAGCTGAAGCGTGAACGGGTGGATATGGATAGTGTTCAATGGCGCTGGATTTCAGACGACATTGGGTATCTGAACATTCGCCAGTTTGACAGAGGTGTGTCTGACCGAGTTCGCGAGGCACTGGAAAAGATGGTTGACGGGGGCAAATTAAATGCGGTGTTGCTGGATGTCAGGGGTAATGCGGGCGGCGTATTGGAGGAGACGGTCACTATCTGTGATATGTTTGTGCGTTCGGGGACCATAGCTGCACTCCGTGGCGCTGAGAGGCAGGAAGAGGAGGATTTTGTAGCCGATCCATCCACTGTTATCCCGGTGAATATACCCGTGGCGATTCTGGTGGACAGGCAGAGTGCCAGTGCATCCGAGATTCTGGCGGGAGCGTTGCAGACGTTGGGTCGGGCCACGGTGATTGGGGAGAAGACCTACGGCAAAGGAGCCGTCAACCAGCTTCTGGGTTTGCCAGATGGGTCGGGCATCATTGTGACCGTGGCGCACTATACCGTGGGGGGCGAGCGACGGATCGAAGGGAAGGGGGTAACCCCGGACATTAACGTTGGAAGTCTCAAAATACCGGAGAGGCCGATGACGCGGCGGGAAGGACGAGAGTGGCTGGAGAAGTATCGGTCCGCCCACAAAAAACAGTTTGAACGGGCGATGGAGTATCTGAAAAAACGTGTTCGCGCGGCTAAGAAACAAGAGGAGAATGATCGTGACTGAAGGGCGGACGAAAATAGTTGCCACTGTTGGGCCTGCATGCGGGGAAGAGTCGGCTCTTCGCGCGATGATCAAGGCAGGAGTGGACGTTTTTCGACTGAATTTTTCCCATGGTTCCTATAGCCAACATGCAGAATACGTGCAGCGGATTCGTTCGGCGGCTGACGCATTGAATCAGCCGGTTGCCATTATGCAGGATCTTCAGGGGCCGCGTATTCGCACGGGACCGCTCAAGGGAGGAAACCCGGTGGAACTGACGCGGGGAAGCACGGTGACACTGGAACACGGTGATTTTCCGGGTGATGGAAAGCGACTGTCAACGGCCTATTCTTCTCTGGCGGAAGATGTGACGGTAGGAGACCGAATTCTGCTGAATGATGGCATGATCGAATTGCAAGTTCAGGGGGTTTCTCCGCCTGCTGTGGCGTGTGAAGTGCAGGAGGGAGGGCAGCTCGGGGAACATCAGGGCATGAATCTTCCCGGTGTGGACCTCAGCATATCTGCTCCGACGGAGAAGGATCTGGAGGATCTCCGTTTTGGAGCGGAACATAACCTTGATTACGTGGCTCTGAGTTTTGTGCGCGATCGGGATGATGTTGAAAAACTGAGGGAAGAACTGAAACGTCTGGAGGCCGGTGATGTCCCCATCGTGGCTAAAATCGAGCGCCCGGAAGCCATTGAAACACTGGGGGAAATCCTGGAAGGGGCCGATGGGGTGATGGTGGCGCGTGGCGATCTGGGCATTGAGATGCCCACCGAAGAAGTACCGAGCGCTCAAAAACGCATCATATCCGCTGCCAACGACGCTGCCGTGCCGGTTATCACGGCGACCCAAATGCTGGAATCAATGGTGGAACATCGCCGGCCGACCCGCGCGGAGGCGAGTGACGTGGCGAATGCAATTTTGGACGGCACCGATGCGGTCATGTTGAGCGGTGAGACGGCAATGGGGCAGTATCCGGTTGAATCGGTGCGGATGATGAACAGGATAGAAATGGCGACGGAACCGACGCCGTGGACCCATCAAGAAGTGGAGAAGGGTGGGGGTTCGGACAAACGGCATCGGGCACTGGCAGCAGCCGCGTGTGATGTGGCGGACATACTTGAAGCGCGGTGCATTATCGCTTTCACTATCACCGGAACCACCGCCCGGTGGGTTTCCCAGCGGCGCCCGAACAATATGATTTATGCGCTGACCCCCTCGGAAAAAACCTATCGCCGACTGGCGCTGATCTGGGGCGTACGGCCGATTATAATACCATTATTTGAAACGACCGATGAAATGATCCAGCAGGGGGAAAAACGACTGATGGAACTGGACCTGGCTCAGGATGGTGACGCGGCAGTTTGCGTTGCCGGTGCATCCACGAACACGCCGGGGGGAACGGATATGTTGAAAATTCACTATTTCGGGAGCAATATCGATGAATGAGCATATGCTGGAACGACTGAAGACGCTGAGCGAGCTGGAAGGAGTGCCGGGTCATGAGGACGGTATCCGAGAGTATATGCGGGAACAACTCTGTCCCGTTGCGGAAATAGAAACGGACAATCTCGGGAGTCTTGTATGCAAAAAGGAGGGGATGGCGGATTTCCCACGGATCATGGTTCCCGCTCATATGGACGAGATTGGGTTCGCGGTCAAAGATATCGATGAATCGGGGTGCCTGCGGTTCTCTCCCCTCGGCGGGTGGCTGGATCAGACAATGCTCGCCCACAGGGTGGTGGTGAAAACCAGAAAGGGCGATTTCCCGGGGGTGATCGGCTGCACGCCACCGCATATGATGCCCAAGGAAAAACGGAAAAAACTGATCAAAAAGAAAAAGATGTTTATCGATGTCGGTGCTTCCGACAGGGAAGAAGCCGAGGAAATGGGCATCCGCATCGGTGATCCGGTGGTTCCAGCTCAGAAGTTTCAGCGTATGGAGAATGAAAAGTTCCTCATGGGCAAGGCATGGGATGATCGGGTGGGTTGTGCCTTGATGATTGAAATGCTGAACGAGTTGGAAGATATCGACCATCCTAATACGGTTTACGGTGTGGGAACCGTGCAGGAGGAGGTTGGGACCCGGGGGGCGGAAACGTCGGCGGACGCGGTGGATCCGGATTTCTGTATGGTACTGGATGTGGGTATTGCCACCGATATCCCGGGAGTGGAGGACGAGCGCACCGTGAGTCTGGGGGAGGGCCCGGTCTTTTACATGCTGGATGCCGGCACAATCAGTCACCTGAAATTCCGTGATTACGTGATAAACGTGGCCGAAGAGGAGGATATACCCCATCAACTGAGCCTTATTGAAGGCGGAGCGACCGATGCCCGTGCCGTCCAGCTGCATTCACGCGGCGTGGCCAGCATGTTGTTCGGGATACCAACGCGTTACATTCACAGTCACACCGGCATTATTCACCAGGATGATGTGGACGCGTTGAAAAGACTGCTTCTGGCGGTTGTGAAGGATCTCGATTCGGAAAAAGCGCAGGAATTGCTCGACATGAGCTAAATCCTGGGGGCACTGAAAAAGGGAGTAGTGGAGTAGAAGCGTCGAGTTCTGAACGAGTGATTCGGAAACGACCTGGCCGATAGAATTCTCTAAGTGTGATCGTTTTTTGTTCCAGTGAGGGAGGTTGAATATGACTCGCGAACCAGCCGTGGCCGGACGATTCTATCCATCAGATGCAAGCAAACTGCGGTCGATGATCGATGATTACACGCCGGAGATTGCGAATAAGACCCGGGCATTGGGCGCGCTGAGCCCACATGCCGGATATGTATTCTCCGGCCCCACGGCCGGGGAAGTCTTTGCCCGGATCAAAATACCGGACACTGTGGTGGTTTTGAATCCCAGTCATCAGGTTCGGCGTCCGGCATGTGCGCTCTGGACCAATGATTCCTGGGAGACACCTCTGGGAGAAGTTCCGGTTCATGATGAGCTCTGCGATGCACTGGAGGATGTTGAGGTCCTCACGGCCAACAATCAGGCACACATGGGCGAACATGCGGGTGAGGTGGTTATCCCATTTCTGCAGTATCATAATCCGGATGTACGGATTTGCGTGGTGTGTGTAACCACAAGCGCCGATAAGGCGGATGTGGAGGCCCTCGGGGAAGGGATTAACGAAGCATTGGAGCAATGTGGCATGGATGATTCCCTGGTTGTTGCCAGCAGTGACATGTCGCATGAACGGGGGGCGGACGCTCTGGGGATTGTGAAAGAGCATGATCCGATGGCAATCGAGAAGATGGAACAGCTGGATCCGCAGGGACTGGTTGATGTTTGTCGAGCAAACAATATAACAATGTGCGGAGTTCTGCCCGCTGCGGCCATGATGACGAGTGTGCGGGACCGCGGAGGTACAACAGGGGAGTTAATCGATCAGGCAACGAGTGCGGATTCTCCCCATGGGGCGGGCAATTACGTTGTGGGGTATGCCGGGATGATATTCAGGTGAGAACAATTTTGAACGTTTTGGACAGCACTCTTTTTTATCGAAAGAATTGCAATGCAATATACCACGCTTGGACAGACCGGTCTGAATGTCAGCCGACTCGGGTTTGGATGTATGCGGTTGCCCATGACAAACGAAGAGAAAGTGGATCGGGATAAGGCCATCCCCATGCTCCATCGGGCGTTTGATCTGGGGGTTAACCTCTATGACACCGCCGTATTTTATTGCCATGGCGACAGCCAGAGAGTCGTCGGCGAGGCGTTTGAAGACCGGCGTGAGGACGTCATTCTCTCCACCAAAAACCATCACTACGATAAATCGGATCCGGACGGATGGTGGAAGCATCTGGAGGACAGTCTGGACCGGTTACGCACCGACTATATCGATATATATAACCACCATGGGCTGAATTACGACAAATTTGAAGACAATGTCGCCGGGGAGGATGGTATTTATCAGCAGATGCGAGAAGCCAAAGAGCAGGGGCTGATCCGGCACATCTGTTTTTCCTTCCATGGCACGAACGAACAGCTCACCAAACTGGTGGATACGGGATTGTATGATACGGTTATTCTGCAGTATAACCTTCTGGATCGTCATCTGGAGGAGGGAATTGCGCATGCGGCAGAAAATGGTATGGGGGTGATGGTAATGGGGCCGGTCGGGGGTGGTCGGTTGGGCTATCCCAGTGACAAAGCCGCGAGTCTTGTGGGAGATGTGAAAAGCACGCCGGAACTGGCACTGCGTTTTGTGCTGTCAAATTCGAACGTGTCGGTTGCCCTGAGCGGTATGTCCACTGTCGAAATGGTTGAAGAAAATGCAGCTACGGTCTCCCGGGCCGGGGAACTTTCCGCGGATGATTTCCGGCAGATCAATGAGGCAATTGAGGAGCGCAAAAAGCTCAGTGGACTGTACTGTACGGGATGTAACTACTGCATGCCCTGTCCGGCCGGCGTGGATATCCCGAAAAACTTTGAAATA
This sequence comes from uncultured candidatus Brocadiaceae bacterium, assembly GCA_964644705.1. Taxonomy (GTDB): domain Bacteria; phylum Planctomycetota; class Brocadiia; order SM23-32; family SM23-32; genus CAZXYF01. The sequence continues at coordinate 6,237 of CAZXYF010000015.1, read as the reverse complement.
TTGAATCTGGAGCGCGTTTTTGGCCTGAGCGATCATGCGCGGGAACAATACGAGCAGCTTGACGGCAAGGCCGCGCTCTGTAAATTGTGCGGGAAATGTCTGGAACCGTGCCCCCAGAATATAGATATTCCTCAACATTTGAGCGACGCGGTGCAGACGTTTGACTCCCGGGCTGGCACGGTGGTGGGATGGACTGAGCTTCGAGGGGGTGGTTCTGAAGAGAATACGATGCGCTTGGATCTCCGTTATCACCTGAAAAACTTTACGGAGGAACAGCGCGGAGTAGATATCGAATTTCACACGCATGGTGAGGAACAGATAGAGCCCAAACAGGTTCAGGTGGAAGCGCTGCCAGCCGCGGGCCAGGAAACCATCGATACGATGTTATGGATTCCGGAATATGCACAGTCGTATCATTTCGATGTGCTTGTCTCTTCGGAAAATGGGCGCGTATATCAGGAGATGACGGATGTGATCGCAAAGGCTCCGCTGGTGCAAGATTATACACTGTTGGGGACGAACCATGAGGACGGCGGGATTCACGTCCCGAATGTCTTTCACCCGGTACGCTCCGAAGATATCGAGCTCGGTGGCCGACATTTTGATTTCTCGGTGTGTGCGGACGCAGCCAACCTGTACGTTTACGTTGATTGTGTTGACGACGTGACGGGGGCAACTGAGGATGGAGAGGTCCAGCATGCGGTGAGAATCTACGTCGATGGACGCGATCCCGGCGAGATATGCAGTGGCGGATACGAGAAGGGCGTGAATCACGTCACGGTTTCCGTTGATTCGGATGGGGGAGTCGAGGTGGAGTCCACCACCGACGTGGATGTGGAGACTCTCTGTGAACTCACCCCCACGGGATATCACACCGATCTCGCTTTGCCGTGGCCGGAGTTCTGCCGTTCCGACAAAATGCCCGGCGTTATTGGGTTTGATGTTCGGGTGACTTCGACGCAACCGGGCGATGATGAGCCGTTACGTATGAACTGGACAGGGCGGGAGAAGCCGGATCAAGATCCCTCTGCATTTGGCAAACTTGTGGTCAGTGACTGAGAACGGGCTTTATTCTGCCCGCTTGGAAGGACCGTTTTGAGATCTGGAATACTTCTGCTCATCAGGGTTTTCTGACCGCAGAGCAATGGGAGGGCGGAGTATCTCTGACCAAATAACGGCGTCAGCAAGTTTGTCGGGCTCCATTTCAAAGGATCTTTGCCCACTCTCTGCCCGACCGGGTAAAGTGGGGGGCTTGGTGCCGGATTCTGCGGGGTGAGCTGATTGCGCTGCTGTTGCCTGATGCGTTTTCTGTTTGGAGGAGGACGTTTTGGAGCCCTCTTCCTGCTGTTCTTGCTGCTTCTGTCGTATTTTCCGGGCGCGTCTCGATTTTTTCTCCGCTTCCTTTTCACTCGCCCAGTGAGCAGAGGTTTGGCCTGACCGGCTATCGGTGGTTCGACGGCGCTGTTGCGACTTCTGCTGGCTCTTTTTCTTTTTTTCGTTTTTGACTTCCTGAAGAAAATCCTGCAGATCGCTCTGTGACGCCCTATACTCCTCATCATTCTGGCTGCCGGGCGATCCGCTCGGTTGCTTTTTTGTGTCCTTTTCCCCCGAAGAAGCGGCTTTTTTAATGAGGGCGTTCACCAGAAGGAAGAGCCCAAAGATTATGATGAAAATGAGATTTTCCATGGATTGCGCACTATACCTCTAAAAATGTCAGACGAATCTACCGAGATTGATGGTGCGACACTGATACATCAGTGGAATGATCTCCTCCACCGCCCGCGCGAGCTGCGTTGCCATGGGGGGCTTCTGCCGTGACGGACGCTGTTCGGCGTTTTTCGCAAACCACCGAATTCCCAGACGGTGTCCGTGGCGAACCAGCATGGCGGCGTTGAGGACACGTAAATCCCAGGCTGAATCGACCTGATCGCTGACACTGGCCCACACCGGCAAGGCCGAATGCACCCGGGCCAGGCCGAGGTATGACGCGGCCGCATATCTTTCGTGTTGATCACCGTTACGCAGTTTGTCTTTCAGCCACACCGCGTGTTTTTCCTGATTGTCCATCGCGCCCAGGGCATGGACGGCGCATTGCAGTTCAAAGTCATCGTCCTCGTTGTCAGTTGCAATATCGTCCGCGTCAATTACATCGCCCATGGCGCCCCGTAATGCCAGGGCCATGCACAACTGTCCCAAACCGGAGCCTGATGCCGATGTAAGGTGCTCCTGGAGGTGATTGCCGATCTCCTCCCATTGGGCGATGGCCATTAGGTTCTGGGTGAGTTCGCAGCGCACATCGGTGTCCACGTTCGGCAGGACGTTCTGAAGCCAGTCGAGTGCCTCGTAATGATCATGCTGGAGCAAAACGAGGCTGGCGCGGCCTGTGGTCACGGCGAAAGCAGGATCGTCGCAATGTTTTCGGGTGCGTTCTGCCAGATCATCCACATCGATGTCTTCATCCGCCCATTCAGAAAGCATGGTCAATCCAGCGATTTCAATCCATTCATCGTCCAGTTCCTTCAGGGTGGTATGGATCTCTGTATAATCCGGGTTATCGCTCAAGGTCTCTCTGGCGGTTTGGGCAGCAAGGCTCGCCCGGGCGCGAAGTCGTTGGAGGCGTTTGTTTGAAGGGCCGACTTCCGAGTCGTCAACGGAATTCATCTGAAGCCCATTTCGTAGCGATTCGGCCCATTCTCCGGCTTTTTGGCTCCACTCGGCTTCACCGATCAGCACGAGTGCGCCGCTGGCATGATGGAACGAGATGAGGGCGTCCTCAATGGTGTTTCGGAGGCCGGGTATGATATTTTGTACGGCATCATTGGGGAGCGGATTACCTTCTTCGAACGCTTCGACAGCTTCATCCACCACATCGGGGGCCATACCGAATCCTTCTTCCCACAATTCGCGCAGATCATCGGATTCGATGCCGCAGTCACGATTCAAAACATACTGGTCGTTGTCAGTCGGTTCCATCGACTGGAGATGGGTGACAAGTTTATTTGTCCACTCTGGAACACTTTCCATCGCATTCACGACCGGTTCGGAGAGTGAAGCCTCTTCCAGATCGTCCAGCAAGTTCTGGGCGATTTCGTGCGTGAGGGACGACACCGAGGGATCATCATCCAGATCTTCCAACCTTCTCCTGGTTTCCGCAACGGGGATGGGGCAGTCAAACTCAACGAATTCACCGATAGCCCGGCATGCAAGCTGCCGAACACCTTCGTCCTCATCTCCCAGCGCGTTCAGGAAATAGCTGAAGAAAATCATGCCTTCGGATCGCTCGGCGCTGAAAGTAAGGCGTTTTCGGTCGATCCCGCCCTGGGTGTATCCCGACGGATTATCCATGAGGGCCTCCACGGCCCGGCGGCGGATGTTGGCATCGTTGTGCGTCTCAAGCAGCTCAATAAGAAGTCCCGCGTCACGCGTGGATTCCAGGGCTGGGGCAACCCGGCTACGGATGCTTTCGTCGTCGTCGAACAGCCCTTGCTGAAGAGCCGGGGAGTCAGCGATATCGCACAGATCAATCAGCTCCGTGAGCGCATGCTGGCGGATGAAGTGAAAATTCCCCTTCGCGGTCTTTTCCAGGATGGGTACAACTTCCTCGGCGGTGGCTTGCCCGTGACTCTCGAGCATACTGTGTTGTTTGGCGGCATCGGATTCAATGCCGATGTTGCCCGCTTCCCAGATACTGAGAGTCCGCTCGTTGTCGGTTTGCTGACTGCGATCTTTGTCCATGCCCGTGAGGCCCGATCCGGCGCGCATCACCCGCAGCAGGGAATTGGCGCTCCGCTGGACTTCGAAGGCATCATCGTGAGCAGCCTGTTCCAGCAGTTCGCGAACGTCGGCGGGAGGAAACTGATTGAGCATGAGAACTGCATGTCTTCGCACCTTCGAGTCGGGGTGGTCCAGCGCCTGCTTCAGAGCTCCCAGCATTCTTGTGGAATCGCGACCGTACCGCGCCGCAAGAGCATCAAGGACGGAAGCCACGACCAGACCGTCCGGATCCTTCAGGAGGTCCCGCAGAATCTCGGTGGACTGATCGGTCTTGATTGCGGCCAGAGCGAGTACGGATTCTCGGCGGGTCTGGCGATCGGGATCGTGGGCCATTTTTTTGAGGAGGGGCAGAACACGATCGCTGCGAGCGAACCCCAGAGATTGAGCGATTTCCCGGCGCAAACTGATATCCTTGCTCCCCGCGATGACCTGGAACAATCGGCTCTCGGGATCTTCAATCTCGTTCAGAATATGATGGGCGAGGTCATGGTATTTGCTGCCGATGACAAGGCCAAAGGAGTTGGTGGCAGCCCGGCGGACGCCATCTTCCTCCGATTCCAGGGCGTCGGCCAGCAAATCGAGCGCTGAAGGGTCCTCCAGAGTTTCAATGGCTTCCACTGCGCGGCGTTTTACTGACAGGTCATCGGCATCAAGGCATTCCTTGATCACGGTCAGGGCGCTGTCGGCCGACTTGATGTCCATGAGCAGATCAGCGGCGGCGCGAGCCAGCTGGGTGGTTCCCTGGCGGATGGCTGCGCGGACGAAAACGGCCGTGATCTCGTCGGATTCCGATACACTCAGCTCGACCAGTTTCTGGCGGACAGAATCGCTTGATGCCTTGTCCAGGACGCTTTCGGCAGCCTGCAGCCGGTTGTCGGCGAGGTTGGCCACCTTATCGATGGCCTGATGACACCAGGCTCGTACTTTATCCTGTCCCGATCGTGTTCTGGATCCGTTACTCATCGATATGCCCGGAACCTCCGGTTATGAAATATCACCAGGATGATGGGATAAGAGGACAAAGCCCCTTATCCCGGATGATGGTTTTCGTGATCGCCGTGTCCGTTGAAGGAATGCGACGCGGCGACAACAGGACTATGTGACGGCCTCAGTTATCCGGACTGTTCTTCTTCCTGCCCGGATTCGGCGGTCTGTCCGCCGATAGAATCCCGCATGTCGGTGTCGGCCTGAATGTTTTTGAGTTTGTAATAGTCCATGATCCCCAGGTTGCCCTCGCGGAAGGCTTGAGCGACTGCTTTGGGCACTTCGGCCTCGGCCAGTACGACCTTGGCGCGGTTCTCGGAGACCAGGGCGTTCATCTCCTGTTCCCGTGCCACAGCCATCGCGCGGCGGCGCTCGGCAAGCGCCTGAGCAACGCGTTTATCCGCCTCCGCCTGATCGGCCTGGAGTTTGGCACCGATGTTCTCACCAACATCGACATCGGCGATGTCAATGGAAACGATTTCAAACGCCGTTTCGGCGTCAAGAGCCTTGTCGAGCACGCGTTTGGATATCAGATCGGGGTTCTCCAGAACAGCTTTGTAGGTTTCCGACGAACCGATAGTGGTGACAATTCCCTCACCCACTCGGGCGATGATGGTTTCCATCCAGGCACCACCCACAAGTTTCTCCACATTTGCTCGGACCGTCACACGCGCTTTGGCCTGCACCTGAATTCCATCTTTGGCAACGGCGGCCACACTGTTCCGTCCCTTGCTGGGGTCGGGGCAGTCGATGACGGCGGGTTTCACATACATTCCAACGGCCTGCAGGACGTCACGTCCGGCCAGGTCAATAGCACAGGCCATATCAAAGGTCAGCGGAATACCCGCTTTGTTCGCGGCCACCAGTGCCCGGGTGACATTGGGCACGTCACCGCCGGCCAGGTAGTGTGCCTCCATGTGGCGGGTCTCCAGTGGCAATCCCGCTTTGATGGCGGTGATGCGGCTATCCACGATCGTGCTGGGGCTGACGCCCATCAGCCGCATGGAAATGATCTCAAAGACTCCCACGTGCGCGCCGGCCAGCAGGGCGCGAACGTAGAGAAACCCATAGCTGAAAAAGAAGATCATGAGTGCCAGAAGAAGGATGATCCCGACAATGGTCAGGAGCACGAAAATGGGGCCCGCCGAGCCTCCCTGTTGAGCCAGTAAAAAAGGTGCATTCATGGAGCCAACTCCCACAAAACTTGAAAAGAGTAATTTGAAAACGCAATTCGATATAGGCTTATTCAAACTCCATTATCAGCATTATGGCTGGCCTGTCAAGCTTTCCAGCGCTCACCTGTTTATGGAATTGTTAGGTTTTTTTGCTCTTCTGGCTCCCAGAAACCTTAGAACTTTTTCGCTTACAACCATCATCCCGTTAGGTCTGTGAGAGATGCGGGTTAGTCCGGACATTTCACGAGACTCGGTCCATAGACCAAACCGGTGTCGTTTGAGTTGTTGACAACACACTGTAATT
>CAZXYF010000014.1:0-30850 GCA_964644705.1 uncultured candidatus Brocadiaceae bacterium | reverse complement strand
GAGAACCACAGGATTGTGTTGATGGCTCCAGCGCCCTGCCAGAAGGCCCTATCGCGTGGCGTGGTACGCCTGCTGTAGTGCACAGGTACGCCCCTACCGGGACAAGCCCGGCAAGTAGGGCATCATAAAATGCACGTGGTTCACCGAAACCTTAGCTTTCATGAGTACAGGAATGTGAACGGGGGGCACACGATACCGGCAGGAGGAAGTTTGAGCTTCCGTATGCTGTTTGTGTGCACGCGGGAGATGCAGAATACGGAAAAGTGGACAAACGTTATCTCAATTGGGTGCATCCTCCGGAAACGAAGGTCCAGGTATCGTGGTGGAGTAGGATCTCAGTTCGTATCTGATGACGGCTGAGACTTGAATGAGAACCTGAATATGGCATGAGGTGACTCGTATGAACGGAACAGTTGGTCTCTATAAACTGGATACAGCCCCCGTCATCAAACCCTGGGGACTGAAACATGGCGAAGCGCTTTCGGCAACCGGTGTGAGCGTGGGGCTTGGTGAATTGTGGCTCGCATCGGCACAGACGGGAGAGGGAAACTATGCAAGCGATATTGATGAACCAGCTCTGAGCTGTGATTTAAACGAACTGTTGACAGAGGCTGCCGGGACGGGGGAGGGCGAGCTGGAACCCCTTCTCGGTCAAAAGTCACTTCAGGTTTTCCGGGAAAATCCCCATCGGGGTAAGACGGAGGCATGGCTGGTTCGGGAGGCAAGTGGGCGCGCGGGTTTTGCTGCCGGGCCACGAACGTCTGAACAGTGCCGGGAACTGGAAGAGCTGGTGACGGGACCGGGATTAACCCCTCATATCGAGGACTGGCCGCCCGAAGTGTGCGATTTATTTGGAATCATCGAGCCTGTGCAAGCTGGCGAAGTTTACATGGTGCCCGCCGGAACATTACATACCATGTTTGCCATTGGAGAAGATAGCCACCTGATCGTGGATGAAATCCAACAGGGCTATGGAACAAGCTGGCTGCCCACACTGTCAAAGATCCTGATGGTGCAGAACAGTTTGCTCAGTGTGCAGGTCCATCCGTCCGATGAGACCGTCAAAAAGGTGGCCGAGGGAGAAAAAGATATTGACCAGAATCTTGAGGAAAATCCCACAGTTCGGGTTTATGATTTTGGTCGTCGACCGGGAGAATACCCGGAACTGGGATTTGAGCTGACCGATGTTGAAGCCGGGTTGCGGACGGTGGAACCGGTGAGCGTCCGGGAAAACGATCGGGTTACCGTGCGCGTTATGGTGGCACATGAATATTTTGCGAAAAAACAGTTGTTGATTGAAGCAGGGGGAAGCACCGATCTTGGTCCCCGTATGAGAAGTTATCATGTTCTCCATTGCATATCGGGCGAAGCGGTGTTGAAAACACGGAATGGAAGAATGAGATGTGAACGGGGTGAGACCGTTTTTGTCCCCGCGAAGCTGGAAAATGAGGTAACGGTTACCACAGGAGATGGATGTGAGATGTTTGATGATTGTGTTCCTGAAATATCAACGCTGCAGCAGTATTTGGTTGAACGGGGAGCCGAATCCGATGATGTTGAAGCTTTGTTCAATCCACCGCGGGCGCTGGGCAAATGAGAGAAAGAAATGTTGACAAAAGTGCACTGCGTTCGATGCGGCTCTACGCATTGCTCTGTGAGGCACAGTGCCAGCATGATTGGCAAGATACGGTTCGGGAGCTGGCTCTGGGTGGAGTGGACGTTGTGCAGTTACGGGAAAAGAGCCTGGCGGATGAAGAGCTGTTGTCGCGTGCCCGCTGGTTGCGGCGAACAGCTCGGGAATACGGCATGTTGTGCATTATTAATGACCGTCCGGATGTCGCCATATTGGCGGAGGCCGATGGCGTGCATTTGGGTCAGGAGGATCTTCCGACGGCCGATGTGCGGGAACTGATCGGCAGAGATTTGATCATCGGGCGGTCGACCCATTCACCGGAGCAAGCGCGAAAGGCGGAGGCCAACGGCGCCGACTATATCGGGGCGGGTCCGGCTTTTGCCACCGAAACGAAGGGATATGAGCAGGGGGTGGGGTTGAGATTGATTGCTGATATCGTTGCGTCAACTTCACTCCCCGTCGTCGCAATTGGTGGTATCGGTCTGGATAATGTTTCAGATGTGAGGGAAACCGGAGCCACGGCGATAGCCGCATGTTCTGCGTTGTGTCACGCGGATAAACCGCGACGTGCTGCGGAGAATATGAGAGACGCAGGAGGGGAGAAAATCTGTGACTGATAACATGCCAGATGTGCTGAAGAAAATATGCAAGACAAAGCAGGGGGAGATACAGTCGCTGCGGAAACGGCAGGAAAACGAGTGGTATGAGCAGATTGAGCGACAATCGTCGGCACGTGGATTCCGGGAGGCCCTGCAGACACGTCCGGAAGTGGCCCTTATCGCGGAGGTGAAAAAGGCGTCCCCCTCCGCCGGTGTGATCCGGGAGGATTTTGAGCCCGTTGAGATCGCCCGCGGCTACGAGACCGGGGGGGCGCGTTGTCTGAGCGTTCTTACAGACGAAACCTATTTCAAAGGCAGCGTGGATTATTTGAAAAAAGTGCGGCAGGCAGTACAGATTCCCGTGCTGCGAAAAGATTTCATTCTCGATAAATATCAGATCCTGGAAGCCCGTGCGGCGGGAGCGGATTGTATATTATTGATCGTCGCGGCACTGGACAAAAAACAGCTCGGTGATTTGCAGACCGAGGCGAAAGGGCTGGGGATGGACTGTTTGGTTGAGGTTCACGATGAACGCGAGCTGGAGATCGCCGTGTCGTCCGGGGCGAGTTTGGTGGGAATCAATAATCGTAACCTTCGGACCTTTGAAGTTGATCTGCGCACGACTCTTGATCTGGCACCTCAGCTGCCCGCCGGTGTTGTGTGCGTTGCGGAGAGCGGGATACAATCCAGGTCTGATGTCGTGCGGATGAAAGATCATGGGGTCGATGCAATACTGGTGGGGGAGAGTTTAATGCGGTCCGATGACATCGGACAGGCTACCAGACAGCTGAGCGATGTTTAATTTTACGAGAACACGTACCAAATACATACGGAGGCAGAACATTGATTGTTGATTGTCATGTGCCGGTTTATGATGAGACGGATTATGCCCCAATGCTGGCCGAAACGGCGCAGAACCTGGGATTGGATAAATTGTGTTTGATGGCGGGACGCCAGCGGTACGGGCGAGTTGGGAACGAAGAAGTGCTTAAATTCACCGGCAAATATCCCGATTTGTTCATTCCTGTTGGCCACCTCGATTTGTCCTCCGCGGGTGCAGAGGATCTGGAACAGCTGGTTCTGAAGGGATTTCGGGGAGTGCGCGTGGAGGTTCCCCCCGCGCCTTACGATGACACGAGATTTTACGGGGTGTATGAAGCCGCCGCAACGCTGGAAATACCAATATTTTTCCACACGGGGTTCGTGCCACGCTCCAATCTGGATACCGCTCTGAATCCCAAAATGTCCTATATGCGTCCGAGTTGTCTGGACACCATCGCGCGCCGTTTTCCGTCCCTTCAGCTAATTGGTTGTGGTCTTGGGGGGCCCTGGTATGAAGAGGCGGCAGAAACGATCCGGTGGAATGAAAATGTGTATTTTGATCTCTCCTCCTGTTCGGTACGTAACAGGGGGGTGTCGTTTTTTCGGTCCGTTCTCGGCCCTTTTTCCGGCCCGTTTTCAGGAAATAGCGACGGGAATGGATTGTGGAATCGGATACTGTTCGGGAGCGGAGCGCACTATAATCGCCTGGCTCCTGTGGAAAGTGGCTATCAACGTCTTCTGCATTCGCTGGCTTTGTCTGATCAGCTTGTATCCGCTATCATGGGCGATACGGCTCTTCAGTTGTTGAGATCATCCAGCGCCTGATCCGAGCCTGATGTTCGGGAATGGGAGTTTGTTGACCATTCGCCCGTCGGCGTGGTCAGCTTTCTGTTGACAAGAGTTTTCGCATTTTTTGGCAGGCTTATAACCCGATTGTGAGTACATCAGCGGATAAAGGTATTGAATGCGAATGGACGTGTGAGGTCCCAGCCGATGTTGTGAGCGTCGCTACGTCGATGGGATCGCACCGTACCATGGTGGGTACGCTGCAGGGGGCGGTATTGATCGATGGGGGCGGCAGCATTGTCGGAGAGGTGGCGATCGATGGTCAGGTGGATGTGGTTCGGGCCAGCGACGACGGTCGGTGTTTCGGAATTCTTACGAAAGAAGGGAAACTGCATGGTTTCTCCCCGAAAGGAAGGAGCCTCTGGCAGGTAGATGTTGAGGGGGCTTCGGATTTTGATCTCGGCTGTACGGCCGAAGAAGTTGCACTGGCGGTTCCACCGTATTCCGTTCTCGTTGCGGAAACGAACGATCCGGACTCCTGTATTGATCTCACCTTCCAGCATAAAGTGGCTACCCTTGCGTTGCTGGAGGGGGAATTGCCGGGCGTGGTCGCAGCGGGGGAGCTGGGAGAAGTGAGTAAAGTTGACCTGGACGGTGAATTGGCCTGGGAGGATACGTCGGGGTTTGAGAATGGCCCCATGCGTTTGAGCCACGCTGCCGAACGTGTGGCTGTGGCTGTTCAGGATGAAGGGGTGCAAACGTATTCTTACGATGGAGAGGATACGGGCAAATTCCGGGTTGGAAGTGACGCCACCGTTGTCGTTCCCGCTCTGGGGCCTTCCGGTCCCCTGTATGCTGTGCTCACGGACGAGAACAGTTTATTGGTGCTGGAGGAAGGTGGACAGCAGCTGTGTGAATGCGAATTTACAACGCTCATTATTGATTACGATTTTTCCGACGATGCGTCAATTCTGGCTGCGGGGGGGGATGATCAAAAGTTATATGGTTTTCGAATGCCAGCGGGGAATGTGACCTGGATGCTGGAAGCCCGGACGTCGGAACAGGCATCTGAAGAAGAACCCCAGCAACGGGAGAAGAAAGAATCTTCAACGTCTGAAAGCTCCAGAATACAGGAAGAAAAGGGGGTGCCCCGCCCGAAAGGCGCGGAAGCGGTGGGAGAAATATCGATCAATGATGACACGGCCCCGAAAAAACTGGAACAGATTTGGATGAGTCCTGATGGGGTCTGGGCCGCATCGGTTGTGCCAGAAGGGATCATGGTGATCGATGAAGAGGGGAAGGTGGCGCAGGAGCTGGAAGTGGATCCATCGACGCGTATCGCACAGAAACGCAACAATAAAAAAGCATTTTTCTGGAATGAAGACAAATTCGGTGTAATTGATTTATCGGAGGGGACGAGCAAGCAATTTGAGTTTCAACAGAGGGCCCGATTGGTTGATTGCACGGCTGATGGGAAAATGGTGGCCCTCGTTACTGTGGATAATGAACTCCGTGTATTCCGACCCGATGGGGAGGAGACCTGCCGCCGTCGTGTTCAACCTGTTCCCACGCAGATATATATTTCTCCGGGAGGAAGTACGATTCTGACACGGGATGAGGAAGGTCGGTTCCGGTTTTTCAACAAGGAAGGTGAGCAGCAACGGAAACAAAGAATTTCCGGAGACAGCACCTATGACCAGGTTATTCTGGAGGAAGGCTTTTGCGCATTGGGCAGCACTGGAGGGCGTGTTATTGTCCATGAGATGAGCGGGAAAGTTTTGTGGACAAAACGAGTCACCGAAAGCGTGGATCGGATGGGATCCCTTGAGAATTCAATTGCCGTGTATTCGGACGACGGGATCTGTATGGTGTTGAACCCTTATGGTGAGGTGGAGATGGAATTCGAGCCTCCCCCGGGACTCTCCAAGCTCCGCTGGCCGGAGAATGAGGACCCGCTTTTGATGCATGCCAGACGCGATGTTCTGACCCTCTATGGTGGATATTCACGGAAGCTCAATGCTCAATGGACCTTCCGGTGTGATGCGCCCATCCGTGTTTTTGATGTGGATCGCAACGCCCGCCATGCTCTGATTGCGGCGGGAGACACATTGTATAGGGTGGAGCGACCGGGATAGGAGAAGTTTCGGCAAACGAATTCAGCTGACCGACTCAACGGGAGAGTGATTTAGAATGATTGTTGGAATCGTGTCGGATAGCCATGACAATATGTGTAAAATTGAACGAGGCCTTGCCGATTTTGAAAACCGCGGAGTGGAGACCATTCTGCACGCCGGTGATTTTGTCGCTCCTTTTGCGCTGAAGGCCTTTTTGCGTGCTGGACTCCCTTTCATCGGTGTTTATGGCAATAACGATGGGGAACGAGAGGGGCTGGGCAAAATGCACAATAAACTCTTTGAAGGCCCTCATCGCTTCAGCCTGGCTGACCGCACGGTCCTGATGGCCCATGAAAAAGAATCGATTGAGCAGGCACGTCAGGGAGATGAAGATCTGATCATATTCGGGCATAATCACGCCCCGGACATCGTTGTTGACTCAAGTCTCTGGGTCAATCCCGGCGAAATGGGTGGATGGTTGACGGGCCGCAGCACTGGTGCTATCGTGAATCTGAGGGAGATGACAGCAGAATTGATTGAATTTGGCGAGCAGGAGACACCGCTGTGAAAAATATAGTCGGGATAATAGCAATTCTAATATGCATGGCATTTACGTTTGGATGCGTCGAGAAAAAAATACTCGTTCGGACTGAGCCCGAGGACGTGCCCGTCCACATTGATGACGAGCACGTGGGCAGGAGCCCGGTTGAACAGAAATTCAAGTTTTATGGCCGAAGATTGATCCGCGTTGGGCCGGTAAAAAACGAATCGGGGAAGGTGCTCTATGATGAAACCGAACGGATTGTCGAAACAGTTCCTCCTTGGTATGAGTTTTTCCCGATTGATTTCTTCTTTGAGGTGATCTGGCCGGGCACGCTTGTGGACACCCATAAGTTTACCGTCCATCTCGCACCAGCCGGAAAACATCCTGAGAAGCGTGGAATCACCGCTGCGGAGAAAGTGCTGGAAGGAGCAGAAGAATACCGAAAAGAATCACTGTCAGCCATCCCGTCTCAATAAAGCAGGAAGGGGAAACAAGATGCCTGATGAGGGTAAAATCACAATTAAGTGCAATTCGTGTGGGAAACAGTTTAAGGCTCCCGCCAAACTGGCCGGCCAGAAAGCGCGGTGTCCCTGCGGGCAGGTTCTCGATGTTCCTCCACAGATGGAAAGGGGAGAGGAAAACCCTCCCAAGGGGGTCTGGTATTACCTGAAGAAGGGGGACCGTGAGGGCCCGGTCACGAAGGAAGATCTGGAGGAAAAAATTGAGAACGGTGTTATTGAGGTTACCGATCGTGTGTGGAAACAGGGTATGGAATCCTGGAAGCCCGCGCGCGAGGTTGATGAGCTGAGTTTTGAAGCGTCTGCTGCAGACGAAGAAGTAGAAAAAGAAGAGGGGGGAGAAAAGCCGGGGGCGGCAATGGGGGAAGAAAAGCCTGAGGAAGAAGCGGAAGTCTCCGAAGAAGTGACCGGAGAGGCGGAAGAAAAGGTGGAGATGGGTGTGGAAAGGGAGGCTGAAAAGAAGGTTGAGAAAGAAGTGGAAGAGGAGGAAGAAGGCGGCGAGTCCAGTGAGAAAAAGACGGAAGCGAAAGAATCGGGTGAAGCTGCCGGAAAACCTTCCAGATCACCCGCAAAGAGCAGATCAAAAAAGGGGAAACGGCACACCCGATCAGTGAGGCAGGCCGACTCTGAAGTACCTCAATTGCTCATCGCGCGGGTCGTGTCATGGGGATTGATCGGCACGGGAGGAGTCTGTCTGCTGGCCGGCCTGGTTGTGTCAATAATGATGCTGATCCAGCACGGACTCGCCGTTCCATCGGTTCCTGTAGCTGATCTGATGCTGGCCGGGCTTGCCGCTCTATTTGCCGGCGCCAGTTTGTGGATTGGCCGCGCCGCAGTGCAGGGATTATGGAAGATCGCACGAAGTCTTGGTGATCGATGAAACGGTGACGGAGAGCGCCCCGACACGTGGCGGGGGATAGGGGGCATTTGAACGTAGCCTGTCGTGTTTGTTCCACGCTTCTGTTTGTGAACGCTTGAGCAATGCGTCTTACGGTAGGTCTATCCTATGCGTCCCAGACTCAGACGGCCGGAGTAGCGCTCAGTAAGTTGCTCTTTAAGTTTTTGGTGTTCCGGTTCACACATTTGGGGATCCTCGTTGACAAGAGCGAAAGCATCCCGACGCGCACGCTCCAGTAGTTTGGTGTCGGAAAAATCATAGAATTGGAAATCCGGCATGCCGCTCTGTTCCGTGCCAAAAAGCTTTCCAGGGCCGCGTATTCGCAAATCGGTTTCAGCGATTTCAAACCCATCGTTGGTGCGAGTTAGAACCTGGAGTCTTTCTTCAGCTTCCTCGGTGGAGGGCTCGGCGAGGAGGTAGCACTGGCCCGGATACTCTCCCCGCCCCACACGTCCCCGTAGCTGATGCAACTGTGATAATCCAAGCCGTTCCGCGTGCTGAATGATCATTACGGTCGCTTCGGGAACATCCACGCCCACTTCGACAACGGTGGTTGTCACCAGGACCTGGTGCTCGCCGGTGCGGAAGCCTTCCATAACGCGTTGCTTTTTCTCCCTGCCCATCTGTCCGTGCAGCAGGGCGCAGTTATAATCTTTGAAGACTCCGGAAACAAGCTTTTCGTAGCCTTCTTTTGCACTGGTCAAATCCAGATCCTCATTCTCTTCCACCAGTGGGAAGACAACAAAGGCACGGTGATTCTGCGCCAGTTCTGTCAACGTATTTTTATAGGCCTGCCGCCAGCTATAGGGGGGAAAAAGCTCTGTTTCGACGTCGCTGTGGCCAGGGGGGAACTCATTGATAACGCTAACATCCATGTCTCCGAAACATGCCAGTGCAAGAGTACGCGGAATTGGTGTTGCGGTCATAATCATGACGTCGGGCCGCGAGCCCTTACTTTGCAGTTCCTGCCTCTGTTCCACGCCGAACCGATGCTGTTCATCAATGATGAGAAGGGAAAGTTTGTGGAATTCCACCTCGTCCTGAATCAGTGCGTGAGTGCCCACCACCAGGTCCACCTTTCCCCGCGCAATCCGGCCAAGCTGTTCCTCCCGTTTCGTGGACGAGGCAGAGCCACGGAGTAGTAACATCCGCAGGTCTGCTTCTCGCAGGAGCCTCTGGAGGGTGAGATAATGTTGTTCGGCGAGGATAGAAGTTGGAGCCATAAGCGCCACCTGATGGCGTTTGCTACTATCTGCCAGAGCGGCCAGCATGGCATAAACCGCCACGGCCGTCTTCCCACATCCAACGTCCCCCTGTAAAAGCCGATTCATCGGAAGATCGGAGCGCATATCGGATTGTATATCTTTGATAACGCGATTCTGGGCTTCTGTGAAATCGAAGGGGAAGAGCCGCCGGATTCGCCGGTCCACATTCGGGCCAACTCGAAACGCCACCCCTTTCTGCTTCTTCACCCGTTTACGCTGGATGGCCAGGGCGCACTGAAAAACAAGGAGTTCCTCGTACGCCAGGTGGTTTCTGGCGTTTTCAGCCTGTTCTAAATTCTCCGGATAATGCACTTTCTCGAGCGCATCGGAGGTTGACTCAAAGGTCGTGTTCGACTGCAATTGCGGGGGGATAACATCCGGGATGTGGGCCAGACCTTTTTCGAGTGCCGACCGCATGATCTTCCGCATTATGTGCTGGGAAATCCCTTCGGTCAACGAATACACCGGAAGTATGCGGCCAAATTTGTCAGACACCTGGGGTTCGGTCCCCACTTCATAGTCCGGTGCGATTATCTGCGGTCCCCGATAATGGCCTATTTTGCCATAAGCGAGGATGGTTTCCCCTTCGGGAAAGGACTTGAGCCAATGTTTGTTGGCGTGGAACCAGGTGAGAGATATCGATCCCGTGTCGTCCCGGACCAAAACCTCAAGGAGGGTTTTGCGTCCCCTTTTGGAACGCCGCAGGTTGGTGTCGATTATCTCCCCCTGAATCAGTGCTTTTTCATCGACTTCCAGATCACGGATAGGGGTGGGGTGGCGGCGGTCCTGGTAATCCCGGGGAATGTGGAACAGCATGTCCTGGACGGTGTAGATATCAAGGTTGCTCAGCATCGCTGCGCGTTTGGGACCGATGCCCTTGACATACCGAACTTCCTCGTCCAGCGGGTTGTCCGTTTGTTTACTCATTTGGAATCGTTACTGTCAAGTCCCCCACTCCAGCAGTGGGTGCACAAGTTGCAGCGTGGGATGTCGATGGCATCCATCATCTCGTCGAGGTGGAGATATTTCAGGCTGGTGCAATTGATATCTCGCCGGATCCATTCGATCATGTTTGCATACTCTTCGCTGTCCTCATCGAGGTATGCCGAAACATCATCGACCTTCCCCCCCTCCAGGTCGCGGATGGCCCGTCGCGCCGCCAGCTCCTCCACGGAACGGGTGGAAAGCATGTAGGGACACGGGAACATGAGGGGAGGGCAAGCGGCCCGGACGTGGATTTCGTCGGCGCCTGCATCCCACAATTTTCGAACGGTCAGATTTTTCAACTGCGTGCCCCGCACGATGGAGTCCTCGCATACCACCAGACGATTTCCGTCGATGATGTCCTCGATGGGGATGAGTTTCATGCGGGCGATCCGATCCCTCACGTCCTGGCTGGGCGGGATATAGCTCCGCCCATATCCCGCAGTATATTTTACCAGCGGCCGCCGGAATGGTTTACCGCTTTCAATGGCATAACCAACGGCATGGCCCGTGCCGCTGTCCGGGACCCCACTGGCAAGGTCAAATTCCATACCTTCGTCCCGTTTGGCCAGTGCCCGACCGCACTGTTCCCGCACGGCTTCGGCGGAAATCCCCTCGTAGGCGGATGCCGGGTAACCGGTGTAGATCCACATGAATGAGCAGATGCGTCCTTCCTCAACCGGTTTCATCTGCTGCTCTACTCCCGTGGCGTCAAAATAGACGACCTCGCCGGGTTTGAGATGTTTCCGGAGTTTCAAATCGAGGTTCGGAAAAGAACAGGTCTCACTGGCTGCTGCAATCATGCCTTTCCCCTCCGCAATGTTCAGAGGGACGCGGCCAGCCGGGTCGCAGGCGGCATACATGCCCGTGTCATTCATAACGATGAGACTCAATGAACCTTCAATCCGATCGAAGACAAAGCGGATACCTTCGGTGATACTGTTCCCCTGGGCAATAATCTTTGCGACCACTTCCGTATGGTTAAGCTCTCCGTCCTCAATCTCGCTGAATGTTATGCCGTCGGCAATCAATTCATCAGCAAGCTGCTGGGCATTGGTTATAAGGCCAGATGTCACCAGGGTGGATGTTCCGTGACGTCCCCCCAGGACAATCGGTTGAGGATCCGAGTCACTGATCACTCCCACCCCCAGATTGCCGGAGTACTGGTGATGGAAGTCGTCAAAGAGGTTCTTGAACTGACCGCGGGCTATTCGGTGAATGGCCCGATGCAGACGATCTCCTTGGACGGCCAGGCCACCGAACTCAGTTCCCAGGTGGGACTGATAGTCAGTGCCATAATACAGTGTGTCGATGCAATCCGTGCGGGATACGACGCCGAATATTCCGCTCATGGGCTGTGTCTGGAACAAAAGTTAGGGAATGTTATTGACAAACAGAAATATATCAGAAACCCATCGGACCGTGCAACGTAACACAGGGCGCGGGTGAGTGATAAGTATTTAGTGAACCACGTTATTCCAGATGGGCCTGCTGCCGGGCCTGTCCCGGTTGAGGCATACTTCTGCACTACCCGAAGATGCGCAAACAACGCGATAGGGCCTTAGAACCTAATCGTTCGCCTTCGTCGGCTGTCAGAGCGTAGCCCCGGGAAACGACCGACAAAGGCGGTGGACGAAGAAGCTCGACGATGGCTCCAGCGCCCTGCCGGAAGGCCCTATCGTTTGGCGTGGTACGCCTGCTGTAGTGCACAGGTACGCCCCTACCGGGACAAGCCCGTCAAGTAGGGCATCACAAAACGCACGTGGTTCACCGAAACCTTACGGTGAGTGCGGGATGGGGAGGCTCAACAAACAGCAGAACGGAGGGAGATGTTCCAGAGTGTTGTAATACATTCAGTGAGGAGAGCGGTATGGGGCGCCCCGGGGGACAGTCGAATATTCGACCCCGGTATTGCAGCAAAATACACCGCGCACAGCATGTGTCCTGCCATCGTTACACGCGTTAAATTGTGCGGGAAGGGCGGTGGGGTGTATCTGAAACGGAGCGGGAAGAGACGGCGGTAAGTTGAATCGCTTGGCGGCGCCGATTACAATTTGGCCTTGTCGACGGCGCTTTCACTTTTTCGATAACAGGTGTTGCCTCATGTCTTATCAGTCGTTGGATGAACAAAGCCAGAATCAGGGCACAACTGCAGTTACTTTCCGGAGCATCTTGCTGGGGACATTTTTCTGCGTCCTGCTGGGAATAGCCATCCCGTATTTTGACATTATGAAACGGACAACCGAACTTGGTGGCTCCCATTTTCCGGTTGGTCCAATCTTCTGTTTCACGGTAATCATATTTCTTATAAATTTGCCGCTGAAGACAAGGAGCGTGGGCATTCAGGCTCTTTGTGGCGTATTGATCGGAGCATTCGCCTCATTCCTCGTGTATCATCTTGGTTCCCTCGAGCCGACGACCACGCTGATGATTAGCGCCGTGGCAATCGTGATATTTGGGTCGGTGGTCCCCCTGTTGGGCACGGGAGGGCGGCTGAGCGCCAAGGAGTTGTTAGTTGTGTTCAGCATGATGTTGATATGCAGCGGAATCCCTACGTTTGGGCTGGTAAGCCAGCTGCTGCCGATGCTCACCTCCTGGCAACATCTTGCGCCGGGGCGCGGTTGGGTGGATTCATTTTTCAATTACATCCCCACCTGGATGGTGGTCGGGAATCCGCAGGATATGATCAGGGGAATGGAGCAGGGATACAATGTTGACCAGATAAGCAAGGGACACTATCTGGCGATCAGGTGGTTTTATCGCGGTACTCCCGAAGGGTATAGCATGACTAAAGTACCCTGGACCCAGTGGGTAAAACCGCTGGCGGCATGGGGTGTCTTCATCACCTTTCTGTATACCTACATGTTCTCACTGACTTCCATTCTGCGCAAACAGTGGATAGAAAAAGAGAAACTCCTCTTCCCTCTGATGCAGCTGCCGATTGAGATGGCGGAAAACGAAGAGAAACCGGGGTTGCTGAGTCCTCTTTTCAAAAATTGGTATATGCTGGTGGGAATCGGAATTCCGTTGTTGATCCACAGTATTATTCAGCTTCAACACTATCTGTTGTCCGGGCAGGGCACGTCATTTTTGAAGACATCCACCAGTTTCTTCCAGGGCACGAGTTTCAGCGCGTTCGGGCATGTGAGTCTGACGATCTATTTTGCCGTCATCGGTTTCTGTTATCTGCTCAGCACCGAAATCACCCTTTCTGTATGGCTTTTCTTCATATTCAATCGCTTCCAACGCGTCGTCCACGATTGGGCAGGAGTGCCCGGCGTCGTCACGCGACCAACGCAATCCGGGGCAGCTCAGTTCATCGGCGCGCTGGTCGTTTTTGTTCTATTTGGACTCTATGCGGCGCGCAGCCACCTGTGGGATGTTGTGCGGAAGGGGCTGTGGGGGGCAGAGGATGTCGATGATAGCGGTGAACTGATCGGTTACAGAGCCTCATTGTTTGGCCTTATCCTGGCACTGGCCGGTTTAATCGGGTGGTGCATGTTTATGGGAATGCAATGGTGGGTGGCCGTGATGGTTTTCTTCGGTTTCACGATGGTCATTATTGGAATCACGCGGGCCGTGGCCGAGGGCGGATTACTCTTTGTGAAACTTGAGAGCGCTAAACCCGTGGACTTCATGCGCAATCTGACGGGCACCAGCCCCATTACGGCACCGAGTCTGACCGTGCTGAGCTTTATCCAGTACGTCTCGATGTTCGATCTGAAAACGCTGCTGATGCCTGCTTTGATGCAGGGATGTAAGGCGCGGGATACGGCCAATGACCGATCGAAGAAGACGTTATGGGCCTTCATCGGGGCGGTTGTGGTCGTGGTGCTTGTTAGTGGCGTTGCGACCCTCTGGGGATGTTACAGTATGGGAGCCAACAACGTGCACACGTGGTATTACATCAAGGGCCCACAGATGGTTGCATTTGATCCATTGAAGAACTGGATCACGCGTCCGCAGGGCCCGGATTGGACCGGGATTGCTTATATGATCGGTGGGGGTGTGTTTAGCGGTTTCCTGATCTTCATGCGACGGAGCTTCGCCTGGTGGCCGCTGCACCCGTTGGGCTATATCATGGCTCAGGGCTATTTCGAAAGCACCCGGATCGTGTTCAGTTTCTTCCTGGGATGGCTAATCAAAACCGGTGTGCTGCGATTTGCCGGTGGGCGTTGGTTCAAACGCCTGCGACCGTTCTTCCTTGGTCTGATTCTGGGAGAGTTTGGCGCTGCAGGGCTCTGGCTCGTGGTCGGTCTTATCGCTCAGAACTTTGGTCCGAGCATCTTCCCGTAACCAGAATATGCAACGATTCAATTGTTGGTTAGTGTTATCCGCATCCCAATAATAAGCCCCGCCAGCTGGGTTGGAGCCAGTTGGCGGGGTTTCTGATAGGGGGATGGAAGAGCAGAACAGATCGCGTCATCATGGGAAAAGATGGACGAAATCAGGGGGAGCGGTGGGGCCGTTGAAGGGGCCAGGGGAGTCTCCCTCTGGAATGAGGGAACGGACGGCGGGTGAGTCCAGTTCGATATCCCCTCATGTGTTCTCCCCCTCCATCCGACGCACCTTATGTCCGGGACCTTCCAGGGTGACTTTGCTGTCCGGGTCGACTGAATGGGTGAGAAAGACATTGCCCCCCACGACCGAGCGTGCGCCGATGGTGATGTCGCCCAGCACCGTCGCGTTTGCATACAGAATAGCTTCATCTCCGATGGTGGGGTGACGCTTGAAACCGCGTTTGAGTTTTCCGTTTTCGTCCGTGGGGAAGCTGAGAGCCCCCAGCGTTACCCCCTGGTAAACCTTTACGTTGTCCCCAATGTCGGTCGTTTCACCGATGACAACTCCCGTTCCGTGATCAATGAAAAAGTTGCGTCCGATTGTGGCTCCCGGGTGAATGTCGATGCCGGTCATGCTATGAGCGTACTCCGACATGATGCGGGGGAGCAGGGGAACGTCCATGCGATGGAGTTTGTGCGCAATGCGATGAATCATCACGGCCTGAAACCCCGGATAGGAGATGATTATTTCATCGTTGCCGGTTGCTGCCGGATCGCCCATATAGGCCGCCTCCACATCGCCGTCGAGCAGGTTGATCAGCTTGGGAAGAGCATTCAAAAGTTCCAGAGCATCGTTGTTACCCTGTTTCATAGCTTTCTGGCGGTCCTCCTGATCGGTCAGCCCCCGGTCGTGCATACGGCAGATGGCTATCTGTTCGCTGAGCAGGTCGAATACTCTGGTCGTGGTCTGCCCCAGGTGGAAGGACAGATTCGACCGATCTACAGTGCGTGAACTGAAATAACCGGGAAAAATAAGCCGACGGAGCAGATCAATAATCTCCACGGCGGTGTCGCGATGGGGCAACTCATAGGTGCACACGTGCTCGACCGTTCCCCGATCTTCCAGTGTGTTAACTATGCTGCTGACGACCTCGGGTATCTGTTCGCGTTGGGATGTGTTCATAATGTCTGATTGCTCCCGCGTTCTTTTGGGATGAAGATCAAAAAAGGCAACCGGGTGGAGCCAGTTGCACCTGTATTATTTCGCACCGGGTGGGTCGATGCAACGAGACGGGGCGGAGGAGCGCTGAAAAATCGGCCCCAATCGTATTTTTAATGGCCACTGAATGAGGCTGTAGAACCCCTTTTGAAGGGTTTGGTACTGAATTCTGGAGAAAAAAGAGAAAACCCTTGACGTTGCATATCTGGGAGTGTAACATTGTGTGCGTGTCATATGTGGTAGGGCGAACCGGTTGGTGGTGTCTGGAGGGCAGCAGTAGCCGATATTGTCCAACCCGTTTGACGGAGTTCGTGAGCGGGCATTGTAGTTGCTGGTCCGAGCAAACCGCTCAGAGCGCGTTGTAGCCAATTTCAGTTCATGACCGAGGGATTTGTTCCATGCGGTGTCCTTTTTGCAGAGAAGACGACGACAGGGTTGTCAATTCCCGTACCACCAGCAACGGGGCGGCAGTGAAGCGTCGACGTGAGTGCAATCAATGCACCCGGCGCTACACAACATATGAACGAATCGAACAAACGCCGCTGCGTGTCGTCAAGAAGGACGGGAATCGGGAGAATTTTTCCCGGAAGAAGTTGCTGGACGGTCTTCGGCGTGCCTGCCATAAACGTCCAATTTCCACCGATCGGTTGGAACAGACCGCCGATGCGATCGAGTCGGAGCTGCATCGGACGTATGAAAATGAAGTGCCCGCGAAAAAAATTGGCGAATTGGTCATGGACAAGCTTCGCGAACTCGATCAGGTCGCCTTCATCCGGTTTGCCTCCGTGTACCGTGAGTTCAAAGACGTGAGTGACTTCGTGGAGGAAGCCGATCACATGCTGGAGAAGGAGAAGCAGGAAGAAAAAGAAGAAGAACAAGAGTGAGTTATTATTTCTTTTCGTTTGTTACTGGAGGTCATAACGATGTCCGTTGAATCTCCCGAGATGGTTCCGCAAGACACTGAAGTTTCAATCGACAGGGTTCGCAAAAGAGATGGACGTTTGGTGGCCTTTGATAAACAGAAAATAGCGGATGCTATTTTCAAGGCCGCACAGTCGGTTGGGGGTGAGGATAAAGTACTTGCGGAGGAACTGGCCGACGTGGTGGCGATGTTCCTGGAGAAGAATTACTCGGATGCGCCGCCGCATATTGAGGATATCCAGGATACCGTTGAAAAAGTGCTGATCGAGATGGGACATGCCCAGACGGCCAAGGCTTACATCCTGTACCGGGATCGACGCGCTCGCATACGGGAGTCTCTTCAGGTGCGGCGCCCCGTTCAGGAGGAGAATAACGCGACGGATATCCTCCTGCAGGTGGGCACCGAGAGTGAGGATGAACTGGTGCCGTGGGACAAAGAACGAATCACCAAAGCCCTCCAGGTGGAAGCGGATCTGGCTCCGGAAGTGGCGGCGGATATCGCCAGTGATGTGGAGAAACGCGTGCTCGACAGTGGCATGAAGCGGATATCGACTTCGCTGATCCGCGAGCTGGTTGATAATGAGCTGTTTGAGCGGGGTCTGACGGCCCGATTGGAACGTCAGACGGTTCTGGGAATGCCGAAATATGATCTGGACACCATTATTCAGGCGAAGAGCAACGAAAATGCCAACATCTCTCAGAACAATCCCGAGGCCATCAATCTGGCCGTCGCGGAGAAGACGCTGAAACAATACGCTCTGAAAGAAGTATTCAGTTCGAATGTGGCGGAAGCCCACATGCTGGGAAAGGTCCATCTGCATGATCTTGGGTATCCCACCAGGGTCTATTGTTCCAGCCATTCACTGGAATATATCAAGAAATACGGCCTTGACCTTGAAAACCTGGATTCAACCAGCGCTCCAGCCAAACACGCCCGAACGCTTACGGGGCATCTAAACACGTTCCTGGCATCCATGCAGGCGTATTATGCCGGAGCGCTGGGGGTCGGGTACATCAATATTTTCTATGCTCCGTACCTGGAGGGTAAAAGTTACGAGGAAATGAAGCAGGAAGCGCAGCATCTGATCTTCAGCTCCTCACAGAATGCGTTCAGTCGGGGGGGACAGACTCTGTTCCTTGATTTCAATATCCATACGGGCGTTCCCTCTTATCTGAAAGATGTCCCCGCCATTGGTCCCGGAGGCGAATATACGGGACGGAACTATGGCAGTTACGAGAAGACCGCTCAGCGGTTCTGTAAAGCTATGCTGGACGTATGGCGTGAGGGCGATGGGCAGGGGAATATTTTTGCATTCCCCAAATGTGACTTCCACGTCAACCAGGAAACCCTTGAGGATCCGGCTCAGCGGGAAATACTGGAATATGCCTGTGACATCGCCAGCGAAAATGGCGTTCCGTATTTCGTGTTTGATCGCGATGAGGTTACTCTGAGTGCCTGCTGTCGTCTCCGGACGGTGATTCGTGACCATTATATGATCGATAATCCGGAGAGCATGCGCTTCTGCGGTTTCCAGAACGTGACCATCAATCTGCCCCAGGCTGCGTACCGGGCGGGTGAGGGCAACTGGGATGCGCTCTACGATGAGGTCAATGAGATGATGGAGCTGGTCGTTCAGGCTCATGAGGAAAAACGCAACTTCATCTCCAAACTCATGTCCTCACCGGAGATGCCGCTCTGGCAGGTGGGGAAAGAAGCCAAGGATGGACGCCCCTACATCGATCTGGATAAGGCGACGTATATCATGGGTCTCCTCGGTCTCAATGAGTGCATGCAACACATGTGCGGTAGAGAGTTGCACGAGGGGGACGAAGCCCTGCGAAAAGGATTGCATCTGGTTCGCTGGATGCAGTTCCGTGCCCAGGAACTGGGGGAGGAACACGGAATGAAACTGGCGATGGAAGAATCCCCCGCCGAAAGCGCATCTCGACGCCTTGCTAAAGTTGATCTGCGACGGTATCCGGAACAGTCTGAGGATCTGGTGAAGGGGAGTATAGAAGACGACGAAATGTATTACACCAACAGCATCCACCTCCGGGCGGATGCCCCCGTCGATCTTCTGACCCGTATTCAGAAACAGAGCAAGTTTCATCGGGCAATTGAGAGCGGGGCCATTATCCATGCGTTCGTTGGTGAGGAACGGCCTCCGGCTTCCAGCATCCAGAATCTGGTGGAAAAAACCTTTGATAACAGCCAGGCCGCACAGCTGACCATAAGTCCCGAGTTCACGGTGTGCCACGAATGTGGACAGAATACGCCGGGATTGAAAGATCAGTGTGGGCACTGTGGTAGCGAGGATATTCACGGATTGACCCGTATTGTTGGATACTTCAGTCAGGTCAATGATTGGAACAAATCCAAGAAAGGCGAGCTGAAGGATCGGCATGAGGGCAACTACAGCGTGAGCCTCGTCAGTGGATCCGAACAGAATTAAATCATCATTCCTACAGTCCCGAAAGGATTCAGAATGACTATTCATATTTACGGCAAAGATGGATGCAAACTGTGCAAAAGCGCCAAGAAAAAAGTCCACCACTTCCTCGAACGCTGGGGAGTGGAGGAGGATGTGGATGTGACGTTTCTTGATATGGCAAATGATTATCATGCTGCCGCGGAAGGGGATTTTTTCGATGTCTTTGAAATCCCTACCGTCATGGTCATGAGTGATGAATCAAGTATCGTTGCCCGCTGGGATGGTGAAGCTCCCCCCAGTGATGAGCTGGAGTCGGCTATTGACCAGATTACTCAACGTGATACCGCTGCGGCGTGACGTTTGTGGGCAGCGGAATAGTGTAAACTGAAGCTGCGGTTCAGGGTATGCACTGGTAACGCTGGACCGCAGCGTTCAGCCGCTCCACCCGCGGGAGTGCCACTTACTGTTCGGGGAATTCTACATCATGGAGATCAGAGGATTTATTGAAAACAGTTTGCTGGAGTGGCAGGGCCAACTGGCCTGCGTCGTCTTCGTTCCAAACTGTAATTTGCGGTGTCGTTTTTGTCACGCCGCGCATCTTCTCAAACCATCCTGTCTGGAGAGTATTGCTGAAAAACAAATTCTCTCTTACATGGAGCAGAAAAATGACTGGTTGGACGGCGCCGTGATCACCGGCGGAGAACCCACTCTGCACGAATGGGAGCTTATAGATTTCATTGACCGGGTGCAGGAGACCGGTCTGGATGTGATGGTCGAAACGAATGGAACCCGACCGGAGTGGGTTGAACGGTTGATCTCTCGAGCGGAGATTTCGGCAATTGCCATGGATGTAAAGGCCCCACTGAACGCGATGGACTACAAAGATGTCACCAGGCGGGATGTGGATATGGAGAATATCCGTACCTCAATCCGCCATGTCATGGAGAGTGGTATCTCCTACGAATTTCGGATTACCGTGGTGCCTGGTCTTGTTGAACGCGATCACGTGAGGCGTATGGCTGACGAATTGGCGGGGGCTGAAAAGGTGGCCATACAGAATTTTCAGGCCGATAATTGTCTTGATGAGGCGTTTCATGAGGTTCTTCCGTATCGACCGGAGGAAATGGACGCCATCGCTGCAGAACTGAAAGATGTGGTCGCGGAGGTTGAAGTGCGCGGACGGGACCGGGGGGTGATTGCACGGGGGGAACGCCGGGCAGGATAAAACTCGCGTCGCAACACATCGGAGAGGACATGGTGCGCTCAAGCTGGGGCGCACCTTTTTGTTGTACCCGGAAAAACCCGTGGCACATCCGTTTGCCCGTGACACCCTCTCGACTCGGTCGGAGACCAAACCGGTGTCGTTTCAGTGGCCGGAAACATCCGTGATACACAAGTGCCCAGATTGTTCGATCTTACATGTAGCTGAAACTGCTTTTAGAATGATTCACGCTTGAGTTTTGTGCAATGTTCGGGTTTACGCAACGGATCATACAGAGCTATGTGCGGGCGCTCTAAGCGTGTTTCATGGATATGGGGAGGATTTTTTGGCGGTTCTTTTTCCCCCGCGTCGGGTGTTGGTGCTGCATGTTCGTAAAGGCTCGGAATGAAAAGAACTTGCGTTATCGTGCTTTGAGTGTTCTAAAACGTGTTAGAGCAAGGGGATACGGGCCGGATGAGTTGGCAGTTGGTCTGAGAACAGGCAGTGCCTGTGGGGCAAGATGGCTTGGAAGGGGAGGGGGGCACCGGCAGCTGGTATTGGGGTAGGGGGGATTTGCTATTATATAAACGCTCTGAAAGGCAGACGCGAGGCCCGTGTGTCTTTCCCTTGGCATAGTTGTTACCAGCATTTTGAGGAAAGTGAGTATTCGCCGATGAGACTAAAGAAACTCGAGCTGATAGGGTTCAAATCTTTTGCCGATAAAACCGTTTTCGATTTCGAGGGGTCCATTACTGCGCTTGTGGGTCCAAATGGGTCGGGCAAAAGTAACGTGGTTGATGCGCTCAAATGGGTGCTGGGGGAACGCAGTGCAAGGAAACTGCGCGGAAACGAAATGGCCGATATGATTTTCAATGGGAGCAGCTCACGCGCGGCGCTGGGAACCGCCGAGGTGCGGGTTACTCTCGATAACAGCTCGGGAATGTTGCCGGTCGATTTTGAAGAGGTCACGATATCGCGCTGTTGCTATCGATCGGGCGAAAGTGACTACTCGATGAACGGGAAAAAGTGTCGGCTGAAGGATATTCGAGATCTGCTCATGGATACGGGGGTGGGTGTCAGTGCGTACAGCTTTATCGAACAGGGTCAGGTGGATCGCTTGCTCCAGGCCAGTTCCTCGGAACGACGTGAGGTGCTGGAGGAGGCGGCAGGCATCAACCAGTATCTGGAGCGTAAAAAAGAGGCGGAGCGGAAACTCGATCGCGTGCGGGATAACCTCCAGCGCGTGACGGACATCGTGGATGAGTTGGACCGACAGCTCAAAAGTGTTCGGCGCCAGGCGGCGAAGGCACGACGATATAAACGGTACACGGACGAACTGGAGAGACTTCGGCTCGCGCTCGGTGTGAGACAGAAGCGCACACTGAAGCGAAACATTTCCTCCCTCCAGGAAAAAATTGAGGAGAAAACGACCGAACAGGAAAGACTCGAGAGCCGCGTGGACAGTCGTAAGAGCGAACTGAGCAAAGCCGAAGAAAAACTGGAAAAAGTCCGGGGGAAACTGTCCAACTCTGAGGATCGGCTTTCCGATATCGCCGCGCGCCAGTACAGTCTGAAACGCGAAATTGAAATTAATCGCAAGCGACAGAAAGAACTCAGGGAGCGATGCGAGGAGCTCCAGCAGCGACGGGAAAAGGTCGAAGAGAGTCTGAGCCAGGTGAAGGAGGAGATTGAGGAGACCGAGCGGAAAGTTGAAGATGGTCAGCGGATACTGGAATCACGCCGGGAGGAATATCAAAAGCGATCCAGCAGGCTGGACGAAATGAAGGGGGAATGCGATCAGCTGGAGAAGAAGGCGGAAGAGGGCAAGTCGGAAGTCTTCAACTTGATGCAAAAAGAATCGCAGATTCAAAATGAGATAAGCATGATCCGTTCGGAACAGGATACTCTGAAAAAACGGGTGGAACGTAAGAGGAAACGCGAAAAAGAAATCCAGTCGCAGCGCGAAAAGCTCAAAGAAGAGCGGAAGGCCAAAACGGAGAAATTGGCCGAGCTGAGAGACGAACTCGGTGAGCATGAGAATACGCTCACGAATCTCGAATCCACCCTTACCGAAGAGAAAGAGCGCGTTGACCAGCTGGAGACGCGACTTGGAGATCTGCGGGCCGACCTGCAGGGCAAACGCAGTCGGCAGCAGGTTCTGCAGGATCTTCAGGATAGTGCCGAAGGAATAGGCAGTGGGGTGCAGGAATTGATGAACCGGATCGAAGGGGAGGAGAGCTGCCTGTCGGGTTGTCCGGGACTCGTGGCGAATATGTTTGAGGTGGGATCAGAAGATGCGCTGGCGGTGGAAGCTGCGGTGGGCCATCTGGTCCAGGCCGTGGCAGTGGAGAATCCTGAACAGGCTGCGGAAGCTCTGGATCTGCTGAGAGACGGGGAAAAAGGTCGGGCTAACGTACTGCCCATGAAATTGTTGCGGGAAAACGATCCCGTTGAGGTCCCGGTGGGAGCCAGCGATGTCGAACGTCTAATCGATCTGGTTGAGTGTTCGGAAGAAGAGAATAAAGTCTTGCAGCATCTGGTGGCGGACTGCCTGGTGGTGGAGGATGCAGACCATGCGCTTTCGCTGTTAGAGGATGGTTTGCCCGAAGGAGCTCGCGTGGTGACGCGGGCCGGTGACTGCATATCCCCGGAGGGGGCATGGGCGGCGGGCGAACCGGAAAGCGGGAGTCTCATAAGCCGCCGGAGTGAATTGGCTGAACTTGCGGACGAGATAAACGAGATGGAGAAGGAAGTTACCGAACTGAAGGAAGAGCGATCCCGGCGCGTGGAGAGGATCGAAGATCTCCTGAAAGAAAAGAATGAACTGCGGACGAAGTGTAAAGGGCTCGAGAGTTCCGCCGCACAGATACAGAATGACGTTTCAGTGCTGGAAAGCAAGCAGGAGGAACGTCAGGAAGAGAGCGAAGTTATCGATGGTGAAATAGAGTCACTGAACGAGGATATTGAGAAGGCGGAAGAACGACTGGAGGACAAACGGGCGGATCTGGAACGTGTGGGGGAAAAAAGACAGGAAAGACAGGAAGAGCTGGATGGGCTTCGTGAGCGGGTTGAGTCGCAGAAGGAACAGCGGGAAGATGTGGCCGATGAACTGAGCGAACTCAAAAGTGAGCTCGGGCGCATCGAGGAACAACAGAAGTCACGGCGCGATCTTGCGCGACGCCTGAACAAACAGCTGGAACAGCGGCGGAACGAGTTGAAAAGGATTAAAAGGGAACGGGAAGACAGTCAGGAACAGATTGAAGAGGCCGCCGAAACGATTCGATCAAGCATTGAAGAGCGAGAGACACTCGAGGAAGAGAAGGAGGATCTGGAGTCCCGGGTTGAAAACCGGTCCGAAAAATGCGACGCCACCCGTCAGAAGATCCAGTCCCTCCGGGAGCAACTTGAGGAATTATCCAGCAAACGACATCGGGTGGATAAAGCCGTCCAGAAACTGCGGATGAAGGAAAACGAGAACCAGGTCAAGCTGGAGAATTTGTATGAACGGGTTCGGGAGGAATCCGATATCGATCTGAAGGTGTTGGAGTTGCGTCCCGAACACTGGGAACAGAATCCACTATATTTCGAGGCGGAGATCGAAGAATACTACGAGGAACCCGAAGCAGAACCAGAAACCGTGGCCGAGTGGTATCAGGAAGCGGACCCGGAGGAGGCGGAAGAGGACGAGGAGAATGAGGTCAAATTGATCCCACTGGAGGAAGCGGCGGCGCTTCGCGAGGAAGTGATGGATATTGTGGGGGATGAGGATACCGATTGGGAAGAACTGGCCGATCGACGGGATGAGTTGCGCCGCAAAGTGGACAACATGGGCGGGGCCAACCTGGATGCGATAGATGAACAGGATGAGCTGGAAGAACGGGCGGAGTTTCTCAAGAACCAGCAGGAGGATCTGGAAGAGGCCCGGCAGCATGAACTGGAGATCATCCGGGA
This sequence comes from uncultured candidatus Brocadiaceae bacterium, assembly GCA_964644705.1. Classification (GTDB taxonomy): domain Bacteria; phylum Planctomycetota; class Brocadiia; order SM23-32; family SM23-32; genus CAZXYF01. The sequence goes on along the minus strand of CAZXYF010000014.1, from coordinate 6,683 downwards.
ACTGAGCCGCAAGAGCAGGGAAAATTTCCTGGAAACTTTCAACAAAGTGCGGGAGAAATTTCAGGAACTTGTCCGGAAACTGTTCGGCGGCGGCTCGGGTGATATTATGCTGGATGATGAGGCGGACGATGTGCTGGATGCGGGGATTGAGATTAAAGTGCAGCCCCCGGGTAAAGAAAATCGATCCATCACGCTCCTCAGTGGTGGCGAAAAAGCCCTTGCAGCCGTGGCTCTTCTGTTCAGCATTTTTGAGTCAAAGCCCAGTCCATTTTGTCTGCTGGATGAGGTGGATGCGCCGCTGGATGAGGCCAACGTGGGGCGTTTCCTGGGGATGCTCGAGGAATACAGTGAGGACACGCAATTCGTTATGGTGACCCATAACAAAACGACCATGAGTGCGGCGGAAACTCTCTACGGTATTTCCCTGCAGGAAGACGGCGTCAGCAAGAAGGTGGCCGTGAACTTTGAGGACGTGGATAACAAATTGGAAGAGATGACACGGGAGACGCGGATGGCAGAAATGCGAGCCAAAGCCGGATGATTGTTGCAGGGGGCATGTGATTGTTGTATCGGGAATGCAAAGGCTATTCGGGGCTTGACAGACCAAACAGAATAGGGATAGTAGTAATCAAACACCGTCCAGTTACTTCGAATGTGGGTCAAGCTGCTGAGTCAATTCCACTTCACCATGAGGAGGTTCACCGTGCGCATTCATGATCACCTGTCAACCGCAGTGGCCAGTCTGCCGTTTGCGTTTATGTGTGTCGGGTTTTTGGCGGTTGGATTTTGTGATGGAGGCGGTCGGAGAGACACCGCCAAATCAGTGATTCAATTGCCCGATCCGCATACGGAAAGCGATGTGTCGGTGGAAAAGGCTATCTCCTCGCGCCGAAGCAAAAGGGACTTTAAAGATAAACCAATTGGGATGCAGCAGGTGGCACAGCTGATGTGGAGCGCTCAGGGTATCACCGGTCAGCGTGGACGCAAACGGGCGGCCCCCTCCGCCGGCGCGACGTATCCTATGGTGGTATTTGTAGCCGTGGGCGAAAATGGGGTCGGGGGGATCCCGGCAGGAGTGTATCGTTACGTGCCCGAAAAGCATGCGTTAAAAGAGATCCGGTCGGGAGATGTGCGTGGCGGCGTTGCAGAAGCTGCGCTGGGGCAGAACTTCATTGCGGAAGCCCCGGTGGATATAATCCTGGGAGCGAATTACCGTCGGACCGCACGACGTTATGGCGAGCGGGCCAAACGCTACGTGAGGATGGAAGCGGGACATGTATCCCAGAATATCTACCTTCAGGCCGAAACCCTGGGCCTGGGGACGGTCAGCGTGGGGGCGTTCGAGGATGATGAGTTGAGTGAGGTCTGTGATCTGCCGGATAACGTTGCGCCGCTCTATGTGATGCCCGTGGGGCATGCCCGCTGAGGGTTTTGGCTTTTTCCGGCCGGCATGTATAATATATACACACCGGTGGTTGGGCGGAGCAGGGGAAGCGACAAAAACTTTATTGTCTCTGGACGGGGTACTCTATGTCGAGTTTCGAACAGATCGTCGGTCAGTCAGAGCCGATGCAAAGAGTGTATCGGCAGATACGTCAGGCGGCGGCCACTGATGTGCCGGTGCTGTTGATTGGAGAAACGGGGACGGGGAAAGATCTGGTGGCACGCAGCATTCATCGCAGGAGTAACCGCAGTGATGGCCCTTTTCGTGCGGTGAATCTCGGAGCTGTGCCGAAGGATCTTGTTGCCAGCGAACTGTTCGGGCACGAGAAGGGAGCCTTCACGGGGGCGACCGAGAAGAGAAAGGGAGAGTTTGAGCTGGCGCATGATGGGACGATATTTCTGGATGAAATAGCTTCAGTCAACGAGAAGGTTCAGGTGAGTTTGTTGCGACTGCTGGAGAGCAAGGAATTCCAGCGGCTGGGGGGGGCGAGGACAATCGAAACGAATGCTCGTCTGGTGGCCGCCTCCAATCAGGACCTGGCGGAGGAGGTGGATGAGGATGAATTCCGTGAAGATCTGTATTATCGGCTGGACGTATTCCGCATATCACTGCCTCCACTGCGTGAGCGCCGTTCGGATATTCCCCTGTTGATTGAGGAGTTTGTTCAACGCTACAACAAGCAGTTCGACAGGGATGTGCGGGGTATTTCGCCCGAATGTGTGGGATTACTGGAAAACCACGAATGGCCGGGTAACGTGCGGGAGCTGAAAAATGCCGTCCAACGTGCCGTTCTGGTCTGTGACGGGTCGGTACTGTTGCCGGAAAATCTCCCACCGCGGTTCCGTGAGGAAAAGACAGTCCGACCAACCATCACGGTGGAGGTGGGAACTTCGCTGGAGGAGATGGAACGGGAGATGATCATACGTACCCTGGAGCACACCCGGGATAATCGAAGCAAAGCGGCCCGGATGCTGGATATAAGTCGACGAACACTGTACAACAAATTAGAGAAATACAGGATTGAGTAGGCCTCCTTTAACCGCAGCCGCCTTAGCGGACAACGTTACTCAGCTGCGAGCGGGTCTCTATAAGTTGTGATATATGTTTTGAGTTCTAACTGTCATTTGAACAATTTCCATGATTATTAAACGAAGCGTCACAGATACGCTCACACCCGTGCAGATGCACCACGGGGATGAAATTCAGTTCCGCCGGTGTGACGACGACATCGTCACAATAGAGATGATCGATACCGGGGCGGAAAGAAACGAAACCCGTACCGAACTGTATCCTCCCCGCCCGGCACAATCAGGCAGTGATGCTGCTTTAAACCTTTATCCGACAATACGCAGGGATTGACATGCCGAAGGAAAGCCCTCCAAACGTTTTACTTATCGTCAGTGATCAGCATAATCCGGATATTGCCGGATATGCAGGGAATCCTCACGTTGAGACTCCCAACCTCGATAGAATTGCGCGACGGGGGACGAACTTCCGCAATGCCTGCTGCAACTGCCCGGTGTGTGGTCCCAGCCGGATGAGTTACATGACCGGGAAATACGTTCACCAGATCCAGACCTGGTGGAACCGCGTTCCGCTCGACCCGACCGAGATGACCTGGGCCAGAAAACTCGATCAGAACGGCATTGAATCAACGTTGCTGGGGAAGATAGATGCGCCGGGAGAATATGAAAATCCGGGCTTTTCCCGGTATAAACTCTCCATGCGACGTCCAGAATTCGATTCGTATCCGCGCCGCGAGCCGATGGCGAAAATGACCGCGGGGGCCACGCGGGACAGAAGCCGGCACTATCTTGAAAATGCCGGGAGTTTTGATCCGGAAACAACCAAGAATACGGGGCATGGCTACCACAAGAATCACGGACTCTATTTCCAGGATAAAAAGGTTCTTGACTGGACGCGGCAATTCATACGGGAAAAAGGAGTCTCAGAATCAACCGATCCATGGGTTGCTCATGTGGGCTTCGAATATCCTCACTGGCCCTATGTCTGCCCTGATCGATTCTTTGAGATGTATTATCCGGATAATGTGCAATTGCCGCACCGGGCCGCCTTCCCCGAAAATGAGAAGCTGCCTCCAGCGCTCAAAGAATGGCAGCGGTGGAACGATTTCGGCGACGTTCCGGAAGAGACGCTGCGTCGCACCCTCGCCGCATATTACGGGATGGTGACCTGTATGGACGAGATGATCGGTGAGATCATTGAAGAACTGGAAACGCAGGGGCTTTTCGAGAACACGATCATCATCTACACCTCCGATCACGGGGAATCCCTCGGTGAGCACGGGTTGTTCTTCAAACACAGCCCGGCGGCCGCTGCCGTCGGCGTGCCCCTCATCATGAGTGGACCCGGCGTGCCCTCGGGCGGGGAAATCCGTTCGCCGGTCTCGCTCGTCGATCTGTATCCGACGATACTCCAGTGTTATGGACTGGAGGTGGAGGCTGACCGGCCGGGGGAAAACCTGATGAACGCGGCCAGCGGTTCCTCAGGGCGGAAAGACGGGGTGGAGGACAGCGTGTTTGCCGAATGGCACGGGCCGGGTTTTGAGGGCGCCTGGTACATGTTGATGAATGATGCCTACAAATACACTTGGTTTGAGTCGTTCCCCCCAACACTCTACAACATCGCCGATGATCCGCACGAAGACCATAATCTGGGCCAGAAGCCGGAATACGCTGAAGTGCTGAATGATTTTGAGGGGGAACTGCGTTCCCGTATCAATCCGGAGGAGGTGTCCCGCAAAGCCAAACGGGATTTGGGTGTGATCACTCCCGGCGGGCGCGATCTGAGTAAGAGTATCGATGGCTGATTCGGGACCCCAACCGAAGGCCCTTGCGCTACTTCATCCCGCCCCTCAATTGAAGAAGATATTGGCGCTCATCAGGATCAGTCCGCTGGCAATGAGGAGCCGGCCCGCCCACTTTAGCCTCCGGGCCGTATTTTCATGTTCAGGATCCGACAGGTCGGCTGTGGTGAGAATGTGAGGGAAAAAATAGGTGATGATGCCGAATGTCAGTGGTATCAGGGCGTCGATGTACTCAATGAGGAATTCCCTCACCATTTATTCCCTCTTTGGTTGAACTATTTTGCTTCGTTGCCTACGGCCCGCTTGCTCATTTCGAACGTGAACTGAGGGCAGGAGCTCCTCTACAATCATATTCTGGACCGGGCATGATAGCAAGGGCGGAAACAGCCCGTTTGATTTAGGGAAAACGGCTTTTGGCCCCCGACGACTAAACATATGACTATGGATCTCCAGGGATTGTGTGATGAGTGACAGACCGAATATTGTTTTTGTGATGGCTGACCAGCTGCGCGCCGCTTCCCTGCCCGCCTATGGTGGGGAATGGATTGAAACCCCCAATATCGATCGGCTGGCGAAAGAGGGCGTGACCCTGACCGAGTGCGTGGCGACCTGTCCGGTGTGCACGCCGCATCGAAGCATGCTGGTCACCGGGCGGCATCCCCAGACCACCGGTATGACGATTAACTCGCTGCGACCGCGACACGATGAAATTTCGATCGCCGACGCGCTGAATCACCAGGGCTACAACACGGCCTGGATTGGCAAATGGCATTTGCACACGGGAGCCTGGCCGGCCAACAACGTTCCCGACTGGGTGCCGCGCGGTCGATGCCGGCTGGGATTCGAGCACTGGCGCGGGTATAACCAGCACATGGTGTATTTCAATGGATACGTAAACAGCCCTCATCGTGATTTCGACGTTATCCAGTGGGACGGTTACGAGACCGAGGGATTGCTGAATTACGGGCTGGAGTTTATGGACCAGCAGGACGATGAGTCCCCCTTTGCGGTGTTCATGTCTCCCCAGCAACCGCATGCGGGAATGGGTAAACCTGAATCACGCGGGAGAATGGCCCCGGATCGCTTCTACGACCGATTGCCCGACAGCGTTGACTACCCGGCGAACGTGCCTGAATCCCGGCGCGCGGAGGATCGGGAGGATCCCACTTCCGTGCCCACCGGCTGGCGCAACTACCACGCGATGGTGCTGGCCATCGACGAGATGATCGGCAGTTTGCTGGATTATCTTGAACGCACCGGGCGGGCCGAGAATACGCTGGTGGTCCTGACGTCTGATCATGGCACCATGGGAGGTGCCCACGACAGGGATTTCTTCGACAAAAAATTACCGTATTCCGAAGCGATGGACATCCCGTGCATCCTCCGGCTCCCCGGCGTGCTGGATGGAGGACGGTCCAGCGACGCGCTGACGGCACCGGTTGATCTGTTTCCCAGCCTGTGCGGGACGTGTGGGGTGCCGATCCCCGAAACCGTCGAAGGTATGGACCTGTCGGCCGCCTGGCGGGGGGAAGAGGGGGCAACCGAACAGGAAGCCGTGCTGTGCATGAACTTTGGGGGTTCGACCGACTATTTTAGCGACGGGAATGAATGGCGGGGTGTCCGGACCCGACGATGGCAGTATTCCGAATGGCTGAACGGCCGACGAGAGCTCTTTGATCGGGAGGATGATCCGCTGGAGATGAATAACCTGGTGGACCATTCCGATCACAGAGACAAACGCGACGAACTGCAGGAACGGCTGCGTCAGCTTCAGGAAGCGCGCGGGGACAGGATGCTGCCCGGCTCGGCCTATGAAGAGTGGGTGGATGAGCAGCGCCGTGTTGTGCACAATGCTTTCGGTCCCCTGTCTGATCCGGAAACCGGGCCGGACTGGTCCCTGCTGGGGGATGATTGATGGGGGAGAGCCGGAACGGAACAAAGGGCAGGTTTCGCGGTTATATTACTCCGCCGTCATGAAATATGCGGTTTATTGGTAAATAGTTGATGAACAACGTCACGCATCCGCAGCGTGCCCCCGGAAATTCACTGCAATTATACATGTGCAGATTATGCACACACTGTCCGCATTGGGGCATTGACTGCGCGTTCCTTACTTAGACGACGATATTCGGCCAATAGATTCCAAACCGCGCTTTCCCAGAGGGATATTATACCAACTGACGGCCGGTGAGAAAAAAATAATCCAAGAAATACGCGGCATGTGTGTAAGGATTGCACAAAGATGGTGTTGTCAGCAGGTGTTGTGGAACGAGCCAGAAGGAATTGGCGCTGATCCGGTGCGTAGAGGGGTTTACGAGCGATGGCATGGTCCTTGCATTAACAATATGGCGACGCGGAGGTAAGCATTCAGTGAACCACGTTATTCCAGATGGGCCTACTGCCGGGCTCGTC
>CAZXYF010000013.1:0-31280 GCA_964644705.1 uncultured candidatus Brocadiaceae bacterium | reverse complement strand
TGCGGTCACACAATTATCTCCTCCTCTACGGCTACTCTGACTGAGGATGATGTTTCCCGGGTGACCCTGATTATTTAACAACAAGAGGTCTAAAAATGCGTTACCATGTGCACCGAATAACAGTCTGTCTGCTCGCACTGATTATGGGTAGCATAGTCGTGGCGGCCGATAAAACGGAGGAAAAGGAGGAGAAAAAGGACAAGATCGGCAAGATGGATCGTGTTATTGAGCTAAAAAAAGATGATCCGGTGCCGACGGATTTCCAGCACCGCGTGGGAATTCAGGGGATAATCAGAACAATCAAGAAGTTTAAAAAGAAAATGCCGAAGACGCACACCGCGAAGATCTACATCGAAAGAGTGCAGAATATGAACTACGGGAAAAACGACGATGTCATCCGGGACATGGTAATGTTAAATCCCGAAGGCGAAAAAGATGGCGAGGAATGGGTCTTCGCGGGAGGGGCGGAGTCGAACAGGCTGAAACAGAAGATCCCATGGAAGGATGATGTGAAAGATGGGATTGAAAAAGTGTATGGCCGGGGGAGAGGGCACTATCTCAAAAAGGAGCGTCCCTGGGACAATGGTGAAGTCAAGGGCGTTGTAAAGGTGTATTATCCGAACGGAAAGATCATGTCGAAAATACCGTTTAAAGACGGTAAGCAGCACGGGAAGAGCAAAACTTACAGCCGGAAGGGCAAATTGATCCAGGTGGTGCCGTATAAAAAGGGTAAACGTGAGGGGACCATGATTGAGTATTGGCCTAAGACGGGGAAAAAGAAGAAGGTCGTTCCGTGTAAAGACGATAAAGTCAATGGTGAAGTGCGCATGTATTATGAGAACGGACAGATCAAACGCAAAATGCACTTCAAGGAAGATTCCCTGCATGGCGTCGTGGTCGAGTACAATGAGAAGGGTGAGGTGGAGACCAAACGATACTGGCTCAACGGCACTCCGGTTGCGAAAGGCGTGTACGAGAGCAAGAAAAAAAATAAATAAGTTGAGAAGTTACAGTTAGCTATTCGTTTCAATCTTATTGCGAGGTTGTTGGATGAACACCAAAATAGAATCATCGGTCGTAGATGAATTTTCCGAAAAAATCGATCAGGTTAAAACGGAGGTTCATAAAGTCATTGTGGGGCAGGAGGAACTGGTAAACCAGACCCTGCAATGCATGTTTTGTCACCATCACGCGCTCCTGATGGGTGTACCGGGGCTGGCAAAGACGTTGCTCGTGACTACGATTTCTGATGTGATGGGTGTAAGCTTTCGTCGTATTCAGTTTACGCCGGATCTGATGCCATCGGATATTACGGGAACGGAGATCCTGCAGGAGGATCCCGAGACGGGGTCCCGGACCTTTGAGTTCATGGAAGGGCCCCTTTTTGCCAACATGATTCTGGCGGATGAGATCAACCGGACGCCTCCCAAAACGCAGGCCGCGCTGCTGGAGGCGATGCAGGAGAAACAGGTGACGGTTGGTAACACGAAATATTCGTTGGACCTGCCGTTTTTTGTGATGGCGACGCAGAATCCCATTGAGCAGGAGGGAACATACAGCCTGCCTGAGGCCCAGCTGGATAGGTTCATGTATATGATTAAGGTGGACTATCCGACGGGCGATAATGAAATTGAGATCCTCAAACGCACCACGACGAACTATGAAGCCGAACCGGAACAGGTTATGGAGGGCGAAGACATCCTGCGCTATCAGGAAGTCATCCGGGATGTGTATGTGCGCGATGACATATACGATTACGTCCTGAAGATTGTTCAGGCAACACGAGTCGGCAAGGATTATTGTTTGCCCTATACGGATAAGTGGGTGTCCTGGGGTGCCGGCCCGCGAGCCTGTCAGTATCTCCTCTTCGGGGGCAAGGCGCACGCGCTGTTCCACGGACGTGCTCATATCACCACCGAAGACATCAAAGCCGTGGCTAAGCCGGTGTTACGCCATCGTGTGCTGGTGAACTATGCCGCTACGTCAGAGGGGATGGACTCCGACGACGTGGTCGAGCATATACTGGGCGAGATTCCGGAGCCAGGGTCTGACGCAACGGCCTGAAAGGATTTATCGTGACTCCAAGCAAATCACAGACTGAATCCGAGGACCGTTCGATCGAAGACATTCTCCACGCGGAGGCGAAGGAGAGCCTCGAGCACCTTGAGTTGGTCGCTCGGGAAACGGTGGAGGGAATGCTTCATGGTATCCACCCCAGCGATCGAATCGGCGTGAGCACCGATTTTGATCATCACAAGAAGTATCAACCGGGTGATCCGCTGAAACACATGGACTGGAAGGCATCGGCCCGGAGTGACCGCTACTACATTAAGCGTTATGTGGAAGATACAGCCATGTCGGTGCGTATGGTTGTCGATCACAGCGCGTCGATGTTGCGGCGGAGTGGGGATGGCCCCACGAAATATACCCATGCGAGTCGGATTGCAGCCTGTCTGGCATATTTGGTGCTGCGGGAAAAAGATTCTCCCGGTCTGGCGTTGACCACGGCGGAGAAGACCAACTGGGTGCCGCCCAGTTCGCAGGGGAATCAGCTTGTGGTGATCCTGACGGAACTTCTGGAAAATCGGCCCAGCGGCGAAAACAACATGGCGGAATGTCTGCGGGGTATGAAAGAGCAGGGATCAAGAAAGGGGATGATTGTAGCTATCTCCGATTTGATGTTCGATCCGGAACCGGTTCAGCGGCAGCTGGCCAGCATGATGGCTCAGGGGCACGAGGTGCTGGTGTTCCAGGTGCGGGATCCGGTCGAGGAGGATTTCCCCTTCAACCGGTGGGTCCAGTTTGAAAATCTGGAAGACCCCTCGGTGAGTCATCGCATCGATACGATACCACTGAAGAAAATCTACAGGGAGGAATATCAGAAATTACTCGACGATTGGGATGCATGGGCGAAACGGCATGGTGCCCATCTTGTGACAATGCGGACGGATGAAAAGGTGGAACCAGTTGTTTCAGAATATCTGAAATCTCGTGAACAGATGATGACGTGACGGGCCGTTGGGCCTGGTCTCATCTGCAGGTGCCAACACGTTTTTCTAAATCTGCCGACCAAGGTGCAAAGTGGTTGGCTCATTTTTTTGGATAACGATGAAATTTGTAAACCCTACAATACTCTGGGCGTTGTTTTTCGGCCTTACGCCTATAATAATTTACTATTTGATGCGTTACCGGTCCATTCGTGAGCCCTGGGGGGCGAACTACGTTCTGGAGCGGGCTCTGGATCGTCTGCGGAAGCGGTGGTACCTTGATCAGCTGATCCTGATCATACTGCGTGTGCTGGCGTGTCTTTTGCTCATTTTTGCTTTTGCCCGTCCGCTGTCCGAGTCTCGGAGCGAGGATATTACGGGCACGGGACGTCATCATGTGATTGTAGCGGATGCATCGTACAGCATGCTGGCCGGCAAAAAAGCCGAGACCCGCTGGGACCGATCGAAGACGGCAATGAAGAAACTCGTCGGCCGATGGGGCCGAGGGGAAAAATGGTCTCTGCTGTTGCTGGGGCACGGGGCCGATGCGGAAGGCGAAGCGGGCGGCCAGTGGGTGGTCAAGGGGGCGCACATGACGTCTCAGGAGAAGGCCAAAGCGCGCATTGATGATTTGCAACCCGGGCAACATGATTCGTCGATACATGAGGCACTTCAGAAAGTGCAGTCGGCGTATGGCGATCAAAAGATGGACGTTTATCTGTTTTCAGGGGACCAGGCGACGGCATGGAAGGGCTTTGAAGATCTATCAAACCAGCTACAGCGTGGAATTGTTCAGGACAGTTCTGGACGAGCCGTGCCTGTTTTCTGGGTTAATCCTCCGCTGGATGATTATGACAATATCGCCGTTACGGAAGTCCGACCGGCCTCGGAGGTCATGCTGAACGGCCAGATGACACGTGTATTCGTGAAGGTGGAGAATTTTGGGGCGGAACCGCGACAGGGCGTAAATATCTCCCTGCTGGTGGATGGAAGGACTGTGGGGTCGGAAACGACTTCGTTGCTGCCCGGTCAGAGCCGGTGGGCCTACCTGGACTACACCCCCGAGAAGGTCGGCTCACACAGTCTGACGGCCCGGGTCGGGAAGGATACGCTCGAATATGACAACGAGATGAGTGCAGGGTGTGAGAGCCGCGAGAAAGTCTCGGTTCTGGTTCTCGCCGATAGCGATGATCCGGCCAAGTTCCAGTCCGTATGGGGCTTTTTGGGGGTTATGTCGCGATCGTTGCAGAGTTTGAAGTCCCCCGGGGAAGGAGCCTCCGGGCCGGTGCAGTTTGCCCTGTCATCCGATAAAAAGATTGAAAAGAATCTGGATGGTTACGATGTTGTCATGGTGGATGGGGCGAAGACGATGACTGCGGAGGTGGCGAGTCAGCTGCGTTCGTGGGCCCAACATGGCGGGCTGATCCTGATGGCGGATGAAGGTATTGATCGGCAAGCATGGAACAATTACCTGGGTGAAGCGGATCTTTTGCCCGCTGCCCTCCGAGGCATTCAGGCTGAGAATTTCGGTGGCGATGCGTTCCAGTCGTTGGCAAGGACCCAGTTGGGTAATTCCCCGTTCCGGGTTTTTGAGACGAAAGATATGGGGGACGTGTCCAAGGCGAAGATATACGTGTGGCGTACTCTGCATGATCTGAAGCCGCAGAGCGAGGAATGGATGACGTATGATGATCAGACGACTTTCATTGCCGAAAAACCGGTCAGACCGGGCACCGGTCGGGTTATCCTGTTGACCTCCGGGTTGAGCGGTCGCAACAGCAATCTTGTGGTGCGCAAATTCTATATCCCGATGCTCTATCAGCTTGTGAAAGCGGCCGCCGGGGGGAGTATTTATTCCCGCACCATTGATCTGGGTGACGATCTGGTGGCGGCAATACGTAATCCGGAGAACATACGGGGCATAACATTCAATCAGAAGGGGGAGAACGCCGTGCCCCTCAAGACGAAAACGGAACTGGGGAGGGCTGTGGTGCGGCGCGATAACGTATCGAAAAGCGGTGCCGCATCAATATTGGTGATCAGACAGGGAGGGACCTCACGAATATGGTTCGGTGTGCAGGGTCCCCGGGATGATTCCAATCTCAGACCTATCAGCGACAAGCTCCGGACGCGTTTGACGCAGTCCGACCAGGTGAAAGAGCTGAGTGGCTGGAAGGAACTGGAGAAAGAAATGCGGGGTATCAGCCGTGGCGCGGAGTGGCATCACTGGGTTTTGGTTGCTCTCTTGGTCGTGTTTGTTGCAGAAATGTTTCTTGAACGCAGATTTGTGTGAGGCGATAGCGTGGAAGCTATAACAGAAAGCCAGTATTTCATACGTTGGACGGGTCCTTTTTCACCGTGGTGGCTACTCGTCGCTCTACCCGTTTTGCTCCTGCTCTCATGGTATCTCTACAAAATACAATTTAAGGGCCTGAGCCGGGGAACGAAGACAGCGTTGATGGCCATGCGATGGATTATACTGGGGGCTGTGTGTGTGCTTATCTTCCGGCCTAATCTGGTCAATCAGCTGGTGACAACCTACCCCGGACGTATTGTGGTGGCCGTTGATGATTCAGAGAGTATGCTGGCTGCGGATAATCGCCTGTCTGATAAAGAAGCCCTGAAACTGGCCCGACAGGTCAGTGGGAATCCGGGACCGGATGCGGCCTACTTTCGGGCGGCGCAGAAAATCCGCGATGCCCTTGTGAAGCTTCGCAAATTTGAACGTTTCTCCGCGGGGGTTGAAAACCGTGATGATGCCTACTGGAAGCGTTCTGATACCATGCAGAAGTCAATTGCGGGTCTTCTGAAGGAAGCGAAGGAAAACATATCGGAAAGCTCATCTCCCCCGGAAAAAATCGTGAAGAAGATGGAAAACCTATACGGGGACCTATCGACTTTATTCCGCGGAAAGAAGTTTGCGGGGGCGTCGGTATTTGATTCATTTTACTCCTCGGCAGAAAAACTACTCAGCAAGCTGGCGACGGCACAGGCTGAAGTTGATCAGAAGCGTATGGAAAAGGAAAACAACGAGCTGAAGGGGCGTGTTGCCACCATGCAGAAAACCCCTCGCTTGGAACGGCTGCGGACCGTACTGGAAGATGTCCCCGAGACCGTCGAGGAAATCGCCCCCGACCAGGGCGTCACGTTCGTGCGCCTGATGGATGACAGCGAGGACATAGAATCTACTCGCGCCCCGGACCTGGAGGAGATGGAGACGCAAAAAGGGCAGACGGATATCATCGATTCGCTCCGAAAAGTGATCAATAAGGACACGGATTTTCCACTTTCTGGTGTCCTGCTTTTTAGCGACGGGCGGCATCTGGGTGGTGGGCCGGTGGAGGAAACTGTCACCGCCTATTCGCAGCGGAACGTTCCGATTCATTGTGCGGCGATGGGAGATGACGAGGAGCCGACCGACGTCTCAATGCTCGAAATCGTTGCTCCCCCCTTTGGGGTGCAGGAGCGGGAGATGCGCGTTGAGGTGCGGCTCAAAACATCCCTGCCGAGCCCGCAGGACCTAAAATTGACAGTGCAGCGCGGCGATAAGGTTGTTACCTCGAAGACCGTGACGCTGGGAAAGAAGAAGAATGAGCGTGTGAAGCTTTCCTTTACCCCCGCCAGGAAGGGAGTTGCGCGGTATGTTGTGAAAGTATCCAGCGCGGATGGCGAGTTGTTCCCGGTGCGTAACAACAACATGGACTTCACCACGAACATCCGCGAGAATAAAGTCCGCGTGCTGCTGATGGACTGGGGCCCTCGCTGGGAGACACGATTCGCGCTGAACATATTCAAACGGCTCGATTACATCTTCCTGAATTCCATTATTTCGGTGGTGGAGGAAGAGGGCGAGGTAAATTTTGGTGTGGGGAAAGGCAAATGGCCCGAGGACCTTGATCAGCTCAAGATGTATGATCTCGTTGTGCTCGGAGAACGCAGCGTCGATATACTCGGCGCAGAGAAAATGAAACAGCTGGGCAAATATGTGAGCGATGGAGGAGGCACGGTTGCTGTTATCGGATCCGGCCTGTATGACGCGGAGGTGCGCAGCCGCTTTGGCCCGGAGGACTTGCGAGAAAAGTTACTGCCCGTGCGATCAGAGGATGAGGCCGTATCGGGGGAGGTTATCGATTGGCGTTCCCCCGATGCACTCAAATTGAGCCGAGCCGGTCGGTTGCATCCGGTGACGCGGAAACTGGGCGGCCAGCTGAAAGGTAGCCACAAAAGTCCGGAATCGTTCCTTGCCCCGCAATCTTTGTCTCTGATGCAAATGACGGCGAATGGAGCCCCCATAATGGCCACGCGCCTTGTGGGTGAGGGCAAAGTTCTGGCCATTAGTAATCCCAGGCTCTGGAAAAATCTGAATCCCACAATGCTGGCTGCACACGCCAATGTGTATATGGGAATGATTCAGTGGGCTGTTGAAGGCGGATCGGGCACGAAGCCAGAGACCCCCTTCATTGTTCTGGATCAACGTCAGATTAAGCAACGGGAGGGAATGCAAGTCTGGGTCCACAATCTGGCCGACAACGTGGAGGTGGAGGCTGTCGATGGAGAAAAGGTCGTGGCCAAGGCCAAAACGAAGACCTGGCCAACAAAAGACACACTGCAGCGAGCCGTTTTTGAGAACATTCCGCCGGGAAAAATCACCTTCAGAATCAAAGAACAGCCGCAAATTACGACCCCTGGAGTTTACGTTACCGAGCGAAACATGGAGCTGGCCCACCTCGCCCAGGATACTGACTTTCTCCAGTCACTGGCAAAGCAATCTGGTGGCGAACGGCGACCCGCAGTGGAGTATCCTCAGCTGCTCTCACAGATCGAGCCCAAAAAGAGGGTCGAAACCGATGAAACGACCTGGCAGCTCTGGGATTACCCCCTGATTATGGCTCTTGTTGGCCTGCTCATGACAACAGAGTGGGTCTGGCGCAAATTTGTTGGACTTGTATAACGGAATATAAATTATGGCACTCGATATCGAACATCTCCCCGATCCTATTGCGAAACGGTTGCGCTCCTTCTACCGCAGGAAACGGCTTTACGGGTTCCTGCGAGTTCTGCTGGGGACAGCGTTCGTGATGGGGGTTCTGGCCCTGATTGTGATGCACATCGATCGTTTTGCTTTCCTGTCAATCAGCGCCCGCAGCGGCCTTGTGTATGGAGCCTGGGTGATTGGCGGTGTGTATGCTGCAGTTGCCCTGGTGCGCTTTCTGCTCTATGCCCCGACTCCCCGGGAAATAGCGTATGAGATGGAAGAGAAATTGCCCGATAATGTAGAAGAGCGTTATGTCTCTCTGGAAGACGTTCTTCGGCCGGGGAAAGGGTCCCTGAAGGATACAACCAATCCGGAATTACTGAATAAACTGCGGGACTCAACCATCGCCCACAGCAAGGGAGTGAAGGCTGGTCAGCTGGTGACGGACAAGAAGGCCCGGCGTTTGTTCCGAGCGTGTCTTGTCCTTGCTTTCGGCTACGCCCTGTTGTTTTTGCCGAGCAGCTATGAGTTCGATCTGATGGTGAAACGTTTCCTCCATCCCGGTGAGTCGATGCCGAAGGCCAGCTTTGTGAAGCTGGATGTGTCGCCGAAAAATGTTGTTCTGGGGAAAGGGGGCAATCTTGTGATACAGGCGGAGAAAGGTGGATCATTGCCCGCGCCTATGGAATGGATAATGGAGATGGCGGGAGCCGACCCCGATGGTTGCTATATCGCCCAGACCGAGGGGACTGAAACCCCGTTCCGCTATTCCCGGGCTACAGTGTCGAAAATGAGCCGGGTGCACCGGACATTGTTTTTGTATTCCGCCACCGGCCTTCAGAAGGGTTTTTCCTACCGCGTTCGCTGTGGAGATGCTCAGACGGATGTTCGGAAAGTGCGAGTTGTTAGACAGCCGGAAGTCGTTGGACTCAAGGTGCGAATAGATCCGCCGGAAAAATATGAAAACCTGGAACCGGAAGTGGCCACCGATGTGGAGGGGAGAATCAAAGCGCTTCGTGGGTCTGAGGTGACGGTTGAATTTGGGACGGATCGTCCCGTCGAAAAACGGCTGATCCAGGTTGAAGGCAAAGATGAACCCGTAACGCCGGAGATGAAGGAAGGGGAACGACGAGCCCAATACTCATTTACCCTTGAGAAAAAGACGCAATTTAATATTAAAGTCGTCGATAAGATGGGGTTTGCCAATGTCAACCGTCCTGAAGTAACGATCGTTCCGGTGAAGGATCAGAAACCCATTGTTCAACTGAATTATCCCAGCGGGGAAGTCAGAAAAGTTCCCGCCGAAATCGTACCAACCCAGGCCACGATCCGGGACGACATTGGCGTGCAGGAGGTATTTCTGAGCTACACCCTCAACCCCGACCGTTCTCCATCGGCGAAACCGCGCACAGTGGACGTGAGTCTGGACAAAACGCCGATCCGGGAGTTGGACGCCTCTCCGGTGCTGGATCTTGGAGATGTGGGGGCCGTTCCCGGAGACGTGGTTGTAGTGCGGCTGGTGGCCAAGGATGTGGGGGGGAATTACGGGGAGTCGAGAAGCGTCTCCGTGCAAATTGTGCCGTTTACCCGGGGGACCAACGAGCATAAACGGATTGTCGCTCTCCAGTTTCTCACGGATGCGCTCAAGCAGATCAGCGAAAAAGGCAAACTCAAGAAGGGCTTTGACGTCGATAAGGAGATCTACTCCAGTCTGCTGAAAAAGGCCCAACGGATGGGGCTTGAGCTGAAGGAACGGGCTTCGATTAACTCCCTGCTGGGGCTGCTGGAAAGGGAACAGTATTTCACCGGTATCCCTCATTATAAAAAGGACGTTCGACGTATATATGCTGCTTTGTATTCCGTCTGTGCCCTCTCGGAAACCGGCCAGATTACCGATCGTCGGGAAAAATTCCATCAGCTTGCCCATAACGTGTTGACGCCCCTGGTCAATTATCGCCGGGCGAAAAATCTTACCTGGCGACTGTTTGGTATGAAGTATGAGGCAGTAAGTATCAGCAATCGACTGGGAACACTGGCAAAACAAGAAAACCCTCCGGGTCGGGCTCAGAAGGCCATTAAACGCCGCGCTGAACTGTATCTGTCAACATTGCAGGACATGGGCAGCGAACTGATCGGTATGAGCCGCCGTCTGGAAAGCCTGGAGAAAGAAAATGTGGAGACGGTGATCGGGGAGTTGGTAACGGCCGGGTATTACATGAAGCGAGGTTCATTGCAGGCGCGGTCTGATTCCTGCCAGAAAGTGAAGGCACGTATCCCGCAGCTGATCGAAATCACGCGCACTCTCCTGCCGGACTTGCAGCAGCAGGAGGTGATGGGACGAGAAACCCTGGCAGAGGTGTTCCGCTCTTCGGTGAAATCACTGAAGCCAGGGCAAATGGCGCGCTGGTTGAGCATGGGAGCTTCCATGATGCAGTGGAATCCGTTCGCACCGGTGTGGCCGCAGTATTTGCGGTATGCAGCGAAGAAACGGGTCGGACGGGGTAAGACTCCCTCGAAGAAATTGGTCAAAGCCATCACCTCAGCCCCCGGAGCACAAAGCGGGCCGGTTCGCTGGGAGAAGCGGAACATGGCCAGAATGGCGTATCACTTGAGGATGAAAAGCATCCTGTCTGAGCGGGAGCTCAGCCCGCTGGAGAAAGGACTGGTGCTCCGGACCATGCGATTGGAGTGGGCTTCAAGATTCCCGGAGAAATCAGACACCAGCGTTCGGCAGGAACGCCAGGCCATCGTGAATCTAACGGAAGGTTCTGCTCCATCCGGCCGCCAGCTTGAGGAATTGGGGCGTATTTTTGATCCGCCACGTAAATCCCGGGTCGGACAGGTGAAGAAGTTGAGAGAGGAAGCGAAGGGCCTCTACCAACTGGAAACACCGGGCCAGATGGTTGAGAATCTGCTCGGGGCCATGAAAGGTGTCAAAGCCACGATAAGCAACACGTCGAGTGTTTTAGAAAGCGGCGAGAGCGCCAACATTCAGAAACGACTGCGAGGTTTGCTCGATGAACTTGCTGACGAAAAGCGAAAGATGAACGCCATTCCGCGCGGCATCTGGTTGCGGCTGGCCCTCTTCGCACCGTCCGCTGAATCCGCTCACGCCATGGAACAGGCGTTTCTGTGGATACGTTATTATCAGCGACAATATAACGGTCGAATTGGCCGGTCCATGGAAACAATTCGTGGCTTCATCGGTGGTGATCAAGATAGCGATGTCCAAAGAGCGCGGCTCGGGACGGAGATTCAGAAAGTTCGGGCAATTCACAATGCAACCGTGAACAAATTCAAAAAACTCACGTCGCTCGGCCAGGATGGAACGGGATCGGATAAAAAGGACACGAAGAAGACCGACCAAATATTCACACTGATGGATGTGTTCAAGCGCACGCGTGAATACGTCCAGACGAGTCGTCGACTGACCGGCGGTGGATCTCCCGAAAAGTTGGCGGAGCAGTTTGTTCAGAAATTTCCGCAGGCGGGGATCGCTTACCTGAGGGAGAACACCCAGCTGGTGCGAGCGGCCAGTGAAGCCATGAAAACCGCGCAGAAGATTGTCGAAGAGAATCCCGGAGATGTGGAACGATTCAAGGAGGTTCTCAACCGCGCACGTGAGCGCATCGGAACGTTTGAGACGATGGTGAAACGATCGACGACGAAAAAGGTCCGCAGCCAGATTGAGGGGCCGTTGAGCGAGTTGCGGATCCGTCTGAACAAAATCGCTCCCCGGAGTGACCAGGAGATCGGCGGGAAAGCGGAGTTCAAACTCGCCGAAGCCAGGCGCGTGGCGCGCAAGTTCCTGGGACAGCTGGGATTGATAACGAAGAAAGTGAGCGATAAGACGGTGAAGTTTGTCGGTGGACCGGACGGAGTGTTCAGAAGGGGTCAGAAGAACCCCTACTGGCGGGATGTGGAACGAACACAGAGCCGCTTGGCACGGTGGAGCCAATCATCGCGCGGAATTATAATGGAAGGTGTGCTGGAGGCACTGGGCGAGTCCCCGGAGCCACGGGCGTACACGGCTGCATGGAACTGGTCGCGGTTTCTTTATCGTCTGGTGCGCAGCGAACTGGCCAGAGGGGAAAAGGAACGGATTGGCGGTCAGCAGCGGAAAAAGAAAGACCCCCGGAAAGAGTTTTTGCAGGCGGAGCTTCAAGATGCCCTCCGGTCGGCGGAGATGAAATATTATGAGCGCACGGCGAAGGAATATCTGGACCTGGCAAAGGACTTTTTGGAATACTGAACGCAGCTCATTTTGACTTAGACGGAAATAGAATGAATACCACAAAACGCGCATTACATAATACAGCGAGCATACGAGTGGTTACTATACTGTGTCTCCTCTTTGGTGCACTCTATGCCAGTGCCAGCATCCAGGCTCAGGAGGGTTCGGCAGGCGAGGACGCGGGAGCGGAAGCTCCATCGGCTGAACGGGTGGAGTCGGCAGTGGCCGGGGGACTCCACTGGCTGGCGGAAAAGCAGATTAAGAAGGGCGACGATGCGGGGAGCTGGCCCGCACCGCGACACAGGGTCAAGGCCACCAGTATTGCGGGACTGGCATTTCTGGCAAACGGGTATCTGCCGGGTGAGGGACAGTATGCCGAAGTGGTGAAACGAGCGATGGATTATATCGATGATCAGATGAGCCAGGAAGGCTACGTGGCAGGGAATGCCAATTCAATGTATGTTCACGCCTACAGTAGCCTGTTTGCGCTCTCTTATCTGGGTATGGCCGAGGATCGTAAGAAGGATGAGAAGCTGGCGGAGTGGTGCCGACGGAGCGTCGATCTGATTTTGTCGGCGCAAAAGGTGTCGAAGCGAGATTTTGAACAGGGAGGTTGGCGTTACAGCCCCTATGCAAACGTGAGCGATATGCTGATGACGGCGTGGCAGCTGGTGGCGCTTCATGCGGCCGAGCAGTGTGGTTTTGAGGTGCCCGACACTGCGTTTCAGCAGGCACTGGAGTATGTGAACAGTGGTTTCGTGGAGAAAAAGATAGAACGGGAAGAAAAACCGGATTATTTCCAGTATGGATTTGTGTATCGTCCAGGAGTGAGTACAACCCGGGAATTTGGGGGAACGGGGGCTGCAGTCTGGGTGAAAAGCCTGCTGGAAAAACGTGGTGGAGAAAAGATTCGGAAATCACGCCCATTCCTCAGTTCTCAATCCGTGTCGTGGGGTGGGAAAAAATACAAAGGAGACTACTTCTTCAGTCTTTTCTATGTTGTCCAGGGAATGTTTCACGTGGGTGGGGAAAGCTGGCACAAATTTTATGCGGACGTTCAAAAGACGTTGCTGGAACACCAGAGTGGTGATGGACACTGGGGTTTTCCACCGGATGATAAACAAAAGAGCCGAGCCGCCGGGCCGGCTTGTTCAACCGGGATGGCTGTTCTGATGTTATCTCTGGAAAAACAATATTTGCCCATGTTTCAACGGCAGGAACGGTTATACTAGGTACTGAGAAAAACAGGTGCAGTGAGAACGCTCCCAGGACGTTCGGCTGGCGATAGTTTTCTGTGAGACAAGAATTCTGTAGATAAAATTTTTATGGAGGAAGAAAACATGAAACGCATAATCTTAGCTCTTGTGACGTGTATGTTGCTGGCGACCGTTAGCTCTGCGGCGGAGGAATGGAAAAACATAACCAAGAAGGATGGTCTCCCGAGCGATAAGATCAATTTTATCCGCCAGGACGAAGAGGGAAACGTCTGGATCGGTACCCGAAAAGGGCTTGCACTCTATACGGACGGCAAGATCAAGGTGCGTCTGAAGGGACATAAGATCTGGGACATGAAGCAGATCAAAGCCGGTGAATACTGGGTTGGTATTAACGATGGCCTGGTGTTGATGAAAAAAGATAAAGTTGTATGGAAAGGGGAGAAAAAGAAGGGCAAACGCAAAGGGAATATAGCGTTTTTCTCCGGGTACACGCCTGTGCCGATCGTGCATTACGCGGGAGACAAATACTGGGCACTGGGGAAAAAGGGGAAATCCCAGAATAATGCCATTGGACAGGGGACGCCGGAGGGCTGGAAGCCACTTCCATTTTTCGACAAGAAGGCGATGGTCGATCTTTACCGGGATAGCGACGGCACCATCTGGGCTGCGGAGGATGGAAACGGTGTGTTTGAAATTCATCCGGACAAAGAGCTGGGGGAAGCACCGCACCATCTTCAGGGATTCAACGTCACCGATATGGCGGAAGATTCTGATGGGTACATGTGGTGTGGAGTATGGGATCGGGGTGTTCGTGTCTATCAGGAAGGACAGTGGGAAAGCCACCTGACGCAAGAGGACACTTATGTGTTCAATATTAGTGAAGATGCTCAGGGCCATATCTGGGTGGCTACAAGCTCCTCGGGATTGTGGGAGTATGATGGCGCTGAATGGGAAAACCATCTCGAAGACGAACAGATCAACATGCTGGCTACAACCCCAGATGGTCGTGTGTGGGTTAGTACCCAGCGGAAAGGTGGATTGCGTTACTGGAATGGTGAAAAATGGCAGTATGCCCTCAACAATCGGTTGCCGTTCCGATGTGTCTATCAGACCGAAGATGGTAGGATCTGGGCGGGAGCTGTTCTCGGTGGCGTATTCGTCACGAAATAGCGGCGTACACCGAACATTTCACGAGTCGTCAGTTGCGCCGTATGGCGAACATCTGTGAGAACAGGCAAAGGAGCTCGTTTTAACACCGCAATTGCGCGGATTGTTTGACCTTACCTGTGTGTGAAGGGGCTTTTAAAATGATTAACGCTTGAGGTTTGTGAAGTGTTCGAGTAAATAAACCGGCCGGCGGGGCCGCTTGTTGTTCACGCCCGATGACCGTCCTGAACGGGGCGGGAGCCTCAGGAGTGTTTTCGGACGGGCGTGGCGATAAACGGGGGGCGAACAGCCTGGGGCCTCCGACAATTTCACAAACGCCAAGCGGAAATGTTATAAGTCCAGGTTGCGGAACAGTGAATGTTAAACAATGGGGCGGCTCCTGATCACAGGGTGTTTTCAAGAATTCAAACACCGCCGGTTTGACCCCGCAGCCGCGCGGCCAAGCCCTCGGTTGCCCGAGCGGGGAACATGTGTGCATATGCGACCAGCCTGTAGTTGCGATGCGCTTTAATAAAGATCTCCGATGAGTGAGTGGAAGCGGGAATGGCGAAACCGGGGATCTGTGGGTTTGGTGGGCGTGCATTGCATTCGGTGAAATGGGGGCGTAATGTGGCGCTGAAGTTGCTAAAGACAGAATCAGGCGGAACTGAGTGTTGTGTACGGGAGGTGTCAGATGAGTGAGACAAAAAACCTGCTTTTTGTGTGCACGGCGAATCAGCAACGCAGCCCGACGGCAGAATCCTTATTTGAGCAGGATGCTCGCTATGAGGCTCGCTCGTGCGGGACCCATGCTTTGAGCCGGACGGGGTGCTCCGAGGAACTCGTGGAGTGGGCCGATTGTATTTTTTGTATGGAAGAATCACACAAACAGAACCTTTTGCGCCGTTTCCCGGATGCCGCTTCGGGAAAGATTCGGGTGCTGGGAATACCGGACGTGTTTGTTCGGGGAGACCCCGAGTTGATTGCTCTGCTGCGGGACAAATTATCGTGCTGGCTGGAATGATACGCGCGCCGAAAAGCATAGTATCCCCCATGAAATTTCTCTCTGGCTTATTGCTTGCGGCATAGCGGGGGTATCTGATATTCTTTTATCTCATTTCTCATCCATTTTGATCGAAAGTTGAGGATCGCAATGTCTTCCCAGAACAATGAAGCCCAAGAACTCGCCTACGCGCTCATAACACCGTATAGTTTGCACAAAAGCCGAACAGGCGGGATCATTGCCCGTTTGATGTGGGCGGACGTACGTATGGTGGCCGCACGCATGTATGCTCCCCAACCCGGGAGCGATTTCATCCGTCAATATTGCGATGAAATCTATGACCCCGACGAGGAGCATGTCCCGCTGCGATACCAGAAGATGTTGATCCAGTATATTCTGGAGAATTTTGGATGTACGAATGTGCGTGGTATCAGCAACCGCATGATGGTGCTGGTGTTCCAGGGGCCGAACGCTAAAGAAGAGATCAAAAATGCGACGGGCCATATCTCTCCGGATGTGCGCGGCGATGATGTGCGCGGGACGTTCGGCGATTTTATCGAGGAAGATCCCTCCGAGGAGTGCCTGCGGGAAGCACGGGAAATATCAAGCGAGGAAATGGAACGATATCCGGCCCTGCAGGATGTGGATGTGGGACCAAAGCAGAATCGCTTTTTCGAACCGGCGGCTCTGACCGGTGTCACTCCGGAGATGACGCGCCGGCACCTTCAATTGTTCAAAGAATATGCTTATTCCGACGGAGGATATGTCCTTGGAGCTCTGGGGGATGTGGATCCTTCCTCGGTTGAGACGTCAATGGTGATCCTCAAACCGGAAAGTTTCAAGCGGCGTAACCCATTGCCGGGCAATCTTATCGACTTTTTCGCCCGAACCGGTATGTTCATTACGGGAACGAAAATTGTGCAACTGACGGTGGATCAGGCCCGGGAGTTTTACGGTGCAAAACTGCCGCAGTTCCGCCAGCAACTCAAAGGTATGGTCGCCGACAAAGCACGGGAAATTGTGGATCGGGCGAAAGCTCTGGCCAGCGCTATGCGACCCACCTTTGGCATCAATAAAACGGATGCCAGTAACCCGTCCAAAGCTATCCCGCTGGCACGAGAAGCGGAATACCTTTTTGATTCTCCTCAGGAGTCGGAACCAGGAGAGATAAAAGAAAACGTGCTGGATGAGTTGTACAGCACTTTATCCGCGCGTTTGGATAGTTTTGAGCCCGGCGAAGAGTTTTACAACGAGATTGCGGAAGAACTCAAAGATCTGCACGCCCGGGCGGAGTTTAATGAACTGATTCGCTACATGAGCGGGGCCGATCCCGAGACGGGCGAGCCGATTGACGCGGATGCAGAAACGACGTGCATGGCACTGCTCTATTCCGGTGATGAGGCACTGAATGTGATCCGCCAGCGACTTCGCGAATTGCGTGATGTGTACGGCCAAAACATCCTCCAGAACCGCGCTCATGCCAGTGACCCGGAGGAGGATCCGGTGGCGGAGACCGAAGTTCTGGGTATGCCGAATTCTCCCAGCGGCGAATCCCGTCCCTGTGACCTGGTGCGAGTTGTGAATGAGCGTTGGGGATCCGGAGAGTCAGGCTGACCGGACGTTTTTTATCCAGTAGCATTCCAGACGGGAAGGACGATAAAGACGGTTGTGAATATTGAAAAACTCACCGTTGGCCCGTTGCAGTGTAATTGTTATATCGTCTCGGATCCGGACACCGATGAATCCATCATCATAGATCCGGGGGGCGACCCCACTGAAATTATCGATTGTTGTAACGCAGCCGATTTGGAAGTTTGCTCGATTGTGGCGACTCATGCCCATGCGGACCATATCGGTGCTCTCCCGCGCGTTAAACGGGAATTTGGGGACGCAAACGTGTGTGTTGGGGAGCAAGAAACGGAGATCATGAACGATTCCCTCTGCAATCTGGCGAAAATGGTGGGGCTGGACCTGGAACTTCCCGATCCGGACCGACTTCTGGCCGAAGGGGACGAAATCGATGTGGGCGGAGAAACGTTGAAAGTGTTGCATACGCCAGGACATACGCCAGGGGCAATTAGTCTTCTGGCGGAGGGTGAGGGCCCGCCGGTGGTGTTTTGCGGCGACCTGGTTTTCCGAGGAAGTGTGGGGCGAACTGATTTGCCCGGTGGCGATCGCGACGCTCTGCGGAGGGCTATTGAGGATAAAATTTTGACTCTGTCCGATGATACGATCGTGCTCCCGGGACATGAGCGTGAAACGACAGTGGGGGATGAACGAGACGCAGTCACCTATCTGTGAGACTGAAAACACGAGGTGGTCCGATGAAAAAGGTTGAGACGGCCCTTGTGAGTGTTTCCGATAAAACGGATCTTCCGGAATTCGCATCCCGCCTCAGAAATTTGGACATAAATATCATCGCGACTGCGGGAACCGCCCGGTTCCTCCGGGAGCATGACATCGAGGTCCGGACGGTTTCGGATTACACGGGATTCCCGGAGATTCTCGACGGACGCGTCAAGACCCTCCATCCCAAAATCCATGCGGGCGTGCTGGCGGATCGTGATCGCCCCGAACATCAGGAGGAGATCAGTGATCTGGGGATCGAGACGATTGACATGGTCGTTGTGAACCTGTTGCCGTTTGAATCAACGGTGCAGTCGGTCAAATCAAATATGGAGGAGGCCGTTGAGGATATTGATATCGGGGGGGCAACGCTGATCCGATCAGCTGCCAAAAATTACCCTCACGTGGCCGTTGTGACCAATCCCTCAAAGTACGATGAAGTGGCGGATGAACTGGATCGTATGGGTGGGTGCCTCCGTGACAGCACTCACTACGAACTGGCAGTTGAGGCGTTTGAACATACTGCGCATTATGACGCAGCTATTGCTCGTCATCTGGGCCGTTCCGCCCGGGAACCGGGCACCCATCAGGATCTTCTGGTTCTGGAACTGGAAAAAGCGCAGGAGTTGCGTTACGGGGAAAATCCTCACCAGTCCGCGGCTTTTTATGTGGAGCGCGAACGAAACGAGCCGTCGGTCAGCACGGCCGATCAGGTCGCGGGGCCGGAGCTTTCTTTCAACAACATCGTGGATCTCGACGTGGGGCTGGAGTTGATCAAGGAGTTTGATCTGCCCGCCGTCGCCTGTATTAAACACGCCAATCCTGCCGGTGCCGCGACGGCGGAGTCCATTCATGAGGCGTACCGAGCCGCGTATCTGGGGGACCCCCAGAGTGCACCGGGCTCCTCGGTCGTATTGAATCGGGCGTTTGATGTTCCCACTGCCCGCTTCATCGGAGAGTTCAGTGAAGGGGATGATGGAGAACCACTGCCGAATTTCGTGGAAGCGATCGCGGCCCCGACAATTGATCGCGACGCCTTGAAGTATCTTTATCGCAACCTCCACCGGGCCAGCGAGGTTCGCCTGCTGGAAACCGGTCAGCTGTCCGCCATCTGCCTGGATGAAACGCAGCGGGACATGTGCCGCGTGGTCGGTGGCATGCTGGTGCAGGATCGGGATTTGCTGGGATTCGACGAGTCCGCCGTTGAGGTGGTCACGGACCGACATCCCACGGAGGAGGAAATGAAGGATATTGGTTTTGCGTGGATCTGCTGTAAGCATCTCAAATCCAATGCCGTGGTCGTGGCCAAAGGGCGTTCGCTGGTCGGCGGCGGGGCGGGACACATGAACCGACTGGAGGCGGCCCGTACCGCTATTCGTAAAGCGGGTGAACACAGCTCCGGTGCGGTATTGGCCAGCGATGGCTTTCTTCCCGCGGAGGACGTTCTGGTGGAAGCGGCCGACGCCGGGGTGCGGGCTGTTATTCAACCCGGTGGATCGGAGCGCGAACCGGCGATTGTAAAGAAGGCGAACGACCTGGGAATCGCGATGGTCATTGGCGGAGTGCGGCATTTCTGCCACTGACCGGCTCTTACGGGTACCGGGCGGGTCGAAGAGCTCCCTCCTGATCCGTTGGAAAATACAGTATTGTGAGTCGCTGAACACTTACCCTCGATGATTTTGCAATGACTTACTCTTCCTCCTGTGTGCTTTGTTCCGAAGGGGAGTGGTGAGGACGGGGAAAATGTAATGAACAGAGACGACATTAGAACACTTCATGTCAATACGGCGCGTACATGGCGCGGGGGCGAACAGCAAATGTTGTATCTCCTGCGAGGCCTGGAAACGCGAGGATTTTCAACGGGAGCTGTTATACAGAAGGGAGCACCGGCCGCGGAACGTGCACGGAAAGCCGGTACACAGGTATGGGAGATACCGATGAGGGGGGAAATCGATCTGCCGGCAGCATATCATATCGCCCGTCTCGCCCGTGAGCATGGATTCAACGTCGTGCATGCCCACACCGCCCACGCGCACAGTCTGGGGTCACTGGCGACGAATCTGTTCATGGCCGGTGCACGGATGGTTGCCCATCGTCGCATCGAATTTTATCCCGGGCGTGGAGTTCTGGGGCTTGGATGGCTGAAGTATCACTATGGGGTTGACGCATATATCACCGTGTCGGAAAGGGTACGGCAGGTCATGATTGACGCCGGCATTCCCGGCGATTCCATATTTACGGTCCGCAGCGTGACCGACACGGAACGGTTTCGCCGCACGCCTCCCAACCCCCGGTTGCGCGAGGAACTGGGGATCCCCGAGGACGCGTTCGTGGTGGGCAATGTGGCATACCTGGTCCCGCATAAGGATCACAAAAATCTGTTGGAAGCGGCTGCCATTGTGGAGGACCGGGGACCTGAGATCTGGATCGTGATCGTTGGCAGTGGGCCGCTTCGGTCCGAAATTGAAGCGAAGGCCCGGGAATTGGGCCTGAGCGATCGGTTGATTTTAACCGGATTCCGCGATGATGTTCCCCAGCTGATTAAAATGTTTGACCTGTTCGCCCTGAGCAGCTCCGAAGAGGGTATTTGCAGTACGCTGTTTGAAGTGATGGCCTGCAAAACCCCGATCGTTGCATCCGCGGCGGCCGGAGTTTCAGAGGCCGTGCTCGACGGAGAAACGGGGCTGCTGGTTCCCATCAAAGACCCTGAGGCCCTGGCGGAAGGCATGCTGGAACTGATCAATGACCCGCAGCGCCGAGAGGAGTTTGCGCGCGCGGGCTACGAGCGAGTAACAAACTATTTCACCATCGATCAGTTGACCGAACAAACCCTCGAGGTGTACGAAGGATTCTTTGCATGATCCCGCCGCCTGGGAACATCCCGTCTGCGGCCCCGGATACGTCTTGAGAGTTTTCCCGGTGAGAGACGGGTTTCATCAGCCAGAAACTTCCATCACTCAACGGTACGGTTATGCACGGATGCGCATTAAATCCCCTACATCACTGAACCACTGCATCTTATCTGGAACATCCGCTCTACGGCGCTTTTCCAACAAAATATGCGGGTTAGAAACCAACGTCTTCGTCAGGAAACCCGTCCGATGATCTGGTTTCGTCGGGAGCCACCCTGCCATATCCCTCGCCGTCCGGTTGGCCCGATTGTCGCTTTCCCCGGGCTTTCACCACATCATCAACGGTGAAGTCGGCGTGATGCCTGTATTTCCACATCCACCCCCGATCCCATTTGCCGTTGTTGTTGATGTCCTCAAAACCCACTCCCGGTCCACCGTCGGGAAGGCCGTCCTGCTGGTTACGTTTGAGTATCGGCTCTCCTTCAAGTAAGAACGGGCGATTTCCGCTCATCTTATGTGCGGAGAGAGCGTAGAACCGCAGCATGATTGCGCCGGTGTCCACGGGCAAACTCCGGGTCCGAATTCGGCCGAAGTCCCCGGGGATGTAGGGCATGAAAGGCATGAGGGCCAGAAGTATGAGGGTGAACCCGCTGATGACGACCCCGTCAGTAAGACCCAGCACGCTTCCCCCGATCCTGTCCACCAGCCGGAGGCCGTCTATCCCCCCCACCGTGAAACGTGTTCGCAGGAATGATCCCGCCCCGCGCGTCACGCCGAAGAGAAGAGCTACCGAAATCACAACGAGATATTCCGGCATGGGAGGGGTTTGGAGGGCGGGAATAACGTTCTGAATAAAACCAGCCAAAGGATGGGCGAAAGTCAGAGCCACGAGAAAACCGATAAGATGGTTGAGCAGCAGGTAGGTTGACTGATACAGCCCGTTACGATAGCCCTCGTAGGTGAAGAATACGATGATGATGATAAGGGTTAGAAAGGCGATAATGTGCATCTCAGGTTCTCCGAAAATTGGGGCGCATGGGTTCCAATTCAGACGCAATTGATGCCCGCCATCGTAACCGGGATGTCGAAGCTAATGTCTTATTTGAGCACACGGCGGACCTCTTTGAGTGTTGTAGTGCCATCCTGGACCCTGGAGAGTGCGTCTCTGAACAGAGTGGTAAGGTTATTTTTTCCAGCGGCTTTTTTGATCCTTCCGGGCTTGTCTGCCTGCCCGCTGGCGATGAGTCTGCGCACGGCATCGTTTATTGTCAGAAGCTCAAAAATGCCGGTTTGCCCCCTGTAACCCGTCTGCAGGCATTGGTCGCATCCCACCGCACGGTACCATGTTCCGACATCGCGCGGGCTGATTTTGAGCTTTTTGAGCATCTTCGGGTTGGGGTCATACCGTTCCCGGCAATTCCGGCAGAGCGTGCGAACAAGACGCTGCGAGATAACAGTGTCCAGCGTCTGAGCCGCTTTTGCACTGTCGAGGGGTTGGACGAACTGGTTCAGAGCTTCCGGGGAACTGGAGGCTTCTATCGTGCCGAGCAGGCGCCCATCCTCGGTGACGAAATCAAGGAGGGAGGAAACCGATTCGGGGGATGTTATCTCATCGAGCCCGATGACATCGGCCCCTTTCCGGAGGACCGACGGCAACAGCTCCTCCACATCCGATCTGGATCCCACATCCACCTGGTGGCGGGTTATCTGGTCCAGCTCGTGTACCGGGTTGGTCTCCAGGACGGTGATTTCTGTGGTGAAAATGTCGATGTGAGCCAGGGCCGCATGGTAGGAGGAGGATCGACCGGAGGCGGGCGGACCACTGAAAAGTGTGATAGTTCCGGGGGTGTCCACGGCGTCGTGAACACGCTCAACCATTTCCTCGCTCATGCCCAGCCCCTCCAGTCCATCCAGGTGGATGTCCTCGTGCCAGTCCGGCAACTGGAAGGTGACCCCGCGCCCATGTTTGCTTTTGATCCCCGTGACCGTGACCGAATGGTCTTCCTGATTGGGCAGCGAGAGGGTCACATCCACGGACGGCTGTTTCTGACCCTTAAAGCCGAGAAAATTGGCTACGGCGGCCACTAT
This sequence comes from uncultured candidatus Brocadiaceae bacterium, assembly GCA_964644705.1. GTDB lineage: Bacteria > Planctomycetota > Brocadiia > SM23-32 > SM23-32 > CAZXYF01. Next base: position 8,432 of record CAZXYF010000013.1, on the reverse strand, counting down.
TTGCTGGCCTTCCTGCGGGGGGATCGTGTCAACTCTCTGCGGGACGCCGTCGAGCCTGTAAAACACGTTGAAAGCTTCGGGACTGTGAGTCAGACGAAGGGCCCCGGCGTTGGATTCGCAGGCATGGGCCAGCAGGTCACCCAGTTTCTCAGCCGCATCCGCGAAATCGGGCCGGGCATCGATGAATTCGTCCAGGGACTGGCCCCGCGATGTCCGCATGCTTACGTCCACGTGAGGTAAATTGCGCGCCGATATCTCCTCCCCGGCCCCGCTGATTCCATGCTCGTCTCTCCCGAGCACAGACGGAAAGATCTGGTGTTGGGTGGGGACCGCTTCATTGCGAATGCGGAGATAGCACACTAACCCGACACCGGACCCCACCATCAGCACAAGACAGAAAAGCGGATGTATGAAAAACGTGAGGGACACCAGCAATATACCCCCGCCCATGAAACCACTAACCCATTGCGGAGAGCGGAGCCCCACCCCCGCCGCATCTTTTTTGAGCCATGCGACCTCATAGAGCCAGCCGCACACGGATATGACGAACAGGACAAGCCAGGGCAGACTCAGGTAGAGGCCGCCCTCCGAACCGGCTGCCGACGCATCCGCAGCCGTTGAAGAGGTGGATTGAGCCAGTGAGGTCGAGGTGAACAGGAGAAAAAGTGTCAGGGCCGAACCACGCCCGGCCAGCTGTTGACATGCATCCCTGAATCGGTGATCCCGCATCGCGTACCTGTCAGAATATGAGTTCAGAAGCTAATTCCTTTCAAAGCCATTTTCAACGCATCTTTGTTGGGGGCATGTTCCAGTGCTACATCTTTGGCCACCAGTTCGTTGTTGACCAACTGCACGAGGGAGGAGGTCCATGTTTGCATGTCCTCCTCGGCCCCCGCCTGGATTAGATCTCCAATCTTGTGGTCCTCTCCCTCCTCAATTGCCTTACTGATGGAGGGGGTCTTCCACATCAGTTCCACGGCGGGAACTCGCCCCACCTCATCACGAAATGAAGGGACCAGACGCTGGGAGACGATGGCCTGGAGGTTGAATGCCAGCATTTGTCGGATGAGTGTGTGACGTTCCGGGGGGAAAAGGTCCAGAATGCGTCCAACCGTTTCCTGGGCGCCGGCGGTGTGCATCGTTCCGAACACCAGATGGCCCGTCTCAGCGGCCGTCAGCCCCAACTGAAAGGTCTCCTCGTCCCGCATCTCTCCGATCAACATGACATCGGGATCGCTGCGCACGCCCGTGCGAATGGCGTCCGGCCAGTGATGAAAGTCCAGTCCATATTCGCGCTGGTTGATCACGCTCCGCTTATCATCATAGATGAACTCAATGGGGTCTTCGAAGGTGATAATGTGGCGGGCCGAGGCTTCATTAATTCGTTCCAGCAGGCAGGCGAGGGTAGTGGATTTGCCCGATCCCGTCACGCCGCAAACCAGGCACAGCCCCTCCGAAAGATCGGTGACTTGTTTCAGCACGCCCGGCAGGTGAAGCTCGTCAAGCGTTGGCACGGATTCATTTATCAGACGAGCCACCAGCGAAATACGACCACGCTGCAGGAAAATGGCCACCCGCACTCGCCCGCCCTCCCATTCATGTCCGATATCCTTGCTGCCCTCCCTCTTGAGTTCCTTCAGAGCCTCCTCGCCGATCCATTCCTCGACGATGTCTTCCAGTTGATCGGCGCTGAGTTCGGGGCCGTCCGCCGAGAGCGGATTTTTCCGGGCCCGTCGAAGTTCCCCGTCAATGCGGAACATGGGGGGAAGGCCAGCTTTCAAATGCAGATCGCTGGCATCCACCTTCGGCATCAGAGAGAACAGCTTGTTGATACGCGGTTCGTTGTCGGGCGTTTCACGCATTGTCTGGCACCGTATGGTCCATAATAAAAAGAATGCCCCATTCCCATGCTGATTCTAATTTTGGGGCCCCCGAGTGTCAAGGACGCCTCTGTCCGATCTCACAGCTTACGCATTGACGACTCGTGAAATGCCCGGGCAGAACCTTCAGAAATGTATTGCTTAACGGTTTTTCGGACAGTTCTGAGCCTGGACTACTGTCCACCTCCCACAGGCTGTCCCCTGAACGCGTGCGCATGCGTATGAGCAGGATGTGGCAGATGCTCCTTTTCGCTGCCGCAGACGCGGGGCTTCGCCTAGCGCAACCAAGTGAAACGACGTCTGGGGCCTGGCGCGTGACCGCTTCAGGTTCCTTGCACGAGTGCGCTGGCCAATTATAATGAACTTTTGCCCTGAGTTGAGTTTATGTGATATGCTATAAGTAAGGTTGGACGATACGCTGGTCGTTAGATGATTAGACTGCCCTGGTCTGAGGAGCGCCTGAATGAATAAAAGACGTTTTTTACTGCCTGTATTCATCTTTGTGGCCGTATGCATCTCCGCTGGCCCTGTGTGGTCCAGGGACGACACATCGGAGCTTTTGGAAGAGGAACTGGAGTTTGCCAGGGGGTTGCGCAAGATGGGATTCCGATCTCTGGCGGTGGACCAGCTGCAGCGAACCCGGGGGCGGGAATATCTGACGGACGAGGCTCAGCTGAAGGCCACCCGCATACTGGCCCGCACTTATCGGGAGCTGGGGGAACAGGCGGAGGAAAGTCGCGATTTCGAGGCCAAACGGGATTATTACGCGAAAACTATTGAGGAATACACCAATTTCCTGGAACAGGCGGCGGAGCTCGATAAGGATGTTGCAGAGGGAGAGGTCAAGTTCCTGCCGGACAAGCAGCGGCATGATCTTCTTCTCGAAAAGGGGAAGTTGGCCGCTTCGTTGGCCGATGATGCTGCGACCAATATGCGGGGCACCACGGATGAGGAAGAGAGTCAGCAGTATCGAGCCCGAGCGCTGAAATGGTATAAAGTTGGACGAGACGCGCTTAAAAAAGCGGCCAAATATTTTGTGAAACTGCGCGCGGAGACGGATGTGGCGGGCGCGGGGATTGAAGAAAAGATCGCCCGGCGCAAAATCCGCAAAAAAACGGGGAAAGTCCAGATGCAATACGGGCAACTGCTTCTGGATTATGCCAGGATGTTTGCGGATTCGGAGGATGAAGAGAAACTGAAACAGCGGAAAAGTATGCTGGAGACGGCTCTGGAGACGTTCAAGAATGTGAAGGAGGAATACAGCATATACGCCGTCCGGTATAAGGCATCCCGGCACATGGGCATGTGCTACCGCGAACTGGGCTCGTTCAAAAAATCGGTGGAGTTTCTGGATAAGGCACTGGAGGTGGAACGGAGCCCCGCAACGGCATGGATTATCCGGCGCTCCCGTCTGAACCTTGCTCAGACCTACAATGCGTGGGGCGAGAAGGATCCAACAAAATATGAGAAGGCGGATATTGCAGCGTCGGCGCTGGTGAATGAGGTGTATAATCGTGCTCAGGTGGCGGGGGATCAGGCCCTTATCGATATCCTGTTTGCCGGATGGCTGGAGAAGGGGGAGGCCCAGGTAGGCCACGCAAAATATCTAATCAAGCAGGCGAAAAAAGCCTCCGAGAAGGGGCAGAAAACGCTGGCCCAACAACGTCGGAACCAGGCGAGGAACCAGTTCCGGTGGGCCGTCAACAAGGCCAACGAAATTTCGGCGCGTACGGACAGCAATTGGTCGCGAAATGCCAAAGTCCTCTTTGATCAGTGGCTCAGCCTGAGCAAAGAACTGCTGGGCAAAAAAATTGAGGTAAAAAAGAACATAAGCACATACACGGCCGAAGGCTGGCGGTATTTCCAAGAAGAAAAGTATTTCCAGGCTATCGAAGCCTTCCAGAAGGCCATCGAAGTGGGTAATCCTGCCGTTTACGGGGCCTCGCTCATCCCGGAATCCTACTACCAGATAGCCGTCTCCTACTACAAGCTGTCGAACCCGAAACACACGGAGGGGAACTACACCTATTACTACGAGGCGGCCACCTGTTTCGATAAAATTGTCGATGATTATCCGAAGGCCAAATTCGCGCCCGATGCGGGTTATTACGGCACTCAGTTGTTTGGCTCAATTTTCGATAAAACCCAGAAAATGGTGAAACAGGGCGCTCTCCCCGAATCAGCCGAGGTCTATGACGGACGGCGTTACTATGAGGCGCTGCGAGATTTCAGTCAGCAGTTTCCGGATGATCCCCGTGCCCGTGATACCGTTTTCCAGTCCGCGGAAGTCGCTCGTGCGCTCGAACAGTATAAGGATGCCAGTGAGATTTACGCGAAGATCAAACAGGAGCATCCGAACTACTATGAAGCCAAATACAGAGCCGGGCTCTGCCGGTATCTGCAGGCTCTGAAAACCTACGAGGAAGCCGGAGATAAGCCACCTCTGAAAAAAATATCAAAAGTACTCGGCCGGGCCGTGGACCGCTTCTCGGATTTCATCGAATGGTATGACCAGAACAAAGAATGGCTGGCCGCTGAGCAGGTCCCCGTCGTGAATCGGTGGGTCGCCCGAACTAAAATAACCTTTGGTAAATTGCTGGTGCATGAGGTATGGACTGAGAGCCGGGATCAAAAAGAAGGGGCCAAACGTGCTCTGAAGATGCTTAAAGATATTGAAAAGGAACATTTCGCTGATGTGGATGACGAGGAGTTTCGCGAACAGTATCTTCCGGAAGCGTTCTTCGTCACGATCCAATCATACCGTCGGATGGGACAGCTGCGGAAAGCGGAAAAGTTCGTGGATGGTCTGATCGAACGATTCGGGAAGAACCAAATCGCGGCTCGAGCCGCCCGTTTGCTTGGATACGCCTATTTGCAGCGAAGGGATGATCTGGAGGAAAAGGGCGCCGAGGGGGCGGAATGGGCGGCATCACGTGGCGGACATTATCTGCGGGAAGCGTTGAAACTGGAACCGGATCAGACGCTGGAGTTCTACAATGGCACCGCGATGGCTCTGATTGATATGGAGGAATACAAAGAGGCAATCAAGGTCCTTGAAGATGGACTTGAACGTTTCCCCCTCCCCGAGAACAAGATTCCGCGGGATGCTCAACTGGCTGCTCTGACGGGCATGAAAGATGCCTATATGGAACTGGAAGACTGGCGCATGGTGGAGCAGACTTTGGGCCGTCTGCTGGATATTGAAAAACAGATCAACGAAAAACGCGAGAAACAGGGCAAATCCGCGGCCAAGAATATCAACTATCGCGCTGATTACGGCCTGGCGCTGGAAAAGCAGAAAAAGTGGGAAGAAGCCCTCGATTACTGGCGGGATGCAAAAGGCCTGGCGGACGAAATGCAGGGGGACGGGGCGGCGCAGCTCAAGTTTAAATGCGCCTATCATCTCGCGCGCTGTTATGCGCAGATTGGTGGGGCGGATAACCTGGAGCATGGTTACAAGATCATGGCCTGGTACCTGCTGTCCAACGACGATTGGCTGCGCAATAAGAAATGGGCGGAGAAGGTCGAGCAGCTCTTCGTGGATCATCTTGATGATCACATGAGCGATCTGGCGCAGTTCACTTACCAGCTGGTGGGTGCCAATGTGAACCTGCTCCGCAAACCAGTCAGCAAAAAGGTCATTGTCGATATGACCGAGAAACACTGGCCGGATCGACAGGATCAGCTTGATAAGCTTCTGGAAAGAGCCCATGTGGAGGAGGCCACCGGACAGTAAAGTCTATCCAACGGACCCTGTCAGGCGGTTGATTTTCTGGATATACCGGCTGGCGAAACTCAAGATGGTAACGATGATAAATGCTGCCACGACTGCCCAAATCGCGTAACTCAGGGCTGCCATAAGGCCGGAGAGGTAGCGACGGGCTTTCTTCTGATGTTCACGGGCCAGCCATTCAAAACGATCCGATGTCTTGCCACTCTCTTCCGCTGCGCTCACCACCTCCACATATTCCCGGGGGAAAAGGTCTGTCGCCTGAAACGCGGTGGTGAGGTTCGCCCCGCCTTCAATCTTCTCCTGGATCTTCTGGGATTGAGCCTGAAAATGCTTGTTCCCCGTGGCCTCCAGCCCTTTCTGGACCGCGTCCATCACCGAAATCCCTGACTCCAGCATCATGTGCATGACGAGACTGAATCGGGCCAGGGCGAGTGACTGAACAACGTTTCTGATCAGCGGCACATGCAGCATTAATTTATGCACAACTGCGGATCCCCGCAGAACCCGAGTTGTGAGGAAATAGGAGGCGAGGAGGAGGAGGGGGCCCCCGTAACCACAGAGGAGAGTAAATACAGCTCCGCGGGATCCTCCATCACCGGAGAACATCCCGATGACGTACTGAGCCAGGGCGAGCACGAAGATGGCGGCGGTGTACTGAAGAAGGGGCAGTATCAGACTCGAAAGGAAAGTGCGCCACATCTGATGTTGAGATCCATAATACTGGCTCAGCTCCCGGAATACTTGATCGGTGTGCCCGCTGGCCTCGCCAACCTCCACAAGATTAATGGCCAGCGGCGGAAAGCATTCCTGTGCGTCGAGAGCGTCCGTCAGGTTTGACCCTCCCTCCACCATCGCATGGGTTTTTTGCAGGGCACGCTGCAGGGAACGTGACCCCGCCTGTTGAGCCGTCACCTGGAGCACCCGGTCTATCGGCACCCCTGAGTTCAGCATGGTGGAGATGGTGTCAAAGGCCTGGCTGAAATCTTTGTTGGAGGGCATGTTCTGTATGCTGGTGAAAAAAGTGTAGAGAGGCTAACATGCAGAATAAACCGCCGAAATGTATTGCGCAAACCGTTGTAATCAACATTCCCGGATGCTTCCGAAAAGGAATATCGCCCCCGTCCACCCGATCATCAACATGCAGAAAAGCGGAGTGTAGGGGGAAAGGGGGACACCCAGAAAAGTTCCCTCCACCCAATCAAATATTTCCACACTCTGTCCCGCCACCAGCGGCATGCATCCCGCGATAACGCCCACCAGAGCATACCGAATGGCCAGGTATTCACTTTTCTTCTCCTCCGGGACCACCGTATTGAACATAAATCGCATCTCCGCCACCCGTGCGCCAAACAGAGCACCACCAAACAGGAAATATATAGTGACTCCAGCCCACAGGGCCCAGTCGCCCAGCAGTGGAAGACACGACCATCCCACGGGCATCAGAAACATGGCGCACAGAAGCACGAACATTACGGGACGACTCCCGTATCGATCGGCGGCACGACCCGATGCGTATCCCATCGCAAAACCGCCCGCCATTTGAGCAATAGTCAGACGGATTATGTTTCCTTCGGAAACACCCACCACCCCCTTCATATACAGGGGCATAAATCCCGCAAACAATGCCAGACTTCCCTGCATAATCCCCGCTCCGGCCAAAAAACGCAGCAGGCGGGAATCATGCAACGCTCGCCATAAGCGGATCAGAAACGCGTCTTTATGCTCGTTGGACACTTTCCCCCCGCCCGGGAGGCCAACCGTGCCAACCACACCTATGAGCCCGACAGATGCGAAAATCAAAAACGTCAGTTGAAACGGGCTCGTCCCCCCGAGCCCCACATCCTTACCGTACTGGATGATAAGAGAGGAAATCAGCAACCCCATACCGGCAGCCAGCATTGCGACCATGTTGCTCATGCCCCCGGCATGACCGCGGATGCGATCGGGGATAAAATCCTTTCTCCACGGGTAGAGCGCGGTTTCCCCGAGTGAGCGCTGCATACCGAACAGAAGTATGCATCCCGCCGTAAAGTAAAACCCCACCGAAAGCCCCCACCCGTGCACGATGAACGGAACAAGCCCCATCGCCATAATCGTGAATTTGCGGCTGCCGTAGAACAGAACGAAGGATTTTTTGAACCCTATCCGCTCCACCACCGGTGTCGCTATCAGGGACATCACCTGCATGAACGGGAACAGTGCAATCAGAACACCAATTCGCGAGGGGTCCAATCCCACTTTGCTCATGTAGAGGGGGAAGATGCTTCCGGCGATCGTGCACTGCATGAACACGGCATTGGCGCCCGCAAACAGATAAAACCATTTCAAACGACTCTTCTTCTCTTTGAAATCGGAATCCTCCGCCGACTCTCCATCGGGGATCGCAGAAGAGGTCTCATTCGGCACATCAACATCCGACGACATAATTTCACCACGCTTTTCCAGAGTATAACTCGTAAACAACCAGAACGCTGCCCCCTGTCCCCCCATCCGTGCCCCGGTATCCATGCTGTAAGAATACAGGCCATTTTTGGGGATTGAGAATATAGCTAACCAATACACAAGCGATTTTGCAACCGAAAGTGAGTTAGTTCAGGTCGGTTAGCCCGTATTCCAAGCATCCCCAGCGCTGAAACTGCTTTCTCCAGCCCTTCGAAGTTCAGCATGCACGGAAGGTAAAGACAGGTATCCAGTACTCTCGGGATGCCCTAACTGCGACCTGACAAAGCGTATTCGCAGTACAGCGCAACACCTGCTGGATGCAAGTAGGTCGTGATCGCTGAGCGCGACCTGCCGGGTACAGCGACCGCATGACGACC
>CAZXYF010000012.1:0-32725 GCA_964644705.1 uncultured candidatus Brocadiaceae bacterium | reverse complement strand
ATCCCGCCGTTTTCTCTTGTGCGGAATTTCAGACGGTGCGTCAAAACCGACTGGAAATTGTTGTGAACGATTACAAACAGAGTGGGGACAGATCGGCGAAAAAACAGGTCAGAGGCAGAAAGGAGCGCACGTGAAACGCATCAAAGAATTCTGCAAGAGTGCCCTCGTTGGTGGGTTTTTGGTTGTTATGCCGCTGGCCATCTTCCTGTTCGCTCTGCAATGGATATTTGGCCTGATTCGGGCCGGAATTGCTCCTCTGGCGCAGGTGCTGATGAACAATTCACCGGTGCAGGGCCTGGTGGCCGACATAACGGTGATCGTTCTGTTGCTGGCCGTGTGTTTTGCGGTGGGAGTTCTGGTACGCACCCGGTTGGGGCGGTGGATCTACCTGGCGCTGGAATCGAATTTGTTGATGAAAGCTCCCGGCTATTCGCTGATCAAGGAAACGGTGAAGCAGTTTTTGGGGGAGAAAAAATCTCCATTTTCAGCGGTGGCCCTCGTGCAAATATTTGGCAACGAATGCATGACGACATCGTTCGTTACCGACGAACATCCGGACGGCACTTATACCGTGTTTGTCCCCACCGGGCCCAATCCCACCTCGGGCAACATCTATCACCTCCCGCCGGAATACGTCCATCCGGTGGATGTCTCGGTGGAAGAAGCGATGCGCTCCATCATCAGCTGCGGCGCCGGATCCACGAATATGGTGGAGAAGATGCCCGAGCAAAGTTCGGCCGCACACTCGTCGGGAGATACAGATCGGGGGAATGGCTCGGAGTAGTTGCGAGAGACACTATTCCGGGGCGCAGGCAGCTGAGGTTTACGCAAATCTGCTCTGGCGATACCATACAGTGTTCAACGATCCTTTTTCGCGAAGTTATTCATGCCCCAGAACGACACACTTCAGTTTGCTGCGATTCTTACCACCGGCCCTATCCCCGACGACGATCAGGTGCTGGAGGTGGCTGCTGTACGGCGGGAAGATGATGAAGAACAGGACCGTTTTTCGGCCATGTCCAAACCCGATGATATCCCACTCGCTGTCCAGCGCATGACCGGCATCGACGAGGCGCGTGTCAAAGGACATCCACCGCCGAAAAAGATCCTGGGCGAACTGACGGATTATCTCGGCGGATCCGGTGCGGTGGTGGTCCACGGGGCGGAGAAGTTCACCAATTTTCTGGAGGCTGACTACACCCATCCTCCGGACGTCATACTCGATAGCCAGCAGCTGGCCCGGGTGGTGAAACCGGCCTGTTCGGATTATTCGCTCACCGGCATCGCGGAGGAGCTGGGGCTGGAACAGCCGGAGATGCATCGGGCGCTCAATCTGGCCCGACTCACCGTGGAGGTGTGGAACGTTTTGCTGGAAGAGCTCACGGAGCTGCCGGGCACGGTGCTGGAAATGCTTCATCAGGTGGCCGACATCGCCAACTCCTCCATAACACGCCCCCTGGCCCGGGCGGCGAACAGCAAATCCGGATTCCAGCTGTCCGCCAGTCGGGGGTCATCCGACATGTCCTCGGTCTTTCCCGACCACACCGATCTGTTCGGGCGCGCCCAGGAATATGAGCGACCCGAACCGGGCGACGAGGAGCTGGATCTGGATAAGATATGCGACATGTTCAAGCCGGACGGGGCGATCGGGCGACATCTGCCGGGATATGAACAGCGTGATGAGCAGATGGAGATGGTGGTGGAATGCTGCCAGGCGTTCAGCACTCCGTATCATCTCATGTTTGAGGCGGGGACCGGCACGGGGAAATCCATGGCCTACCTGATACCCGCTATTGCGTGGGCGAAGCAGAATGACGACAAGGTCGTTATATCCACCAACACCAAGAATCTGCAGGAACAGCTCTACCACAAGGATCTGCCGTTTTTGCGTGGTTTGTTCGGCGAACGATTTGAAGGAGCCCTCCTGAAGGGGCGTCGCAACTATCTGTGCGTGCGGCGGTTCCTTCATCTGCTGCAGTATTTTGAGCGAGAATTGCCGAATCCCGAACAAATGGTGGCCCTTCTGCCGCTGATCGTATGGGCCGCCCGAACCGAGTCGGGTGATCTGGCCGAGTGCCGGGGGTTGTTGCGGGATGAGAATGCCTTTCCGCTGGTTCCGCGGGTGACCAGCTCGGGGGACGAATGTACGGGCAGGGCATGTCCGCACAGGAAAAGCTGTTTCATGCTGCGCGCCCGCACCCTGGCCCAGCTGGCCGATATAATCGTGGTGAACCACTCGCTCCTTTTCTCCGAGATCGGGCTGGACAAGCCCATTTTACCGGAACACCGATGTCTTATTTTTGATGAGGCGCACAACGTTGAGGATATTGCAACGAACGCTCTGGCGGCGGAATCGAACAATTTGAGCTTCTATCGGGTGACCAACCGCCTCTGGCGATCCCGGAAAGATGGATCCGGTTCCGGGATGATTGCCACCATCATGTCGATGGCCAACAAGGAGTTGCCTGAATCGGGAGCGCTGAGCAGGGATACGGTGAACGATCTTGCCCGGGGGGTGATCGAGTATGTGGATTCGGTGGTGGATGCGGTGCGTGATTGTTTTTCGACTCTGGCCGACCCATTTGAGCCAGTGCCGCATTATGAAGACAAGATCATGCTGGAGGAGTGTAAACCGGAGGTGTCGCTGGACAGCCCGACGGGAGAATCGGCGGAGGCGGTGGCCGAGTCGGTCAGGCGGTTGAACAGTCGGATCGACGATCTGGCGGAGTGTCTTGAGCTGAATAAGGAGAAGATGGAGAAAGCGGAGGAACTGGCGCGGGATCTTCGCTCGCAGGCCAATCGGCTGTCGGATGCTGTGGAGGAATTGCAGTTCTGCCTGGCGCAGGAGCAAGACGATTACGTTTACTGGCTGGAGCGTCAGCAGAAGAAGATGCGGACGTATTATTCACTCCATGCAGCCCCGATGGAGGTGGGCAGTTTCTTCAAGGATTATTTTTTCGGGGATAAACGCAGCGTCATCCTCACCTCGGCCACCATGCGGGTGGGCGAGACGTTCGATTACATGCGCGAACGGCTCGGTGCGGAGGATATGTCCGAGACCGAGCTGTGGTGCGCCGCAGTGGGGTCGCCGTTCAACTACGATCGCCAGACGATGATCGGTGTGCCGACGTTCCTACCGGACGCCGGAGGACGACGAGACCAGGTGTATGATCAGGAGTTGTCGTCGTTTCTGCGGGATCTGCTGCGCACCACCAACGGGCGCGCGCTGGTGCTTTTTACGTCGTATTCCTTGTTGAATGCGGTGTACGACAACATCAAACGACCGCTGGAGCGCGTGGGAGTGCCGGTGCTGGCCCAGGGACGCGACGGCAGTCGTGGTGCAATCACGAATCTTTTCCGCAAGATGAAAGGCTCGGTGTTGCTGGGCACGCAGAGCTTCTGGGAGGGGGTCGATGTGTCCGGCGAGGCATTGAGTTGCCTGGTGCTGACCAAATTGCCGTTCCACGTGTTCACTGAACCGCTCGTGCGGGGGAGAATGGAGTATCTGAAAGCGAGGGGCATCAACCCGTTCGGACACTACACGCTGCCGGAGGCGGTGATCACGTTTCGGCAGGGGTTTGGCCGCCTGATTCGCCACCGGAATGACCGGGGTGTGATTGTGGTGACCGACAAACGCCTGGTGACCAAATCGTATGGGCGCAGCTTCACGCACGATCTCCCCACCCGTCACCAGGTGTATAAGAACAAACCGGCGTTGCTGAGCGATGTGGAACAATTTCTGCGTAGCCCGGACGCGTGATCGGATTGATTGGTTGAGTTGTTTTCGCCCGGCCGTTTTGTGTAATCTGAGACTCTACAACCCGGGATAGGAACCACAAAGAGTCGTCACAGCCCCATATAAATGCGAATCGGGGTATGTAAGACTATCGTAAGGAGACGGACGTGTATTTGCTGAGCAGTGAGATGGAGTACGCTTTGCTTGCCGCGCTGGATCTGGCGGAGAATTACTCGCCCGACGCGACGGTTAAGGCGCGGGACATCGCGGAACGGACGGGGGCACCGGAGAAATATCTGGGGCAAATTCTGCGTAAACTGCGGACTCACATGCTGGTGAAAAGCGAAAAAGGCCCGACCGGGGGGTACCGCCTGATGCGGCAGCCGGATATGATCAGCGTGGCGGAGGTAATAGCCGCGGTGGAGGAGCATGGCGACGGACGCCGACGCCGCGACCGCCCGGAATCCGGATATGCGGAAGCTTTGAGGTGGCTGACGAGGGAGCTGGACGAGGCGAAGCGGGATCTGCTGTCCAACATCAGTTTGAAGGCTTTTCTCGACCGCACTGAAAAATGATTAGTTCCGAACGGGAAAGATGTGAAGGTGCTGGATCGCTGCCCTCACTTGCGTGAGGTGGCTACCGTTCTGCAAGCATTTTTTGGCCCATGCAATACCCTCGCCCGGGAAGGGATTATGGCGGCAGGCATCCACCTGATCCTCCGGTTCCCGGGGCATTCTCCGTGTCAGCGAAAAGTTATGAGTTACTGTTTTATAAGTTCTAATGTTTGGACCTGCGGTTGCATTGTTTGGATGGAAATGTATATATTGCAGAGAGTCGGGCAGATGGTTTCATGTTTTCTGGAATCGCATTCGTTTCAAGTTAGACAGGGAGCGGGCAATTATGTTTCAAGTCGGAGACGTTCTCGGGAAGGGCTGGAATGGTTTCAAGAACAACGTAGGTGTGTGTATCGGTGCCTTCATTGTGGCGTTTGCCATCACCATGGTCGTCAGTCTCATTCTTCAACTCGTCGTGGGTGGGCTGGCGGCGGCAACGGGGAGTGGGGTGGTCGGGGCGGTTCTTTCGTTAATCATGCAGCTGGTGAACGTGGTTGTTCAGGTTTTCTTTACCATGGGGATGATCAGTATATTTTTGAAGATATCCCGGAACGAGAGTGCCGAGGTGGGAGATTTGTTCAGTCAGGGGGATAAACTCGTTCAGGGAGTTATCGCGCAGATTCTTGTCGGCATCCTCGTAGTGGTGGGGACCCTGCTGTTAATCGTCCCTGGCATTTTCGCCGCCATGTTCACATTTCTCGCCCTCTGGTTTGTTGTTGATCAGGATCTGGATGCGATCCCTGCCATCAAGGCTTCATACGGCGCCACGAAGGGGAATCTTGGTCCGATATTTCTCTGGGGTCTTGCCGGCATTGGTTTGTCCATCCTTGGTGCGATTCCGCTCGGGCTCGGTCTGTTGATTGTCGCTCCGGTGCTGGGCATCTCAGCTGGACACATATACCGGGCACTCGTCGGAGAGGCCGGCGCGACGCCCGAGAGTGCGTGATTGGCCCATCGTAACACGTGCTGAATGTTCCACGCTCGTGATGTATGCTTGCGTTACGAGGTCTCGGCGGGGTTGTCTTTATGGTTGGTGAACGCAGACGAGCTGTTTGCCGATGTTTATACCCTCGAACAGGCCCACGAACGCCGCAGGGGCGTTTTCGATGCCATTGGTGACCGTTTCCCGGTGTTGCAGTTTGCCCTGCTGCATCCACTGAGCCATCTCACGACGCGCCTCGGGCCACTGGTCCTGGTAGTCGTAAACGAGGAAGCCTTCCGCACGCGCCTGTTTGGTGATGAGATACCACAGTTTTCGGGGGCCCTGAGGGGCCTTGGTGGCATTGTACTGGCTGATCTGCCCGCAGACCGCGATGCGCGCCTTTTCGTTGATAAGTTTAAACACGGTGTCGGTGATTGGTCCGCCGACGTTATCGAAATAGACGTCAATGCCCTCAGGACAGAGCTCACGGATGGCCGTGAGATACCGCCGTTCGGACGTCTCCTTGTAGTTGAAGGCGCCATCAAATTCCAGCTCATCGGTGATCCATTCGATTTTTTCCGGCGCGCCCGCCGATCCTGTTACGTGGCAGCCTTTGATCCGGGCGATCTGTCCCACGGTGGAACCAACGGCTCCGGCCGCCCCCGAGACAAAAACCGTCTCGCCGGGCTGTGGCTGTCCCACGTCCAGCAGGCCAAAATAGGCAGTCATGCCGGGCATTCCCAGCACGCTTAATGCGGTGGTCATTGGAGCAATGGAGGTGTCGAAGGTTTCCAGATCATCCCCTTCCGGCGTGGCATATTCACACCATCCCCAGTAACCGGTGACCACGTCACCCTCATCAAAATCAGGATGACGGGAATCCCGGACGGTCCCCACGGTATCGCCCGGCATGACGGCGTCGATTTCCACCTGGTCGGCATAGGAGGTTCCGCGACCAATCAAGCCCCGCATATAGGGATCCACCGAGAGATAGTTGGTCTGGACCAGCACCTCATTCTCCTCGGGTTCGGGAACGTCGCTGGTGGTGTGTGTGAAATCGGATTCTTCGACCATGCCCTTCGGTCGCGCGGCCAGTCGAACTTCTCTATTTTTCTGAACCATGATCTTTTTCCCATCGAGTGTGGTTGCATACCGGCTGTCGTGTCCGCCTACGTTCTCCATTGGAAAAGAAAGCAGCGTACGTAGCAAACGCGGAAAGAATCCTGGATGTTCACGCTGGTCCCGTCCAATCCCAACCGGCCGATGGCAAAGCGTGTTATTTCCTTCTACGCACTCTGATCCTGGTTTGAGTGGGAAGCTGTATCTTCCGCGTGCCCTGATCGGTTTCCCACGAAAAAGTTCGGAAACGGGGTCGGCCAGTATGGGAAAAGCGTAATCCACCGCGTCTGGTTTCACCTATCGAGGTCCCGCTCCGGATGGTGCCTAAAACCGGCTCATCGCGCCCGCCCGTTGTGTCCCAACCTTTGACGTAGTGTGTGGTGCGTTGGACCTTCAGGTCGCTATCACCCACGCGGGATACGTAACTGGGAGAAACCACATAGATATACTTTACTTTTCTGACCGGTCCATACCCCCGGCCGAGGTCTTCTGCTGATTCTGTTGTGGACCCAGCGGATTCTTGTTCCACCGCGGCGCCGGGAGTCTCCTGTGACGAAACGCCCGGTGCCCCAGGATCCTTTATGGCGCTTCTGTTTATGGTCTTGACCAAAGACTTGTGGAAGCTATGGGTTCCGTCTTTTGTTTCGACCATGACCTTGTTCCTGCGCTCAGTGACTTTTCCTTTTACCCGGGCTCCCGAATCGAGCACAACTGTGCCAGCGGAAGCAGACCCTCCCCCCAGGAAAAGCGCTACTAAAACTGTCAGGATATATTTGCTTATTTTGAACATGGCTGACCTTCTCTTTCCGTCGTGTCTGTTTTAAAGAGTACCCTCTGTGCGTCCCGTCGCAACCCCCGTCCATACGGATCAGCCCGTTTCTGGACCTTTTGGTCAGCAGGGAGGTTCAGGGAAACGTAAGCATCAGGATCAGTGCCATGGTGAAAAACACCCCGGCCATCGCGAATTTGCTTTTTGCCAGGTGGCGCTGGAAGAGCTTTTTGATCGTGTCGCTGGAGGTGCCCCCGAGCACGCACAGGAAGACGATTATCAGCGGGAGGATAAAACAGAAGTTGTACAGAAGCAGCCATCCGAAAGCACCGGCGGGACGCACGGACAGGTATGTGATGATGGGGATGTATATCTGGCCTGTGCAGGGGAATTCCAGCAGAGCAACGAGGACGCCCAGTGACAGAGCTCCCAGAATGGTGATGCCCCGTCTTGTGTGGCGAGTGATATGCAGTCGAATGCGACGCTTAATTGAATCAGGTAGTTTGAGCCTGACATTATCGGTGTTGCCGCGCCGGCAGGTCAGTGCGTCGCGTATGCTCAGAGCGCTCGCGAGGAGAAGTAGCCCTATAAGAATGATATAGGCGACCCGTCGGAACCATGTGGTGGCCAGGGTATCAAGGGAGACGATTTGGTGGAGCCCTACGCCGATGGCCAGATACGTGAGAAAAACCGCCGCCGTGTACAGAAGGCCAGCAAGCACGATTTCTTTTCTGGTTTTGCCGACGTAGGTCATGTAGGTCAGAAAAAATATGATGACCGCGAATGCACACGGGTTTATCCCATCGGCCAGACCCGCCCCAACAACCATCACTGGAGTCAGTTTATCGTAGCGGCGTTTCATGGACTTCTTTCCGCGGCGTCGGAGCAGTCTGGCATCGGCCCAGGGAGGTGTTTTGCCGCGGGAAGCATGAATAAGTTCCAACAGAGAGTGCGAGGTGATCTCCGTGTCGATGAGGGCGCGGGAAGCACCAAAGAGTGAAGGGGCGACTCCGTGTTCGGCGGGTGGCAGTTTCAAATCCGTGCATAACCCCTCATTCAGGGACGCCGCGCCGGGATCCATAATATTCATTTTTATGATCTGGAGATGTGGGTCGGACGATTCAAATTTCTGGAGCAACTTGTTTACCCGCGCACAATCATCGCATCCAGCCCTGTAAAAATACAGCAAAACACATTCATGTGGAGCAACGTTCCGGAAGGAAGAGGCGGAGGTGTGTGAGGAGGAGGCGGGAGCGGGGAGGAGTGCAGGGGAAAACGCGCCAAAGATGAGTGCAACGACCAGCAATCGACGCATGGGAGGTGCTCCTCTTTTGGTTGCGAAGCTATCAGTTCCGGCAAAAATCAGTATAGGTCCGCATTGCTGCGGGGTGCAAGTGCTGCATTGACCCAGAGATAAACGGGACGTACAATAAAAATAGACCATCATAGTTATTTATACGGAGGTGACCGTGAGCAGATCATCACATATGAAACATCGCCGGGGGTGGAATTTCTGGCAAGGCTGCGTGCTGGTGCTCGTGGTTGTTCTGACCGCCGCTCCGTACGCGGATGTATGGGCGGGCGAGAAATTTCACAGTGTTCGCACGACCCATTACGTGGTGGAATCGGACATCAGCCCGCGCTTTACCAGGTTGGTCTCCCAGCATATGGAGGAAATATATCAGGAGTATCGGCGTCGATTCCGGGAATACAATTTGAGGGAGCATTCTCGATTTCTCGTCAGAGTCTATAGGCATCGGGGAGATTACGAAAACGCAATCCCGCCCTCACTGAAAGGCTCAGCGGGAGCGTTTATCTCCGACGAGAAGATGCTCGCGGCATGTCGGGACGGACGAACGGCCCAGCGGGTTTTTGAAACGCTTTATCACGAGGGGTTTCATCAGTTTCTGTATAGTTGCATTCGGGCGGATGTTCCCCTGTGGGTGAATGAGGGATTTGCCGAGTATTTTGCCGAGTCCATGTGGAATGGGAAGCGTTTTGTTACCGGGAAGGTGCCGGCCAGGCGGCTCATGATCTTGAAACAGGCCGCGACACAAAATAGATTATTCCCGTTCAAAAAGCTGTTTTTGATGAAAAGCCGAAAATGGCTGGCCAACGTGCGTAAAGGAGAAGCCTCCGTACAATATACTCAGGCCTGGTCCATCATACATTTTCTGTGCCACGCGCACGGGGGACGGCATCGTCCCCGGCTGTTGCGTTATCTCAAGCTCATGTCGGAAGGCACGGATCCCCGGGCGGCATACCAAAAGTGTTTCGGGCACAAAATTCGCGCTTTCCAGAACTCATGGCTCCGGTACGTCAAGGATCTCAAACCCAGCCCGGAATCGCGATGTCGATCGAACATGCGCGTCCTCATGTCGCTGGGGCGGCGAATAATGGACGGGCCCAGAAATTTTAGCAGCCTGAGCAAGCTGCATTCGAGACTGTTGAGTGACAGGATCAAATGGAGGATGACAACTGGCCTGGGGCGAAAAATCGATTCATCGGACCGGGATACTGTAAGGGGACTGTTCACCTGTCCTCGCGATCAGGGGGGCGGGAGAAACAGCTATATATATATCAGGAATCCCGGGACGGGATTTCCCGAACTTTATTGTTTGCATCATCCAGGGAATGTTTTGAGGGCATATTATGAGGACACGGGGCGGGGCTTGCAGGTGCGTGTTGAGCGAAGGGTGAAAGAAACACTACCCCGGTCCGTGGTGCGCGAGATAAAACGAAAACTTCGCTGAAAGATGGGGGCGCGGGTACCAATGACATCGCAGTCGAGCAGGTGGTTCCAGCTGTCGGGGCGGGAGATACGAGTCCTGCTCGTGGCGGGAGGTCTGGTTGTCCTTTTTCTCAGTTACTTGGAAATTCGGTATCGTGTGGGAGCCGGGGATCAGTTCAGGATCAAAAATGCCGTAGAAAAGATCGAACAGCCGGTGCGGATGGATATAAATACCGCCCGCGGATATGAGCTCCAGCTCTTGCCAGGAATCGGCCCCAAAACAGCACAAGGGGTGATTCAAGATCGAAAAGAGAATGGGCCGTACGGAGATCTTGAGGACCTGGATCGGGTTGACGGAATTGGGCCAAAGACGGTTGAAAAACTGCGGCCGTATGTGATGTGTCGCCCCCCACGGAAGCAATTCTGAAGGGGTCACCTGGAAGTAGAAGTAGATTTTCGGAAAAGATTATGCCCAAATTCCAATTATCTTCTGAATTCGAGCCCGCCGGGGATCAACCCAAGGCCATCCGTAAGCTGACGGAAATGTACGGGTCAGGTAAAAAGCATCAAACGCTGCTGGGGGCGACCGGTACGGGAAAAACGTTCACGATGGCCCACGTCATCGAGAATCTCGGGATGCCGACACTTGTCCTGAGTCACAATAAAACGCTGGCGGCCCAGCTGTACGGAGAGTTCAAGCAGTTTTTTCCCGAAAACGCCGTGGGGTATTTCGTCAGTTATTACGATTACTACCAGCCCGAAGCATACGTTCCCAACCGCGATCTGTACATCGCAAAAGATGCAAGCATCAACCAGGATATTGACCGTTTACGACTGGCTGCGACGACCAGGTTGATGGAACGGGAGGACGTGGTGATTGTGGCCAGCGTGTCCTGCATTTACGGGATCGGGTCCCCTGAAGATTACAAGCAGATGTATTCTCATGTCGAGGTGAATGATCAGCTGGAAAGGGAGGCACTGCTTGAGAGACTGGTTGAATTGCAGTATTCCCGCAGTGATCTGGAGTTGAAAAGAGGGACATTCCGGGCGCGCGGGGACGTGGTTGAGGTTTACCCCGCCTACGACGAGATTGCTTATCGCATCGATTTCTTCGGGGATTACGTGGATAAGATTGCCGTCATCGACCCGTTGAGCGGCCAAAAGCTGGAGGACAATAAGTCCCTGACCATTTATCCCGCCAACCACTTCGTCACCCCGGCGGACCGCATTCAGGGGGTGCTGGAAAGTATAGAGGAGGAGCTGGAGGAGCGATTGACGGAGCTGCGCAACGAGGGGAAGTTCGAAGAAGCACAGCGGTTGGAATCGCGCACCCGCTATGACATGGAGCTGATATCGGAAGTGGGGTTCTGTCCGGGGATCGAAAATTACGCCCGGCACCTCAGTGGACGATCCCCCGGGGAGCGACCGGCCTGTTTGATCGATTATTTCCCCGATGATTATCTGTGCATCGTGGATGAATCACATCAGACCGTCCCGCAGATACATGCCATGTATCATGGGGATCGATCGCGTAAAAAGACCCTGGTGGAACACGGTTTTCGGCTTCCTTCGGCGATGGACAACCGCCCACTGACATTTGATGAGTGGGAGGAGATGCTCGACCGGGTCATGTATGTGTCGGCGACGCCCGGCGACTATGAGGTGGAGAAAAGCGGTGGCGAAGTGGTGGAGCAGATCATTCGGCCCACCGGCCTTGTGGACCCCGAGATTGAGGTGGAGCCCGCCAGCGGCCAGGTCCAGGATGTCATCCAGCGAATTCGTGATCAGGTGGAAAGAGATGAGCGCACCCTGGTAACGACACTGACCAAGCGGCTGGCTGAGGATCTCAGCGAGTATTTGCAGGAGGAAGAGCTCAAATGCGCATATCTGCACAGTGAAGTACAGACTGTGGAAAGAGTAGAAATATTAAATGATCTCCGGCGGGGAAAGTATAATGTTGTGGTGGGGGTGAACCTTTTGCGGGAGGGACTTGATTTGCCAGAGGTTTCCCTGGTGGCCATTCTCGATGCCGATCGGGAAGGATTCCTGCGGTCACGCACCTCTCTGATCCAGACCATTGGTCGTTGCGCTCGGAACGTGAACGCGAAAGTTGTTCTGTATGCCGATGAAATTACGGATTCGATGGCGGCTGCCATTGAGGAAACCGAGCGGCGACGTGAGATTCAGATCGAGCATAACGAGAAACACGGGATTGAACCGGAGACGATCCAGAAGGAAATCGGGGAGGGCATTGATTATGAGGTGGCCGCCTGGGAGAGACGGGTGGAGACCCCGGTTGTTAACGAGGCGGAGGAGGATTATGTGACGGCGAACCGGGTGGATGAGTTGAAGGAGGAGATGCAGGAGGCGGCGGATCGGCTGGATTTTGAACGGGCCGCCGAATTGCGTGACCGGATCGAAGAACTGAAGGAGGCAGAAACGGAATAGCAGTTGTCCCGTCGGGGACGGGTGGCATTGCGGTGTCTTCCCGAGAGAACGACTGCGTTGCGCGGATTATTCAATATCGGGGTGCCAGCGGTTGATGATGGTTTCGCGGAGGTCGAATCCGAGGGCCCGGTTGGAGACAATCAGAATGGGACTTGACTGGGATCGTTTGAACGCACTCCGACGATAACGATGGTAAACATTGTCCAGCAGTCGGCGGAAATCCGCTTCATCATACCGGTCATAAAGATCATCCGGGTAGTGGTTTTTCAACTCCCGGCGCCGGAACATGTTCATCAGCGTTTGAGCGTCATAGCGTGCAATCAAATCATCGATCAAAGGAGCGACGACGGGATAATCAAATGGGTCGGTCTGATCCTCGGCTAATTCGGCGGAAGGGGGACGTTCCAATACGGAGGTCGGGATCAGTTTCTGGTCATGTTTTTGATTTATGTATTCCGCCAGATCATACACCTGCGTTTTGTTGATGTCGCCGATCAACAGCATGCCTCCGACCATGTCTCCGTACAGTGTGCAGTAGCCGAGACCCAACTCGGTTTTATTACCGGTGGCGATCACCAGTCGGCCGGTCTCATTGGATATACCCATGAGCAACAGGCCGCGCAGCCGCGCCTGGAAATTCTCGCACGTGACGTTGTTGTTGATCTCTTTCCACTGGTTGAACTGTTCAATGGTGTCGGAGTAAAGCTGTTCGATGGAAAGTTCGGAGAAATCAGTGCCCAGCTTCTCGCAGCACATCCGGGCATCATTACGTGTGTTGCTGGAACTGTGGCGGGAAGGCAGTGTGACCCCCAGAACGTTTTCGGGGCCGAGAGCTTCTGAAGCGAGGGCGGCGCAGAGGGAGGAATCGATGCCGCCGCTCATTCCCAGAACAACTTGACCAAACCCACAGTCCTGGCAGTATTCCTGCAGTGAAAAGGTCAACGCCGTATGGAGTTCTTCAGTCTGGCTCCAGCTGGGGTGGCTGATCGGTGTGCCTTTAAGGTCATCATTGAGTGTGGTGACGGCGAGCTCCTGTTCGAAAAACGATCCCATACAGACCAACGAGCCGCCCGCGTCGTAAGCCATGCTACGGCCATCAAAGGGGATGACTCCCTTCAGGTTATCCCCGATTCCCGTGGTGTTGGTGTAAATTATCGGCAGAGGATGATCCCCCTGGTGTTTACGAATCAGCTCCTCTCGGTGGCGTGATTTGCCGGGCTCGAAGGGGGAGGCGTTCAAAACCACCATCATGTCCGCACCCTCTTGCACTGCTTCCTTATACGGGGAGGCACTATAGTTTTCATCCCACAGATCTTCGCAAATGATAGGAGCCAGGTTCACTCGCCGATCGTCGATGGTGACGGGTTGCACGAGGGTTTGGTGTCCGGGGGTAAAATACCGTGTCTCGTCGAAAAAACGGTAGCGGCACAGGCACCGTTTATGGGCAGTTCCCAGGATGGATCCGTCGTGGATGACCGCGGCCGCATTGTAGCGGTTGATGACTTTTCCCTTACGGGAGTCGTAGTCCACGAATCCCACCACGGCGGTCAGGCCAGTTGTGGCTGGAACGATGCGCTCAATGAGCAAGTCCTTGTTGTGGTGAATGTAGGCGTCGACTTCCAGAAGGTCGCAGCTCATATATCCAGTGAGGGCGGTCTCGGGGGTAACGACGAGATCACATCCCTGCTGGCGTGCTTGTTTCAGGCTATCGATAACGGCATCGCAGTTCCCCTCCAGGTCTCCAGTTGTGGGACCCAATTGTGCCATAGCTATTTTCATCATTCAGATCCTGACGGAAGTAAAAGTGGTACTTAGAAGACACGGACGGCGATTTGTCAAATTGAGGTGCCGTACGTTTGCAAAAAATCTGGGGTTTGGTATAAATAATAGATGCGCAGCGCCAGTGTAGCTCAACGGCAGAGCAGCGGTTTTGTAAACCGCAGGTTAGGGGTTCGAATCCCCTCGCTGGCTCCACAACCGCAATATCGATACGTTGCGGAGCACGCGTTGCGTCAAATTGATTTACTGGCGGGCAGGTTCCCGAGTGGTTAAAGGGGACAGACTGTAAATCTGTTGGCGTTTGCCTTCGGAGGTTCGAATCCTTCCCTGCCCACCATAATACTTTCGACGCGGGCGTAGCTCAATGGCAGAGCGCTGGCCTTCCAAGCCAGCCGTTGTGGGTTCGAGTCCCATCGCCCGCTCCATAAAATTGAAGCGGTGTCCCGTTAATCGCCCGGTTAGTATTGGGTTTGACGGGTGTTATGAGATGCTGTATTGTTAACGGCGTTGGTCCTGAAAAATAGCCAACGTTCCTTCCATCGGTTTTTATCCAGAACCAGTAGAACGAGCGGGAGTCATGTCCTTAGTTAAGAACTCTATGCGCTCCATCGGGGATATCCAGCTGGGTTCTGGGCAGCATATTGGATGGGAGGGAGATTATCCCCTGCAAGTGGAAGACATGTGAGCTGTGAAGTGCAGCATCACAGAGCGTGGAAATTCGCTGCTGTAGCTCAGACGGCAGAGCGCGTCCTTGGTAAGGACGAGGTCATGGGTTCAAGTCCCATCAGCAGCACCAGGTATTGTGTTTTACAGGTCTCCGAGTGGGGACGTGATCGAATCAGGAGTTGAGGAAAAAGGTTTTTCTCACTGTTAGGATGTTTCTTTGTGCATAGTTGTCCGGGAGGCAAGTTGAATCATGGCCAAGGAAGAATTTAAGCGAACGAAGCCGCACCTCAACGTGGGAACAATTGGCCACGTTGATCATGGTAAGACTACCCTTACTGCAGCTCTGACACGCTATCTGGCGGATCAGGGTTTTGCTGAATATCGTCCCTTTGAATCCATTGATAATGCTCCCGAGGAGCAGGATCGAGGGATAACTATTGCTACTCAGCATGTTGAGTATGAGACCGAAAACCGGCACTATGCTCACGTTGATTGCCCGGGACATCGTGACTACATCAAGAATATGATCACGGGGGCGGCCCAGATGGACGGAGCCGTGCTGGTGGTCAGCGCGGCAGATGGACCGATGCCCCAGACGCACGAGCATCTCCTGCTGGCCCGGCAGGTTGACGTTCCGGGTATTGTTGTATTCATCAATAAAACTGATCAGCTCGACGACCCTGAACTTCTGGAGCTGGTCGAGATGGAGATCCGGGAGCTTCTGGAAGAGTATGACTTCCCGGGCGCCGAAATCCCGATTATCAAAGGATCCGCCCTGGAAGCGCTCGAAAATCCGGAAGATGAAGAGAAGCAGGAGCCCATCGGTGAACTGGTTGAGGCCCTGGATGATTACCTGCCTGAACCGGAACGCGATATTGACCAGCCGTTCCTGATGCCCATTGAAGACGTCTTTAGCATCAAAGGCCGCGGAACCGTCGGCACCGGACGTGTCGAGCGTGGCGTGGTGGAAGTTGGTGATGACGTTGAGATCGTGGGGATGTCCCATGATATTCAGGAAAGCGTGGTCACAGGCGTGGAGATGTTCCGCAAAACCCTCGAAAGCGGCCAGGCCGGTGACAACGTCGGCGTGCTGTTGCGTGGCATTGAGAAGGAAGATCTGACACGCGGTCAGGTTCTTGCCGAGCCGGGATCCATCACCCCGCATACCAAATTCAAAGGCGAGGTCTATGTGCTGACGAAAGACGAGGGTGGCCGTCACACTCCATTCTTTACGGGTTATCGACCTCAGTTCTATTTTCGAACAACAGATGTCACCGGTACCGTCACACTGCCAGAAGGGCAGGATATGGTGCTTCCTGGCGATAACGTGACTCTGAATATAGAGTTGATTGATCCGATCGCCATGGAAGATCAACTGCGGTTTGCTATCCGCGAGGGTGGTAACACCGTGGCTGCTGGTGTTGTGACTGAGATCATTGAGTGAGAGGGACCATGCAAATTGACATCACATTAGAGTGTTCCGAATGCAAGCGCGGCAATTACCGCACCACGCGGAGTAAGTCGGGAACAAAAAAGCTGAAACGCAGCAAGTTTTGCCCGAGTTGTCGTAAACATACGGAACATACGGAAAAGTAGTGTGGCCTTCCCGGAAGCGGGAATGACACGACCGGCAAGATAAAAGATCTCTGCAGGCCAGTAGCTCAATCCGGCTAGAGCTCCGGTTTCCAAAACCGGCGGTTGGGGGTTCAAGTCCCTCCTGGCCTGCCAGAGTTTTCCGTTGTGATGTGCGGTTTTCATCTTGCTGAGGCGGTTCTGATCTGAGTTGAACGTTTGGGATTACCCACAGATCTATTAGACAAACTCTTAGCTTTTTGTTGGACTATCATGAATTTATCCCCCTACAAGCCCAATCAGGGAAAATATGCGCGGGGTGCTGCTGGAACCGGCATGCTGGTATTTTCGTTGTTTGCGAGCTGGAGATTTGCTCAACTGATTGGTGGTCACCCTGTGCGGCCTATGGGGCTTGAGCTTCCGTTTGGCTCATTGTGGGGTGCGGGATTGTTCGTGGTACTGGCGGCTATCACTTCTTATCTGATGTTTGGATTTAAAATTGGGATCGACGCTACTGACAATTCGGCACAGGGCTTCATCGATCTTCTGGTGGACACGGAAAACGAGTTGAAGAAGGTCTCGTGGCCGGGATCCGACGAACTTCGGCGGTCAACCAGTGTTGTTTTGGTCGCAATTCTTGTGTTAGGCGCGTTCTTGTATGTGATAGATCTGGCTATGACATTTGCAATGCGGGCTGTGAATGTACTCCCTGTACCAGGGTGAACTGGCTTTGGTTGGGATGGATATTTGAACGTGGAAATTCCAACGTCTAACTAATTTCGCATAGCAAATTTGACCGGAAGGAAAAACGCAGTGGCAAAGCAATGGTTTGTTCTGAGAGTTCAGAGCAATCGCGAAAAGGAGGTACGAGATAACCTCCAAAAGGCGATCGAGCTCGAAGGGAAAGAGGATGGTATTCCCAATGTGCTCGTTCCCACACAGACTGTAACTGAGATACGAGACGGCAAACGACGTGAGGTGGAACGTAAGTTATATCCTGGATACGTCATCATTGAAGTGGATACCAATGAAGAGGGCGATATCCCCGATTCCCTCTGGTATCTGATCCGAGAGACGAGCGGTGTTGGAGATTTTATCGGAGCGGAACGCCCCTGGCCTCTTCAGGATGAGGAAATTGCCCAGCTTGTCGGCGAAGAGGAAGAGGAAACAGAGGAAACGCCTGTTCTGGAAGTTGATTTTGCCGAGGGCGATATGGTGGAGATCAAAGAAGGACCATTTCATGACATGAAAGGTCAGGTGGAGGAGATTAATCCCGCCACCGGACGTGTGAAAGTTGTTGTCACAGTGTTCAATCGCCCCACGCCCGTTGAACTGGCGTACTGGCAGGTTGAGCTGGCGTAGGACAAACCAGGTCGGATACTGAATACAAACATAGAGTGCACTATACGCAGAGGAAGTACAATGGCAAAAAAACAACCTAAAGTAACATTGAAATTGCAGGTCACAGGAGGCCAGGCCAATCCGGCTCCGCCTCTGGGCCCTGCATTGAGTCAGCACCGTGTAAATATTGGTCAGTTCATCAATGAATTCAACGAACGAACAAGTGACCAGATGGGCGTTCCCCTGCCCGTTGAGATCCGGGTGTATGGTGATGGCTCGTATGATTTTGATGTGAAGAGTCCTCCCGCATCGTACCTGATCAAACGAGCGGCCGACGTGGCCAAAGGTTCCGGCCTGGCCGGGAAAGAGTCGGCTGGGGAAGTTACCGAAGAACAGGTGCGCGAAATTGCCGAGGAAAAACTGGATGATCTCAACGCGCACGACGTGGAGAACGCGAGAAAGATCATTGAGGGTACGGCACGGAGTTGTGGCATTGATGTGGTGAAGTAAATCCCGCTGTTTCCGCCGACGAACTGATATATAGGTAAAAAAGAAATGGTCACCCGAAGCAAAAGATATAAAAAAGCACGCGATAGGATTGATCGATCGCAGCGGTATGCTCTGGAAGATGCGATTGATCTGTTAAAATCGATGCCGCAGGCCGACTTTGATGAGACTGTGGAGCTCGCTGTTCAATTAGGTATTGACCCGCGTCAGACCGATCAACAGGTGCGCACGTCGATATCGCTGCCCCATGGCACAGGCAAAAGCGTCACCGTTGTCGTGTTTGCCGAAGGCGATGACGCGGAGGAGGCGCTTGAAGCCGGGGCGGATGAAGTGGGGTCCGATGACCTTGTTGAACGGGTTGAGGACGGATGGATGGATTTCGACGTTGCTCTGGCCACACCATCTATGATGAGCCAGGTGGGGCGTTTGGGGCGATATCTGGGGCCACGTGGACTCATGCCCACACCGAAGAATGGCACGGTGCGCGACGACATCGCTGCGGCTGTAGAAGAGTTTAAAGCTGGAAAAGTTGAGATGAGAAATGATGACGGCGGAAATATCCACGTCCCAGTTGGGAAGATCTCATTTGGCGACGAGGAGCTGGGGGATAATGTGCACGCTGTTCTTGAGCACCTTGCCCGAGAGAAACCCACAGGTGCAAGTGGCCAATATTTCAAGAATGTAGTGCTCACCAGTACGATGAGCCCCGGCGTAAAACTGGCAATGTGACTCAAAAACGGTAGGAAATGAAATATGTCCCGTAAGATCAAGGAGTTTATGATAGCAGAGATGGCTGACCGCTTCTCTGAACTCGATGAACACGGTTGTGTGTTTGTAGAGTATCAGGGGTTGAGTGCAAACGAGTCAGCGGAGGTACGTGGTCAGCTGAAAGAAGATGGTGCAGAGATGATGGTGGTGCGGAACCGTCTGTTCAATATCGCACTGGAGGAGATCGGCATTCCAGAACTCAAAGAACTTGTGGAGGGTCCTACTGCGGTCGTAACGGGATCGGATCCTGTGCAGGCAGCAAAAGCGATTGATGAGGCGGTAGATGTCGCCCCGGAGATGTCTGTGCTGGGGGGATATGCTGAGGGTGAAGTGCTCAGCCCCGAAGGCGTCAAGAAACTGGCGGAATTGCCGGACCGTGAGACGCTGTTGGGACAGGTTCTGGCCGGAATATCGGCGCCCGCCCAGCAGTTTGTCAATTGTATCAATGGAAGTATGAAACGAGTCGCTTCCGTGTTGCAACAGGTTAAGGAGAAAAAAGAAGAAGAGTAGGCGGATCCTGATGGAATGTGTGTGTATACGTTCGATTCGATTTGATGTAAATGTTTTCTGAGTAACCGGAGGAGGAAGTACCGATGGCCGAGGCCACTGAAGAAGTAGAACAGGAAGAGAAAGAATACTCCGAGAAGGTAACGGAGATTCTGGACAAAGTTGGAGAGTTTACACTCATGGAGCTTTCCGAGCTTGTAGAAGCCTTTGAAGATCGTTTTAACGTCGAAGCATCTGCAATGGCGGCGCCCGTTGCTGCCGCCGGCGCGGCAGGTGGCGGTGAAGGTGGCGAGGAGGAAGAAGAGGTCGCCACTGAATTCGACGTGAAACTCAAAGACTTCGGGGATAACAAGATCCAGGTGATCAAGGCGGTCCGTTCAATGACAAGCCTTGCGCTGAAAGAAGCGAAGTCGGTCGTTGAGGACGCACCGTCCGCGATCAAGGAAGCAATTCCCGAGGATGAAGCGGAAGAGGCAGTTGAGGAACTCGAAGAAGCTGGTGCGGAGGCGGAGGTCGTTCCGCACGGCGAGTGATAACGCAGCAATATTGCGAGCAATTCGCATCATAAATGGATGAGATATATAGCTCGCCCCTCCAGATGCCCGTAATTTGGAGGGGGCGGGCTAAGTATATCAACCCGATGGGCGTGATTTATTTTCGGTAGGTCCGTTCCGGAGACGTTTACCCTTACCACACAACAGGGATTGCATATGGAAGAGCGGAACTTTGCAAAAATTGGCACTCGATTGGAAGTGCCGGATTTGACGAGGATCCAGAGACAGTCGTTC
Organism: uncultured candidatus Brocadiaceae bacterium; assembly: GCA_964644705.1. Lineage (GTDB taxonomy): Bacteria > Planctomycetota > Brocadiia > SM23-32 > SM23-32 > CAZXYF01. Next base: position 12,458 of record CAZXYF010000012.1, on the reverse strand, counting down.
AATGAATTCCTGCAGCCGAATGTCCCCATGGATGAACGCGAGAGCAAGGGGCTGCAAGCTGTTATGGAAGAGATATTCCCCATTGAGAATGAAAGTAAAGGGGTCAAGGTCGAATTTGTTGGGTATAGCCTCGGAAAACCGCGCTACACCCCTGAGGAATGTCGGCAGCTGCGGTTAACGTACGGCTATCCTCTCCACGTCCGCGTACGCCTCTACCGGGAGGACGAAGGCGTTGAGGAAAGTGTGTATCTCGGGGAAATGCCGGTGATGCTCGGGGGCGGCGAATTTATCGTCAATGGTAGTGAGCGTGTTATCGTCATGCAGCTTCACCGGTCTCCTGGATGCGATTTCTCTCAGGAAGTATCGGGTGAACGGACCCTCCACTCCTGCCGGATCATCCCTGAACGAGGAAGCTGGGTGGAGATGGAAACTAACCGGTACGATATCCTCAGCTGCCGGTTGGATCAGAGTGGTAAAATACCGACAACGCTTCTTCTGCGAGCGCTGAGTGAGGATCTGGCAACCGACGCGGACCTTGTGCAGCGGTTTTACGAGACGGAAGAAGTGGAAATCACCCCGGGTACAGCGGCCGCTAAATTGCGCGAGCGTGTCAGCGCCGAAACGGTCGAATTCGAAGATGGGGACGTGACGCTTGTGAGTGCCGGTGAGACGATCACTGATGAGCAGGCCCAGCAACTGGCGGAGGCCGGGGTTGAGGAGTTACTCGTGGTTGAGGGCTCCCCGGATATGCTTCTGATAAATACGATGCTGGACGATAACGCCAATAATCATCGGCAGGCTGTTAAAGAACTGTACGGTCGGCTTCGACCGGGCACCCCCTTCAATTTCGAGAAGGCAAAGGAGATGCTGTGGGAAAAATTCTACGATCCCAATCGGTATCGCCTGGGGGATGTGGGGCGATTCCGCATGAATCGAAAATTTGACAAAAACGTTCCCCTCGAACATCAGACGCTGCGTCCCGAGGATCTGGTGGAAGCGATTCGGTATGTGATGAAACTGCGCAGTGGAGAGGGATATGTAGATGATATTGACCATCTTGGGAATCGACGCGTCCGCACGATCGGAGAATTGGCGGAAGTGGAAATCCGCAAGGGTTTCCTGAAGATGAGGCGGACGGTCGAGGAGCGTTTGAATCTCAAGGATCCTGATGAGTTCACGCCCCGGAGTCTGATCAACTCTAAAACCGTGAGCTCGGCCATGAATTATTTCTTCGGCCGCAGCGATCTGTCTCAAGTTGTGGATCAAACGAATGCGCTCGCCCAGCTCACCCATGAACGTCGTTTGAGCGCGCTTGGCCCGGGAGGGTTGAACAGGAAACGTGCCAGTTTTGACGTGCGCGATGTTCACATTTCGCATTACGGCCGCATTTGTCCCATTGAGACACCTGAGGGGACGAACATCGGGCTAATCACCTCCCTGGGCTCATATGCCGAAACGGATCAGTTTGGATTCCTTGTGACACCATACAAGCGTATGGAGGATGGGGAGGTAACGGACGAGGTTCATTATCTGCGTGCTGACCAGGAGGAAAACGCGCATATTTTGCCCGCCGATCGTCCGATCGAGGACATGGAGAAGGATGAGCCCGTTCTGGTGCGTTACCAGAGTGATTTCGTGGAAGTCCCACTGAAAGACGTTGAGTATGCCGATGTGTCCCCGAAGCAAATGGTGGGGGTAAGTGCCAGCTTGATTCCATTCCTTGAGCACAGTGATGCGAACCGTGCTCTGATGGGATCCAACATGCAGCGTCAGGCTGTTCCGCTGCTGCAGACCGAAGCCCCATTGGTCGGGACCGGCATGGAGAAGGACGTGGCCCAGAATTCATCGCTGACGGTGAAAGCTCGTAAGTCGGGCACAGTGACGTTTGTGGATAGTCAGCGTATCGTTATCGACGAGGAAGATGAATATCCCCTGACTAAGTTTTCTGCTCTGAATCAGCGAACTTCCTATAATCAGCGGCCGATTGTTGAAGTTGGGGAAGAGGTTGAAGAGGGACAGATTATCGCCGATGGTCCCGGCACGTCGGAAGGAAAACTGGCTCTGGGGCGGAACCTGTTGTGCGCATTCATGCCGTGGGAGGGATATAATTTCGAGGACGCAATCGTCATCAGTGAAAACGTGGTTAAAAATGACGATTACACGTCCGTGCATATTGAATCATTCGAGACGGAGATCCGGGAAACGAAATTGGGGAAAGAGGAGTTTACGCGCGATATTCCCAACGTATCGGAGAATCAGCTGGCGAATCTCGATTCGCGGGGGATTATTCGTGAAGGTACATGGGTGAGCTCGGGCGACATACTGGTGGGGAAAGTTTCCCCGAAAAGTCGGAGCGAACTATCCCCGGAGGAAAAGCTTCTGTATGCTATTTTCGGTAAAGCGGGAGAGGATGTTCGGAATGAATCTCTGACCGTGCCAAGCGGGACGGATGGAGTGGTAATTCACACCGAGCGCTTTAGCCGACGTTCTGCTCTGGATGAAGACGAACGCGGGGAGATCGACGAAGAGATTGATGAACTGGAGCAGGAGTATAACGAGAAAATTGCGGGACAGTTCCGACAGACTCTTGATGCCCTTCGGCAGGTCGTTGGTGGCCCGTTGCTGGATAGTTCGAGCCAGCAGCCCATTGAGATTACGGACGAGATGGAACCCGAGGAAATTGCCGAGATGGCAGAGGAGTTCACGCTTGATAATGTGGAAGTGGGCAGTAGCCGGCTGAAAAAGAAGGCGGAAGCTGCTTATATGCCCTTTGCAAAGAAAATCCAGGAACTGATTACCGAGCGCGACAGCCGTGCGACTCGGATGAGCAAAGGCGATGAACTCCCCAGCGGCGTGCTGGAAATGGTTCGAGTTTACGTTGCGACCAAGCAGAAAATGGGGGTGGGCGACAAAGTGGCCGGACGGCATGGAAACAAAGGGGTTATAGCAAAAATTGTTCCCGAAGAAGATATGCCGTATATGGATGACGGAACCCCGGTCGACGTGGTTTTGAATCCACTCGGTGTACCGAGTCGTATGAATGTGGGGCAGATCCTGGAGACCCATCTGAGCTGGGCTGCGAAAACATTGGGATTTGAAGCGGTCACGCCCGTATTTGATGGAGCTACGGAAGAAGAAATACGCGATTACTTGCGTGAAGCGGGACTCCCTGAGGATGGGAAGGCTACACTGTATGATGGTCGGACGGGGGAATCGTTTGACCAGGGCGTAACGGTGGGATACATGTATATGATGAAATTGGACCATCTGGTCGACAACAAAGTTCACGCCCGTGCGACGGGGCCATACTCCCTCATTACCCAGCAACCGCTGGGTGGTAAAGCTCGCTATGGCGGACAGCGCTTCGGTGAGATGGAAGTGTGGGCTCTCGAAGCATACGGGGCGGCTCACGTTCTTCAGGAGCTGTTGACCGTCAAAAGTGATGACGTGGACGGTCGCACCAAGATCTACGAGTCCATGGTCAAAGGGACTAACGTTTTGGACGCCGGCATACCGGTTGCATTTGAAGTGCTGGCTAATGAAATTCGTGGACTGGGTCTGAATCTCAGGTTGGAAAAAGAGAATTTGTAACAAATGACCGGTAGTTCGGTGCAGGAGCGCACGAATACGCTTTTCCAGATATAAATCACAGTCTTTGACTTCTGCGCACAGCGGAGAGGTCGCACTGGAGGTGGCAACATGGCCGACGCAGGATACGAAAAAATAAACGAATATGGTAATGTTCGGATTACCCTCGCATCCCCGGAAGATGTCCGAAGCTGGTCCTACGGGGAAGTGCAAAAACCAGAGACGGTCAACTATCGTACGTATCGTCCCGAACGTGATGGTCTCTTTTGTGAACGGATTTTCGGACCGGAGCGCGATTGGGAGTGCAGTTGCGGAAAATACCGGGGCATGAAACATAAAGGCATCGTTTGTGACCGGTGTGGGGTAAAAGTGACCCACAGCCGAGTCCGACGGCGACGGATGGGCCATATCAATTTAGCGGCACCCGTTGTTCATATTTGGTTTTTCAAAAGCATGCCCTGTCGTTTGGGCAATCTCCTGGGGATGAAAAGTACGGATCTCCAAAAGGTGATATATTTTCAGAATTTCGTTGTCACCGATCCGAAAGATACGCCTCTGGAATATCGTCAGATGTTGACGGAAGATGAATATCGAGAGGCCGTCAGTGAGTATGGCCCCCATAGCTTCGAGGCACTGATGGGGGCGGAAGCTGTGAAAAAATTACTGGGGAACATGGATCTTGAGCAGCTCTGCCGAGAATTGCGGATGGAGTTGAAAGAAACGAACTCCAAAGGGCGACGCAAAAAGATCATAAAACAGCTGACCGAAGCCGACGCCCTGCGGAAGAGTCAGAATAATCCTGAATGGATCGTCATGGAAACTATCCCGGTTATCCCGCCGGGTCTTCGACCGTTAGTTCTCCTGGATAGCGGGAATTTCGCCTCCAGTGACCTCAATGACCTCTATCGACGGATCATCAACCGGAATAATCGTCTGAGCAAGCTGCTGGAGCTGAATGCTCCCGATGTGATTATTCGGAATGAAAAGCGAATGTTGCAGCAATCTGTGGATGCTCTGTTCGACAATAGCCGGTGCAAACGACCGGTTCTGGGCAGCACCAATCGCCCGCTGAAATCCCTGACCGATATGATTAAAGGGAAACAGGGGCGGTTCCGGGAAAACCTCCTTGGTAAACGAGTGGATTACTCCGCACGGAGCGTTATTGTGGTTGGACCGGAGCTTGAATTGCATCAGTGTGGACTTCCCAAAAAGATTGCGCTGGAACTGTATCAGCCATTTATAATCCGTAAGCTGAAAGAACGCGGTGTGGCGGAAACGGTAAAATCAGCGAAAAAAGAGCTTGAGGCGCGAACTGATGAGGTGTGGGATGTTCTGGACGAAGTAATTCAGGGGCATCCGGTGCTGTTGAATCGAGCACCCACCTTGCATCGAATGGGAATTCAGGCTTTCGATCCCATTTTGGTGGAAGGAAGTGCCATCCGGCTCCATCCCCTCGTCTGCCGCGGTTTTAACGCCGACTTTGACGGTGATGCGATGGCTGTGCATCTGCCCCTCAGTGTTGAAGCCCAGGTTGAGGCGAAGACCCTTATGATGGCCCCGCATAATGTGTTTACCCCGCAGGACGGCGAACCGATTATTAGCCCGTCACAGGATATCGTTCTTGGATGCTATTATCTCAGTCTTGAGCCACGCAGCGAGTTTGATGAGCTCCAGACCTTCAGCAGTTTCCAAGAAGTGTTCATGGCCTATTCGGGTGACCATGTTGAAGTTCACGATAGGGTACGGGTGCGACCTGGTGAGGGGGATGAGGTCGTGACCGACAACGGTGAGGATCCGAGTGAGATTGATGGCTATTTACAGACGACCGTGGGGCGCATCATCTTCAACGAAATGTTGCCCGAAGGTATGCCGTTCTACAATTTTCAGCTCGGAGGGGGCGGCCTGAGCCGGATAATTGATGATTGTTATGACCGGTTGGGGCGTGAGAAAACCATCCATATGCTGGATGATATGAAAGACATTGGGTTTCATACAGCGACGCAATCTGGTGTGTCTTTCGCCATGACGGATCTAAAACCGGCTCCGAACAAAGAGGAGATCCTGGAAGAGACGGATGAAGCCGTTGAAGAAATCATGGAGCATTACCGTGAAGGCGCAATTACCGATGTTGAACGCAGTCAGCGCGTAATTGATGAATGGAACGCCACGAAAGAGGAAGTTTCAGAGGAGGTTTTCGATGCGCTGGCTACGGATGAGCGCGACGGTGAGCCGTATCACAATCCGGTGTGGCTTATGATGGAGTCCGGAGCGCGCGGTAAGGGCATGCAGATCAACCAGCTTGCCGGAATGCGTGGCCTAATGGCCAAACCCGGAGGTGAGATTATTGAGTCGCCGATCCGGGCGAGTTTCCGGGAAGGACTGAATGTGCTGGAATACTTCAGTTCAACACACGGTGCGCGAAAAGGATTGGCTGATACGGCTTTGAAAACCGCTGATAGCGGATATTTGACGCGCCGACTGGCGGATGTCGCGCAGAATGTTATTATCACGGAGCAGGATTGTGAGACCACGAACGGAATTACGAAGGAGCCGGTCATACGAGGTGATCGGATTGAGGTGCCTCTCAGCGAGATCATAAGCGGTCGAGTTGCCCGTGATAACATCGTGGATCTGGTTCACGATGAGGTGATCGTTGAGGAAAATGAGGTGATTACCGAAGAAATCGCTCGCCGAATCGAAGAATTTGATGAACGGATGAAGATACGGGTTCGGTCCCCGTTGACGTGCGAAGCGCCAGATGGTGTTTGCGCCATGTGTTACGGTATGGATCTGGCCCGTAAACGGATGGCCGAGCGAGGTCTCGCCGCCGGGATTATTGCCGCCCAGTCCATCGGGGAACCGGGTACGCAGCTAACGATGCGTACATTCCATATTGGTGGCGTGGCAATGGGAGGCGCCGAGGAAAATAAAATTGTCGCCGCACGTGGTGGCGAGGTGATATATGATGGTTTGAAGGTTGCCACCTCCAACGATGGTGCCGAAGTGGTTATCAGTCGGCAGGGCGAAATAGCCCTTCAGGATGATAAAGGCCGCGAGGTGGAACGCCACACCCTTCCCATGGGGGCAGAAATGGAGGTGGAAGAAGGTGATGTAGTTAGTGAAGACGAAACGATTTGCGAATGGGATATCCATTACACACCGATCATTGCTGAAGTGGGCGGCACGGTGCGCTATGAAGATATCGTCGAGGGGAAAACCTATCGCGTCGAGAAGGATGAAGAACATGGCACGTCCCGGAAAGTAATCATGGAACACGAGGGCGACATGCATCCTCAGATACTTATCGAAGGTGAGGATGGTGATATCCTGGCGCTTTATCCCGTTCCGGAGAAAGCGATTCTTGAGGTTTCCGAAGGTGACGAAATCACAGCGGGAACGCGCCTGGCCAGGACCCTTCGAGAAGTGCGCCGAACACAGGATATTACCGGTGGACTTCCCCGTGTAACCGAGCTGTTCGAGGCGCGTGATCCGAACGACCCGGCCGTGATGAGTGAGATCGACGGAGTGGTGGCGGATATCGAGCGTAAGCGGGGGCGAACCGTGGTTCGAGTCGAAGATCCTGATACCGGCTACGAGAGCGAACACAAAGTGCCCACCGGCAAACATATGCGCGTGAACAAAGGCGAGAAAGTGAGTGCCGGGGAGGCCCTTGTTGACGGTCCGCTGGTGTTGGATGATATCCTGCGGATTAACGGAGAGGAAGCGCTGCATCAATACATGCTGCAGGAGATGCAGAATGTGTATCGAGCTCAGGACGTGACGATTGATGATAAACATTTTGAAATCATCATCTCCCAGATGACTGAGCGAGTTAAAGTGCAGGATGGCGGTGATACACAGCTGCTCCCTGGAAAATTGGTTGATCGATTCAAGTTCCGAGAAATCAACGAAGAGGTAATGGAAGAGGGTGGAGAACCAGCGACTGCTGAACCGACGTTGCTGGGTATCACCAAAGCGGCGCTGCACAGTGACAGCTTTATAAGTGCTGCCTCGTTCCAGAATACAACCAGGGTGTTGACTGAGGCCGCTCTTGCGGGTAAAAGCGACGATCTGAAGGGGTTGAAAGAAAATGTCATTCTTGGACATCTGATCCCGTCCGGGACTGGATTCCGGGCTTTTGCCCAGAGTGAGGTCGAGCAAATCGACACCACGGAAACGAAGGAGCTTGCGGAAAGCGCTGAATCTGAGTAACATACAAATTCAATACGGAAAGTCAGTATACTAATGGAGGTTAGACAGTCGTGCCGACAATAAATCAGCTCGTCCGTAAAGGTCGGGAGAAGAAGCCAAAAAAGAATAAGTCGCCCATGCTCGAAGGATGCCCCCAGAAGCGTGGCGTGTGTTTACATGTGACCACTCGGACGCCGAAAAAGCCAAATTCCGCGTTGCGTAAGGTGGCCCGAGTGCGATTGAGCAATGGCCGTGAAGTTACGGCCTATATCCCGGGAGAATCTCACAACCTGCAGGAACATAACATCGTGCTTGTGCGCGGCGGGCGTGTGAGAGATTTGCCGGGCGTGCGATATCATATTATACGCGGAACGCTCGATGCTATGGGGGTTGAAGGACGCGAACGAAGCCGATCTAAATACGGCGTGAAAAGCCCGAAGTAATGAAATATCAAAGGTGTGAGGCACCGCAATACGTATAGAGGAGAGGAAAACATACAATGGCGTTGAAGTATCGAAGTACATCCCGATTTTCACGGCCAGACCCCGTCTATGACAGTAATCTGGTAAGCAAATTCATCAATTGCCTGATGGAGGGGGGCAAAAAAAGCGTCGCCGAACAAATATTCTACGACGCAATGGAAATCGTCAATGACCGTATAGATGACGAAGAAGGTATTGAGATTTTCGAGGAAGCGCTTGATAACGTAAAACCGGTTATCGAGACTCGATCCCGAAGGATCGGTGGTATGACCTATCAGGTCCCTGCCGAAGTCCCTCCAAAACGTCAGACGGCCCTGGCTATTCGATGGCTTCTCGAGGCGGCACGTGAGGGTGCCGGCCAACCCATTCATCTGCGTCTTGCCGAAGAAATTGTGGACGCATACAGGAAAGAGGGGACGGTTTACAGACGGCGCGAGAACACGCACCGTATGGCTGAGGCAAACCGAGATTTTTCCCACTTCTCCCGCTAAATTGCAAGACGATGCGGACAGCCTTGTGAGCATCTCAGGGCTGTCCGCTTATTTTTAATCACACTCATGTCCCTGCGTGGTATGTTTCCATTATGCAGCTGGAACGACTGAGAAATATTGGTATAGCGGCGCATATCGACGCCGGTAAGACGACTGTAACGGAGCGTATCCTGTATTATACGGGACGGTCCCATCGCCTCGGCAGCGTTGATGATGGTACGGCGACTATGGATTGGAAGCCACAGGAGCAGGAACGGGGGATAACGATTGTCTCTGCCGCTACGAGTTGTTACTGGCAGAATCGAGATGATCGAGAGTCCGACAGTCGTGACCGGAAACATCAGATTAATATTATTGATACCCCGGGGCATGTGGATTTCACCGCGGAAGTGGAGCGGTGCATGCGCGTTCTGGACGGTGTGGTCGTTGTGTTCTGTGGTGTCGGGGGGGTTGAGGCTCAGAGCGAAACGGTATGGCATCAGGCGGAAAAATATGATGTTCCGCGCGTGTGTTTTGTGAATAAGTTGGATCGACAGGGCAGCGATATGTTTCGGGCCGTGAAGGATATGCGAGACCGGCTGGGTGCCGACGCTGTGCCCATCCAGCTGCCGTTGGGGGAATCGGATGAGTTCCGTGGGGTTATTGATCTTATATATCGTGAAGCGTTGTATTATGAGGAGGATACACTTGGGGCGACCTATGAGGTTCAGGAGATCCCGGATGAATACAGGGAGGAAGTGGAACTCTACCGCGAACAGCTGGTGGATACCCTGGCCGAAGAGGTGGATTGGATGGCGGATAAATATTTGGCGGATGAGGAAATATCCGAGGCAGATATCCGTCAGGCCCTGAGAGAAGCGTGTCTTTCGGGGGATGTTCATCCGGTGCTGTGTGGTGCTGCGTTGCGCAATAAAGGCGTTCAACCGCTGATTGATGCCGTTTGTGATTACCTGCCTTCTCCTCCTGAAGCCCCTCCGGCTCGGGGCCGACATCCAAATACCGGGGAGGAAATATCGCGTGAGTCCTGTGAGGATGAACCATTCAGTGCGCTGATGTTTAAAGTGCAGAGTGAGAAGCATGGTGACTTATTCTACGTCCGTGTGTACAGTGGTGAATTACATGCGCGGTCCCGAATATACAATTCCAATCAGGAAACCATGGAGCATGTGACGCAGCTGTATCGCATGCATGCGGATAAACGGGAGCAAGTTGAAAAGGCCGGCCCGGGAACCATCGTGGCTGCGAAGGGACTGAAAGAATCGGTTACCGGTGACACGCTCTGCGACAAGAATAAGCCAATCATATATGAACGGATGGAGTTCCCCAATACAGTGGTCTCAATGGCCATTGAACCGCGCACCCAGGCTGAAAAAGAAAAGCTGGATGAGGCTCTGGAAGAACTTGCCCGCGAGGATCCAACGTTTCGGTCGGAGGTGTCCAGTCAAACAGGTCAGCTGCTGATCAGCGGGATGGGGGAGCTGCATCTGGAGATTATTCGAGATCGTTTGTTCCGTGAGTTCAATGTTGATGCGAACGTGGGGGAGCCCCGGGTTAGCTATCGGGAGAGCATTGAGTCACCGGTTACGGTTGAGGAAACTTTTGAACAGGAAGCGGAGGGCCGGGGGCAGTACGCCTGGGTCAAGATGCGGTTTGAACAGGCGGATGTTCCCGAGGGTATTGAATTTACTAATGAAGTGGATAAGGATACTCTTCCGTTGCATTTTGCACGCGCCATTGAGCGATCCCTTCCCCAGGGGGCCACGGGACCGCTATACGGCTATCCGCTGATCAATGTTCGGGCGAAATTGTTGGATGCGGACACTCATCCAGTGGATTCGACCGAATTGGCTTTCGAGGCAGCGGCTTCCCGCGCGCTCCACAAAGCAATGGAACAAACAGACGTTCATTTACTTGAACCGGTGATGCGTTTGGAGATCGTTGTTCCCGAGGACAATATGGGGGATGTGATCAGTAACATAAGTACTTGTCGCGGGGAAATCGAAAAGGTGGATGCCCGTGAGAGTTTACGGGTGATCAGAGCCCAGGCACCACTGGCGGAGTTATTCGGTTTCGCCAGTAAGCTTCGGTCATTGACCCAGGGACGGGGCACATACAGTATGGAGCCGTTTGAATATCAACCAGCGCCTCCCGATGCTCTGGATCTGCCTTTTTGACCGCCGGTCATTCGTGGATGCTCTGCTAAGCGGACCGAACTAAAAGCTTTCGGGTTTCAAACCCGGTTTGGTGTCGATTAGGTGTATTTTTAGTCCCAACGGGACGGTTTCATACTAGCCCAAGATGCAGTGCTCTGAAAGAGCACGGAATCTTGGGTATGAGGTGGGAAATAAATGGATGAGCTGAAAGCTCATTTCAACGTTAATCAACGAACCAACTCCAAACAACGATTAAACATTTGAAATGAGCTTTCAGCTCAAAAAACAAAACGACCAATAACCCAACATTCCGCGATCCGTAAGATCGCTACATGTCGGGCTAGTATGAATCCGCCCCGCTGGGGCTCAAGGAAACAGAAACCGGAACAAACTTTATTCTTGCCGCTTAGCCATCTCAAGGCAAGCGCGTTGCTCAAACCCGAAAAACGCACGATGTGCTAGCGTTCGGGTGGGGATGATCAGTTCCAGCGAGTCCCCCCACTGTGATGGCATATTGTTTGTGAAGTGCGTGATCCCTTATCCCGGTGAAAACGAAATAAGAGGGCAACAATGAGGATTGACGAACAGCCAGAAACAGTCCGCTCGCAAACACGGGGATGGAAGAACAACGGCGAATCAATCGGTTATGTCCCTACGATGGGGGCACTTCATGAGGGGCACCTGAGCCTCATCCGAGCGAGCGTGGACGTGTGCGAACGAACCGTTGTCAGTATTTATGTGAACCCAACCCAGTTTGGCGAGGGCGAGGATCTGGAGTCGTACCCGCGGCGTTTGCAGAACGATGCGTCGAAAGTCGAAGAAGTGGGAGGTGACCTGATATTTGCTCCCTCTGACAGCGTGATGTATCCCGAAGGGTATTCGACTTACGTTGTGCAGGAGGATCTTACCGGACGTTTGTGCGGAGCGTTTCGGCCGGGGCATTTCCGCGGTGTGTTGACGATTGTGATGAAATTGTTCCACATTGTGGAACCCGATGTCGCCTTTTTTGGGCGGAAGGATTATCAGCAGTATGTGATCCTGGAGCGGATGGTCCGGGATATGAATATGCCCGTTGACATTGAGGCCGAACCCATTGTTCGTGAGGATGATGGCCTTGCGGTGAGTAGCCGAAATGAGTACCTGTCTGAGGATCAGCGAGCTCAAGCTGTCTGTTTATACGAGGCGCTGCGGCTGGCACGTCGCATGTTTCGCAACGGGGAGAGGGACGCCGAAAGTATGTGTGAGGCCATGCGCGAGTTGATAGATAAAAATCCGGAAGCTGAGATTGAATATGTGGATATTGTTGAGCCGGGTGGGCTGCAGTCGGTGGCGAAAGCGGAAGAAGACTCCGTGGCCATGCTTGCGGTCTACATTGGTGAGACCCGTTTGATTGACAATATGCGTCTCGGATAAAACGGGCGTCGCGTGGGTGATACAATGACAGTTGCAGGGAGCGGTGGTAAGCATTCAGTGAACCACGTTATTCCAGATGGGCCTCCTGCCGGGCTTGTCCCGGTTGAGGCGTACTTCTGCACTACTCGAAGATGCGCAAA
>CAZXYF010000011.1:0-34398 GCA_964644705.1 uncultured candidatus Brocadiaceae bacterium | reverse complement strand
TGGACTGTATTCCCGGCTCAAAGTCACCGGAGAACCCGTTTGAAAACGCATTTTTTGAACGTTTTGGACAGCACTGCACACAGGGGCATAATATTGCAATTTGAGCCCATTTTCCGGTATAGTTCCATTTTGGATTTATCAGGGAATTACCGTTATGCATGATGATATTTACCACCAGCTGAACAACATGGGCCGCCCCCGAATATGCGTGGTCGGGGATATGATGCTCGATACATACATCTGGGGTCAGGTGAGCCGGGTGTCGCCGGAGGGCCCGATCCCCGTTCTGCATGTGGACCGCAAACGCAATCGGCCGGGCGGCGCCGGAAGCGTGGGCGCGATGCTGCGCGCACTGGAGGCGGACGTCACCTGCATCGGCGTCGTCGGTGATGATCACACCGCCAGGGATTTTCGCCAGGAACTGGAAGCGATCGGCATCGACTCCTCCGGACTCGTCGCGTGTCCCGACCGACCAACAACCCGGAAGACCCGCTATTTGGGCTACGTCCACTCCGCCGGCCGCGGTCTGCAACAAATCGTCCGCGTGGACGAGGAAACCACCGATCACATGTCGGAAGCGGTCGAGGCGGAAATCCTGGCGCAGATCAACCGGCAGATACCAAACGCCGATCTGCTGCTGATTCAGGACATGGCCAAAGGGCTGTTCAGCGAGAATCTGCTGGATAACGTCATCGAGGCAGCTAACGACGCCGACTGCCCGATCGTCGTTGATCCGGATCGCATGAAAGACTACTCGGTCTATTCTGGGGCCACATGCCTGCTTCCGAACCGGCAGGAAACCGAGAATGCCACCGGTCTCAAGTTGACCGACGATGAATCTTATCGCGCAGCGGCCCACCGGCTCCTGGAGGAGATCGACCTGGACGCCGCCGTGGTCACGCTGGACCGGGAAGGAATGTATTACGCCACGCAATCGGGGGAAGAACAACACATTGGTACCAATCCCCGATCCGTCCTGGACGTGACCGGAGCGGGCGACATGGTCGTCTCCATGATGGCCCTGAGTCTCGCCGAAGGATGCAGCGTTAAACATTCCGTCCAGCTCGCCAACCTTGCCGCCGGCATGGAAGTAAGCCGACAGGGAGCCACCCCGATTTCGCGGGCGGAAATGCTCACGGAAATGCAGGCTGAAAGCTCCCCCGCCCAGATGAAGATAAAATCCCGGGAGGAACTGCGCGCCATACTCGATGAGCGATGTCAGGGAGGCGAGACCGTCGCCTTCACCAACGGGGTTTTCGATCTGCTCCACCTCGGACACGTCGAACTCATCCGTTTTGCCAGTCGCCAGGCCGACCTCCTCGTGGTCGGAGTCAACAGCGACACCTCCACCAAAAAGGGTAAGGGCGAGACGCGTCCAATCGTTCCGGAGGATATTCGCGCCCGCACCATCGCCGCGTTTCCCAATGTGGACTACGTCGTCGTTTTCGACGAGCAAAGCGTGCTTCCGCTCATCAAGAAGGTCCGCCCCGACATCCTTGTGAAAGGTGGAGATTACGGAAAGAAAGGCGTAGTGGGGTGGGAGTTTGTGGAATCTTACGGGGGACAGGTCAAGCTGGCACCGGAAGTTGATGGCATGTCCACCACTGAACTGATACGGCGCATAGGGAGTGATGAATAATGGATCCACACGTCCAGGAAATAGAAAAGATCTTTCGAGAAACCGCCTGTCTCCATGAACAACTTGCCAGCAATGCGGGAGATATCGAGCACGCCATCAACATCATTCTGAACGAGATGAGAACCGGGGGAACCCTCTTCGTCATGGGCAACGGTGGGAGCGCCGCCGACGCCCAACACCTGGCCGGGGAACTGGTCGGTCGTTTCGAGCTGGAACGGGGCGCCCTCCCCTGCGTCGCGCTGACCACCGACACCAGCATCATCACCTCAGTGGGTAATGATTACGGTATCGAAGACATCTTCACCCGACAGGTGGAAGGACTGGTCACGGCTGGCGATGCCGTGATGGGCATATCCACCAGCGGCACATCGACGAACGTCATCAATGCTCTGAAGCTGGCTCATGAACGTGGCGCCACGACGATTGGGCTGACCGGCTGCAGTGGAGGTGACATGGACGAGTGCTGTGACGCTGTCATCTGCGTGCCCTCCGATCACACGCCGCGCATACAGGAGGCACACGCCACGATCATCCACATCATGTGCCGTATCCTTGAACGTGAATTGAGCGCGAACGAATAGAGCCCCACACAGCAACAAGCATCCATGGGATGTCCATGCCGCCCCAACACACCGCAGGACTGGATGGTGTGCGAGCGCATGATTGCACATGACAGCCTGTCCCGGATATTATATGTGTAGTAGATGTGTCTTTTATATCTCTCCCCGCACCCACGATTCTTTAGTTAGCAACGCTCACCATGGTTGATTTCCTTATGTTCGGGGTGGTTCGTCTTTTTGCGCTCCTTCCCGCCCTCACCTTTCATGAATTTGCCCACGCCCTCAGTGCCGACTGGGCTGGAGATCCGACCCCACGGATGCGCGGTCGAGTAACACTGAATCCAGTCCCCCACCTGGACCCGATCGGCACTCTGGCCATTCTGATTCTGCCCATCGGCTGGGCCAAACCCGTTCCCATCAACCCCGGCAACTTCCGCAACCCCCGCCGCGATGCAATACTGACCAGCGCCATGGGCCCCGCATCCAACATCCTGCAGGGAACGATTCTGTGTATCGTGTTCAGATTGCTTTTGACCTTCGCTCCCGAGACTGTCGGCTCCCTCCGCTCCCCCACACTGGCTGGAGGTTTTCTCGGATTTATGGCCGTGCTCAATTTCATTCTTGCCCTGTTCAACCTGATTCCCATCGGCGTTCTGGACGGCCATCACATTATGGAGAACGCCCTCCCCTATCCCGCATCAGCCCAGTATTCACGGTTCAACAACCAGTATGGGATGGGCGTCATGCTCGCACTCCTCGGAATGCAGATTTTTCTCGGCATCCCCATTCTGGAATATCTGGTATTCCGGCCGGCCATCATCCTGTCCAATGTAATATCGGGTACATATCTGTTCAGCTACGCGAGCGAATCGGGGATCTTTCATTAATGATGACCTCCAATTCCGGCGGAAACACAGACTGTAACGATTCAGCCTCTTCGGAAAACACGGATCTTTCCCTCGATGCATTTCGCACCGAGCTGGATGTATTCAGCGGCCCACTGGAACTTCTGATGTATCTCATCCGGCGGGATGAAGTGGACATCCTGGAAATCCCCATTGCCCACATCACCGACGAATATTTGAAGGCCCTCCGCGCCCTTCGGCTTTTCGACGTCAACGTCGCCGCGGAATTCATGGTCATGGCCGCAACCCTGATGGACGTTAAAAGCCGCTCGCTGCTGCCGGACAACACCGTTGGGGAGGATGAAGACGAGGAGGATCCACGCGACGAGTTGGTCCGCCAGCTGCTGGAATACAAACGGTTCAAAAAAGCTTCCGCCAAACTGCGTGATCTGGCATCGGTGCGTTCGCAGCAGTTCTCCCGAGTTCCACCTGAACCCTCCGCCGACCCCGACCCGGTGAGCACGGACGAGCTTCTGGAAGATGTCAGCATCTGGGACCTGCTCTCCGTTTACGGCAAGGTGATCCGTGAGATTGAAATGTCCCAGCCCCATCAAATCGTATATGATGAGGTGCCAATAAAAGAATATATGGGACGGGTGATGGAAGAAGTGACCAGTAATGAGGGAAAAACCAACTTCCTCTCTTTTTTCGATGACAATCCCCCTCGTTCACGCGTCATTGGCCTGTTTCTCGCGCTTCTTGAGCTGGTCCGGCAACACGAAATCACTCTGGAACAGGCACCTGATGATCAGACCCAAATAACGATCGAGATTATCGATGAAGACGAACAACCGGAACGTTGAGTCTCTTCCGTTCTTTGTGTTAGAATACCGGATCCTCGCCAAAATGGGTATTCATCGGTCAAGCGACATCTGATCTGGAGTAACGCAACACGTGCAAGCCATTGTATCCGACATCCACGCCAACCTCGAAGCACTTGAAGCTGTGCTGGAGGATATGCGCAAGCATAATATCAAGGAGGTTATCTGCCTTGGGGATGTGATTGGATACGGACCGAATCCCCTGGAATGCCTTGATCATGCCATGGATTTCAAACTCACTCTCCGGGGAAACCACGAAGAAGCCCTGATGGTCGAGATGGAGGGTTCCGGTTTCAACGCAAAAGCTCAGGGATCGCTCGAGTGGACGCGCGAACAGCTGAGCATGTTCAACGACGACCGGGATGACAATGCCGCGCGCTGGGATTTTCTTGGCGAACTCCCGGAAACGTATCAAGAGGAAGACAGCTTTTACGTCCATGGTACGCCCCGCAATCCCATTTGTGAATATCTCAAGCCGCGTGATATTCATAACCGATCGAAAATGGAAACACATTTTGATCACATCAACCACGTCTGTTTTGTGGGCCACACCCATATCAGTGGGGTGTGGACCCAGGAGATGACTTTCGAAACCGCTAAGAAACTCGGGTATAAATATACTATCCCTGATGGCAAAATTTTCGTGAATCCCGGCAGCATAGGTCAGTCACGAGACGGTGACCGCCGTGCCTCGTACGTTATTCGCCACAACAATAAACTGGCCTGGAGACGCGTCTCGTATCCAGTGGAGAAAACAGCGGAAAAAATCCGCTCTATCCCCGAACTGGATCCGTTCCTGGGAGAACGGCTGCTGCACGGTAAATGACGGATCAATGTTTATGTGAAGGCAAGGGGCGGCCAGTCGGATCGGTATAGTTCCGGTCTTTTCACTTTCATGATGTCTGATGCTCTGTTGACTGTTTTTTTACCACACAATTTCATTTGATGTATTTGGACGGAAGATCACCCAATGGACAGAAAAAGCTTCATACAGTTTCTCATCACCAGTGCGTTCGTCCTGGTGGGTTGGTATATCGTAACGCAGTATTATCCTGTTTTCTCCCCTTCTCAGCAGCCGGCCACGCCCGCACCAACACAAACTGCACCTGAGAAACAGTCCGGCCAGGAGAGCGAAAAAGAACAACCCTCAGAACCAAAGCCCGAGAAGACGGAGGAAACCACAACCGCAACCACCACATCCAATTCCTCCCCCCCCGCTCCGAAACAACCCGAGCGCGAACAACCCGATATACCGGTCAAGAAGGGAATCACACTCGGCAATAAATACATAAAAACCACCTGGACCAACGAAGGAGCCGCGCTCCAGACCCTGCAACTCAAGAAATACAACGCCCCGTATTCTACGGGTGACGACGACAAACGCCCGATTCTGACCCTTCTGCGGGATTTTCAGTCAGGATATTACAGCGACGTCATCGAAAAAGTAACGTTCATGCCCCGCAGTGATCAGCGCGAAGACTGGACCGATCCGGTGTCCACTGCCAACGTCGTGTATGAGCTCGTCGAACAGTCGCGCTCCCGCCTCGTATTTCGTGGTAATTTGGATCCCCGCCTGGCCGTCAAGAAAATCATATCCATCGGCCCCGAGGATTACCACTACAAGGTTCAACTGCAGTTCATCAACCGCACGGATAAGCCACTGACCTTCACCTACCGCCTCCGCAGTGCGGCGGGCATTGAACGGGAAAATCTGGAATCTCGTTACCTCTCTACCGCCGTCGGCGTGCGGTATGAAGGTCACTTTGACGTTCAGCTTCAGGGAGCCGACAACCTTCTTGAAGGAAACAAAATGAATGAATCAACCGCCATTGGCTGGGCGGGAATCGTCAGTCAGTACTTCGTATCCATGACCTGGCCCAGGGACCCCCAGTGGATTCGGGCGATTGAACAGAAGCTCGTGGTCAACACGAACATTGCGGAAGCCACGGGACGCTGGGATACCAAACAACTCAATGAGATGTCAGCCACCGAGCGCCGTGAATACGCTCGCTCCAACGGGACAGCGGTCATAATTTCCACCGAACAGAACATTCCCGCCTCCGGAACCATGCAGAAACAATATCGATTTGTTGCCGCTCCCAAACTGCACAGCGTACTCAAGCCGTATGGCGAAGATCTTGCCAATGATCTGCGTTCCGGAAGCATGCCGTGGATAACCTGGGTTATATCCTTTGGGACCCTCTCATTCCTGACACCGATTATGGTCTCGATCCTGGAATTTTTCTACGGGATCATCCCGAATTATGGGGTTGCCATCATTCTTCTCACCGTTCTGGTGCGGCTCATACTCCACCCCCTGACCAAAAGCGGTCAGGTCAGCATGCACAAAATGCGCCTGCTGCAACCGAAGATACAGGAACTGCAGAAAAAACACGGGGATAATCGTGAAAAGCTCGTACAGGAGCAGATGCAACTGTACAGCAAATATGGTGTCCATCCGATGAGTGGATGCTGGCCCATGTTCCTGCAAATGCCCGTGTTCGTGAGTCTGTTCACTGCTCTGCGCACGTCGGTACAACTCCGGCAGGCGACCTTCATCCCGGGTTGGATCACCGACCTGAGTCAGGCCGACACGGTATGGCATTTTCCGTTCTCTCTCCCGATCCTCGGGAACGAACTGAATATTCTTCCCTTTATCATGGTCGTGGCGTGGATGCTCAATCAGCACCTGACGCCCAAACCATCCGACCCCAAAGCACAGCAACAACAAAAAATCATGAAATGGCTCCCCGTTCTTTTCGCCGTCATGTTCTACCAGTTTGCCAGCGGCCTGCTCCTCTACATCACGGCCAGCAGCAGCTTTGCTGCTCTACAGAACATGTATATTCGCAACCAGGTTTCTGATCTTGAGCTGAAACCGGTTGGCGAGGAGTCCCCGGACAAGGAACAGAGCAAACAAAAGAAGGAACGTCGCGCTGAACCCGAGAAAAAAGGGTTCATGGGCAAATTGATGGATAAGCTGGAGGAACAGCAGAAAAACAGCCAGCAGATTCGCAAAGATGATTGATATCGCTATCTTTACACAAGATCGGAGTAAGCCATGAACGACGAAAACCCTAAACCGCCAGCTATTGACGTTGAAATGCCGGCTCTGGAGAAACAGCTTCTATCCCTTGCCAGTATCGTTGAAAATGCGTTTGCTGACGCCATCGTGGCGCTGATCGAAAGCGATGCCGATGCAGCTCATGATGCCCAGCGAGAGGACTATAAAGCCCATCAGGTCTGGCTTCAGGCCGACAGCATGGCTCTCGATCTACTTTCCAGCGGCGAACTGGACCTTCATCAGGTTCAGTTCGTGAGTGCGGGCATGAAAATTGCACTCAATTTGAAAGTAATGGCGGACGAAGGCACCCGTATTTCCCACCTGATGAAAGCCTGTCCCTCATCCGGCAAGCTCCCCAGTTCATGTACTGAACTGCTACCCGAGATGGCGGAGATGGCCCAAACGATGTTCGGCGACAGTGTCGACGCATTCGTGAACCAAAACGCCAAGGAAGCAGAAAGTCAGGATCTCGTGTTCCGTGAACTGAGCTCTCTGCACGAACAACTCACGGATAGGGTCAATACCGAACTGAGCAACCAGGAAAATCTCGCCCCCCAGGTAGCTACCAGCCTCATCCTGGTCGGTCGGTCACTGGAGATTATCGGCGAACGGTCACTGGATATAGCGAACCACGTGGTTCGCCTCTATTCGGAGGAAAGCGATCAACATCTGGAAGATCTTGAAGCCGAAGCTGAATAGTGTTCCGGTGATCCCCTTCCAGAAGAACGATAAGATGAGTGAAAAGGGGCGGTGTGAGTCAGCACTCACGTCGCGTCTTTTCTTATATCGCGCAACCGGTGCATAAGCCCATCTTCCCGGCCAAATTTGTCGTGCAGATGGCAATACTCCTCATATAATCGGTCGTAGGTTTGCACCGCGTCCTGAACGGGTTCATAGGTAGTTCGGGCCGGTTTACTCATCCTCTTCCCCGCTTCCCGCACTGATTGGTAGCCCCCCTTCTCTTCGCCCGCGGCCGCAGCACCACACATCGCTGCCCCCAGGGCCATAGCCTGTGAGGTCCCGACCACATTGATCGACCGATTGCATACGTCGCTGAACACCTGCATCACCCACGGATTGTTTTCGGGCATTCCGCCGCACGCCATCAAAGAGCGCACCCCGATGCCATCCTCAGCATAAGCGTCAAGTATTCGGCGCGTGCCAAACGCCGTTGCTTCAACCAGCGCACGGTAGATCTCCGGGGGCCGGGTGTGCAGAGTGGCCCCGACCAGGAGACCACTGAGCCGGTCATCCATCAGGATGCTTCGATTCCCATTCCACCAATCCAACGCCAGCAACCCGCTCTGTCCGGGATCCAATTTACTTGCGTCCTCGGTCAACACATCGTGGACGCTTTCGCCCCGGTTTTCCGCCCTCCGGTGGTATTCCGGCGGGACCCCGTTATCGGCATACCAGGCGTAAATGTCTCCGCCCGCGGATTGACCCGATTCGTATGCATACAGCCCGGGGATGATACCGTCAGAGACAACCCCCAGAGGGCCTTCTCCCAGCTTCAATTCATCCCCCAACATCATATGGCAGAATGAGGTTCCCAGCACCACGACCATCTCGCCCGGTTCGGTAACGCCCGCCCCCGGGACGCCCATATGCGCGTCAATCATTCCCGCGCTCACCGGGATTCCCGGCACAAGTCCCAGCCGGTCCGCCCACTCCTCACTCAACTCCCCCACCGGTTTCCCGGCAGGAACAACAGCTCCGGCCATTTTCGATTCAAAAAAGCGTCCAAAACCCGGTTCGACATCTTCAAGAAAATCTGAAGCCGGATACCCACCGAGCTTCTCGTTGTACTGGGCTTTGAAACCCGCACAGCAGGCATTTCTGGCCAGCTGCCCGGTGAGCAACCAGGGTATCCAATCGCACGCTTCAACAAACGTGTACGCCGCCTCGTAAACATCAGGAGATCGGTGCTTCGTCTCCAGCACCTTGGGCAGCAGCCACTCACAGGAGATTGCATGGGCGAAATAGTCCATGAACGGCTCCCCGCGTTCCTCGGCCACCCGTTCGATCCGGGAAGCTTCCTCTGCCGCCCCATGATGTTTCCAGAGTTTCACCCATGCCTGCGGATCCTGACGAAATTCATCTTTCCAGCACAGAGGCTCCCCATTCGCATCGGTGGGAAGGAGAGTGCAGGATGTAAAATCCAGACCAATCCCGATGACAGCATGTGGATCCACTCCAGCCCGACGAATAACTGCCGGCACCACCCTGTCCAGGCCCTCGACATAATCGCTCGGAGCCTGGAGGAACCAGTCGGGAGCCAGTGACCTGGCGCCGTCGGTGGGAAGCTCATCATCAATCACACCGTGCGGATAGTCGAAGGATGATTGAGCCACTTCCTTACCATTTTCCACCTCCACCAACAGAGCGCGCACCGATTCAGTCCCAAAATCCAGTCCTAAACTGTATCGTTGCATATTCACCTCTCCGTGCATAAATATTTGCTGGCGTTGTGCGGCGGAATGGAGACCGAACAGGCCGCTTAGCCAGTAGAAACCGACAAACCCGCGGGCGGATGTTCCTCAACGAATTCGACGGCCCGTTCAAACAACACAATACCATCCCCCTTCTCATCAAGGCCCTCACGCGTCCAGCGTGGATGGTGGATCGGGAGACAGTGACGCTCAGGATGGGGCATCATTCCGAGCACACGCCCGGACCTGTCACAGATGCCGGCGATATCCTCCACCGCTCCGTTTGGATTCTGCGGGTACCCCGCCTGAGTATTCCCCTCTGCATCGGTGTATTGAAAAACGATCTGCCCGTTATTTCTCAACCGGCGCAACACGTCGTTATTGGCGGGTACAAACTTCCCTTCGGCATGGGCGACGGGAAGATACAGCATCTCGTCATCTTCCACGAGCACACACCGGCTGCGTGGCGCCCTCAGATGCGTCCACCGATCCTCGAACTTATGGCTGTCATTCAGGGTAAGAGTCGCCTCCTGTTCCCAACGATCAATTCCCGGCAACAGCCCCGTCTTGACCAGCACCTGAAACCCATTGCAAATCCCCAGAACAAGACGTCCGCTTTCAACAAACTCTTCCAGACCGGAGCGCAGGAGTGAACAGAGTTCATTCGCCAGAACGGTCCCTGCCCCCAGGTCGTCGCCGTAGCTGAAGCCGCCCGGAATAACCAGTATTTCGTAGTCAGCCAACAGTTCAGGGGAGTCGCGCAGAGCGTTGACGTGCAATTTCTCGGTCTCGGCTCCGGCAAGTTCAAATGCAAAAGCCGTTTCTCTGTCACAATTCGTTCCAGCCGTGCGTAAAATCAGTGTTTGAACGGACATGGCTTAACCTGTTCTGGTAAAGGGGATACGCGTGTTCAGGGACGTCGTAAGTATTCAATGAAACATAACTATCCGCGGCGCAAGACACGGCGTACTATCAAAAATCTCAACGTGATTTTCCGACACCTCGCATGGCGTCTCCAACAAAGCTGAACTTCCAGGCTACGAATTATTCTACGGTGAAACCCCGATTTTTCAAATCCACATCGTCATTTTGCCCTGCCGCTACGTGCCGGGCGTCCGGTTGACCGCCGTCAATTGTTTCATCAACACGGTTCCCTCCCGGTTCAGCGCCATTTTCACTCGGATTTCTATGATCTTCCATGACCGGTCAAACCGGAAACACATCCAAAAAACCATCTTGCCTCACTCGACAGCCTCATACAACCTTTTCACGTTTTTCTAACTCTCCGCACTCTTGCGTGCCCATCCGTCGTACGATAGGGTTTTATTCCCTACGACTTCTTATTCATTCATTCCGCTCCATCACCTTGAGAGGAGAACATCAGCACAATGCCCATCACGGACTACTGCGAACAAGTGGACGACGTGGTTAAACGAGATGACATCCGGGGTGTTTATGGCACCAACATCGATACGGACTTTGCCCGGGACCTGGGGCGCAGTATGGGACGCATTTTCTGCGCCACGACAGCTGTTGAACCGGTCAACGTCGCTGTTGGCCACGACATGCGACTGAGCGGCCCGGTGCTCGCGCAGGCTCTGTGCGAGGGGCTCGCCGAAAGTGGATGCCGCCCAATCCAGATGGGATTGGCGGGAACCGAACTGGCTGGATTCATGCCCGCACATTACTCAGAACTCATTGACGGCGGTGTGATCATCACTGCCTCACATAATCCCGCTGATAACAACGGTTTCAAATTCTTCGGGCGAAAAGGCCAGCCCCTCGAACTGGCCGAGAAGATGGAGGCGCCCTGTCCTGATGATCCTATCAAAAGAATGGCCCTCTCGATTAAAAAATCCCAGATCCCCACGCGCCTGGAATGGGACGATTTCGCGCCCGATTACATCCGCACGGCGACCGAGAAAGGTGCGCTTGATTTTGAAGACGCAGCCGCCGGCTCCGAACGTCCCATGCGCATCGCGGTTGAAGCGGGCAATGGTATGGGCGGACAAATACTGGGGGAACTGGCCAAACAAACATCCTGTTTTGACTGGACGTTTTCCAATAAAAACCCCGACGGACGATTCCCCATCATGGTCCCGAATCCGCTTCATCCACGATATCAGGGCATGGTGGCGGACTTAATCGATGAGAATGACAGTGATGTTGGTGTCTGCTTTGACGGTGATGCTGACCGGGTTGCCCTTGCAGATGAAAATGGCGAGATGATATCTCCTCCGTTCCTTGCCTCTCTGATCGGAGAACGTCTGCGCGAAAAACTGGGGCCCGATGCCAAAATAGCCCATAATCTGGCATGCAGCTGGGCGATTGCCGACACACTGGGAGACCGAACTGACGTATTGGACGGTCCAACGGTGATGACCCCTGTCGGTTACGGAAAAATCAAAGTCATCATGCACAAAAACCCTGATATCGCTTTCGGAGCGGAACACAGCGGACACTACATGTTCCGCGATTTTTATACCGCCGACAGCGGTATGCTGGCGGGGATGATTATGCTTGAGTTTGCGGCCGAACTGCACTCTGAAGGGAAAAAACTGTCGTCGGAATTGGAAGAACTCCGCAACACATATTTTGAATCCGGCGAGATCAACTTCGAGATGCCCGTCGACCGACCGGCAGAGCAGGTAATTGGTGAGGCCATCGAAGAATTCAAAAGCGAAGCCAAACGCATGTATGGCGTCGATGAAGAGGGCGTCCGGAAGATGAAACAATATCCGCCAAAGTTCGATCAGGCCGTCGAAGATGTTCGGATTGAAGCGGATGACTGGTGGTTCTGCATGCGGAAAAGCGGTACGGAAGGCTCCGGTGGCGGTGTCTGCCGCCTGTATGTGGAGGCCGTGGGCGATGAGGGCCTGCTGGAAGAGAAGACGAATGCCCTGGTCGATTTCATAGGGGAAGAGAATAGAATCTCCTGACCACGCTTCCCACCCGATGACCAAAAATTATGGCACGATGGCTCGCCGCCTCTGCGGTTCAAGCCATCGTGCCGTTTTTTTGGATTGTCGCCTGCAGGCGCAAATTGGATTTTCCCGTCTTTTTCGCCGGCGCGCCTGATCAAAACCCCTCTAAACCTGCCTCTGATTCCTTTGCGCCCTTGTTTTCATCATACTGAACCAGTCGATACAGTGATTTAGGGAATGCAGAAATTATATCTGCAGCTGCGCATCTGCACGTCTCTGAGTCTCTGATTGACAATCACTTTTGCCGCGCTTCCAAATCATTGGCCGTCGGGATCAAGTTCTCCGTTTGCCGACCGAGCATAGTCAAGGCCGTTATGCAGATGATGGCAATCAGCACCAGCAACAGCACGTACTCAACCATGCTCTGACCATCATTTTCTAATCCTCTGCATTCCATATTATTTGCTCCATGTGTGGCGATGACAAATGATTTACTAATTATTTTGTACCATAAATGCGCCCTGCACGCCACAGTTTGTCCGGATTTACCTGACAGAAAACTTCCCCTGCTCAGTTGATACTCACCCCAATCGAAGATACCATGGTATCCTTTGGCTACTATCTCAATAGCTTTATGGGAGATTACCATGAGTGACGACAGCGCGATGAATTTTGATACCATCTGCCTGCTGGGGGGACACGATCCTGACACGGACACGCACTCTCGCGCCGTGCCAATCCATCAGACAACATCGTATTTATTCGAGGACACCGATCACGCCGCAGACTTGTTTGCGCTGGAAGAACCGGGGTATATCTACACGCGAATCATGAATCCCACCACGGAGGTGCTGGAAAAACGCGTCGCCATGCTGGAAGAAGGGGTCGCCGGATTGGGATTTTCCGCCGGTATGTCGGCCATCACAGCCGGTTGCCTCACCATTCTGAACCAGGGCGATCATATCGTGGCGTCCAGCGGTTTGTACGGGGGCACTTACACCCTGATGAGCCAGACCTTCAAAGACAAATTCGGAATTGACGTCACGTTTACCGACACCGACGATCCGGCAGAATTTGAGGCCGCAATTACCGATGAAACGAAACTTTTGTACACCGAAACGCTCGGTAATCCCCGGTTGACGGTCCCCGATCTGGAAGCAATCAGCGAAGTGGCCCACTCCCATGACATTCCGCTTATGGTTGATAATACCATGGCTTCGCCGGCCCTCTGTCGGCCCATCGAACACGGGGCCGACATTGTTGCCCATTCCCTCACCAAATATCTGGGCGGCCATGGCACCAGCATCGGTGGGATACTGGTCGATAGCGGCAACTTTGATTGGGAAGCAAGCGGCAAGTTCCCGGACCTGGTTGAGCCCGATCCCGCTTACCATGGCCTGAGTTTCACCGAACACTTCGAGGAACAGGCGTTCATCGCTCGAGCCCGGGTCCGCATTCTCCGCGACCTCGGTGGCTGCATCAGTCCCATGAATTCGTTCCTGATTCTGCAGGGAATCGAAACCCTCCCCCTGCGCATGGAGCGACACTGCGAAAACGCTCGAAAAGTGGCCGAGTTCCTCAACCAACATCCGGAAGTGTCCTGGGTGAATTATCCCGGCCTGCCGGACCATCCGACCCATGACAGAGCCGCACACTACCTGTCGGGCGGTTTTGGCGGGATGATTGGTTTCGGCGTGGAAGGTGGGCTTGAATCCGGAAAATCCTTCATCAACAACCTGGATATCATCAGCCACCTGGCCAACATCGGCGACGCACGCACTCTCGCCATACATCCGGCCAGCACGACCCATCAACAGCTCAACGACGAAGAGCTTGAACAGGCCGGCGTGACTGAGGATTTCATCCGGCTGTCCGTCGGTCTTGAAGATATCGATGACATCACGGCCGATCTGGATCAGGCCCTGCAGTCCTGACAAACGAAATCCATTAATCGTTAACCCCGTAGCGATGAGTTCATCGCTGCGGGGTTCTTTTTATGCTCCGACGAACTGCCCTCTAATCCGTCGCGTGTGTTTCGGCGTCGGATTTACTGCCCTTATCCTCCTGCTCTGCCCGTCTGCGTGCTTTAATTGTTTTTACGATCATCTGAAGACGCCACCGTGCCCCCATCAAACTCAACTGTATATCCGCCTGTTTGCTGACAACTTTCGCCTTCGAGTTTTCATTGTCAGCGTGCTCACCTCGCGAGGAACGCCGCCCAATGGATTGTTCTGGTGCCACCTTTTTCAGCTGGACCCTTTGACCGCCCACCCTTCCCCGGAAACCATCGTGACCGCCGAGGAAAGACCACCTCACCTGATCACGGTCATTCCCCGTCACCAGCCGTTTCCCCACAATTTTCCACTTCCGCAGGGGTAAATCCCGCTCTGTTTTGAGCACGACCGTATGGTTCGGCTTAAGCAGGATGGTACCTTTTACCTTTCCGTCCCGCTGCATTCCCATGAAGAAAGGGTATTATTCCCGTGTCCCTCTTCTCAGGCTAGGGCACCCACCATCTGACGGCCGTTCGCAGACGGCCACAATCTCATCCTCTACCCTCTCTCTGGCCTTGCGATTCAGGGCGCATTTCAGTACCATGCCGCATAATGAGGGTCTTCACTTTTCACTTCTTCCGCCCCCTTTTCACGACATGTCAACATGAGTGATAATGCGTCTTACGGCATAGTTGAGAAGCGTTACTGGCGATTCGCCGAACCACCCGACAAGCTGGATCTGCGCTGCGGTGAAGAATTGGGGCCGATTGATGTCGCCTATGAAACATACGGGGAACTTTCCGACGATGGCGACAATGTGATTCTCATCTGCCACGCTCTCACCGGCGATGCACACGTAGCCGGCAAGCATTCTCCGGACGACCGTAAAGCGGGATGGTGGGACCTGATGGTTGGACCCGGTAAACCCATCGACACGGATCGCTATTTCGTGGTCTGCTCCAATGTGCTTGGCGGCTGTAAGGGAACTACCGGTCCTTCTTCGATCAATCCCGAAACGGGTAAACCCTATGCGCTGGACTTTCCCATGGTTACCGTCCAGGACATGGTTCGTGTCCAACATGCTCTGCTGACTCAACATCTCGGCATAGATCAACTTTTATGCGTCATCGGCGGTTCCTTCGGGGGCATGCAGGTGCTGCAGTGGGCCATCGATTATCCGGAAATGGTCCAGACCGCCCTACCAATAGCCACCGCCCCCCGTCTGAGTGCGCAGGCCATCGCTTTCGACGAAGTAGGGCGTCAGGCGATCTATTCCGATCCCAATTGGAATAACGGGCGCTACTACGATGGTGAGCCGCCCCATCGGGGTCTCGCTATCGCCCGCATGGTGGGCCATATTACGTATTTGAGCGATCAGTCGATGCATGAAAAATTCGGACGGGGACTGCAGGACCGCCAGACCGTGGGATACGACTTTGGCCCTCCCGATTTCCAGGTCGAAAGTTATCTCCGATATCAGGGGGGAACTTTTGTGGAGCGATTTGACGCCAACAGTTACCTCTACATCACCAAAGCCATGGACTACTTCGATCTGGAATCTGATTACGGATCCACCGTGGAGGCCTTTCGCGGGATCCAAAGCCGATTTTTGACGATTAGCTTCACCGGAGACTGGCTGTTCCCCACGTATCAAAGCCGGGAGATCGTACGCGCCCTGCACGCCAATGGCGTTCGGGTCAGTTTCTGCGAGATCGAGTCCGATTACGGACACGACGTCTTTCTCATCGAAAACCCTCGTCTGGAAACGATGATACGCGACTTTTTGACCAACGCCCAGCAAGAGGCTCACTGACGGAGTCATAACCATGGCTGTACGGATAGACTACGAATTCATCGAAGACCACGTGCCAGAAGGCGCCCGCGTGCTGGACCTTGGATGCGGGGATGGTGCGCTGCTGGCTCGACTCCAGGAGGAAAAAGACGTCGTTGGACAGGGGATCGAAATCGACGAGAACGCCGTACGGGAATGTATCACCCGCGGTGTCCCCGTTTACCACGGCGACATGCTTGATGGCATGGACATGTTTCCCGACGGGGAATTCGACTGTGTCATACTCAGCCAGACTCTGCAGCAGGCGTTACAACCGGCGGAAGTCGTCCACGAAATGCTGCGCGTCGGCAAATTGGGCATTATCAGTTTCCCGAATTTCGGTCACTGGACCGCCCGCCTGCGCCTTCTTTTGAACGGCAGTGCACCAGTCACCCCCACCCTCCCCTACACCTGGTATGAAACCCCGAACCTGCGCGTGATCACCGTGCGGGACTTCCAGCATTTCTGCGAGGAGAAGGGGCTCAAAATCGTTGACAGCATGTTTTTCACTCCTTCCTACGTCCGACTGCCGTCGGTCCTTGCCAATCTGTTCGCCTCCATCGCCATTTTCGTTGTAAAATGTAATGATGACCCGGACCATAAGGTCAGCCGAAACCCCTAATCGCTCTGTTTTCCGGTCCACGATCTTCGAACCGCGCCGCACGCTCGCAACCGTGCTTCGCGTGAGTTTGGGCCCGGTTGGCCACCGCGAGGATTCATCGCCGCGGACGGCGGACCAAAGTCATTTCACCTTTACAACAATTACCGCCGCATGCACAGCTTTCGCACTTTCTGATCGGCTTCATAAAAACTGTAACAGTGACAGCCGCTCAATCAGAGACAGTTGTATTTCCATCTGAGCAGGAGACTTATCTGTGGCTACATCCCCAAAAGAACACATCTTGGATATTCTCGACGCGCTGGAAGAAGAGCATCCTGACGCCCACCTTTATTTGGATTTCGACGGCCCACTGGATCTTTTGATTCGCACCATACTTGCGGCGCAGTGCACGGATGAGAAGGTGAACGAGGTCGCCCCGAAACTCTGGGACAAATATCCAACCGCACAGGATATCGCGGAGGCTGACCGAGAGGACCTGGAGGATATACTCCATCCCACGGGATTTTATCGACGCAAAAGTAAAAGCGTTCAGAACTGCTGCCAGGCGCTGGTCGAACGGCATAACGGAGAAGTGCCCGATGACCTTAATCAGCTCACCGACCTGCCCGGCGTGGGACGAAAGACCGCCAGCGTCGTGCTGGCGCATGCCATGGACCAGCAGGCTCTACCCGTTGATACCCACGTGAAACGGGTCTCCCGTCGGATCGGCCTGGCCGAGAAAAAGAGCGCGGATGCTATTGAGCGCGAGCTGCGGAAACTGATCCCCCACCAACGCTGGACCCGATCGACCCTCCTGATGGGCACACACGGGCGGCGCATCTGCGCGAGCCGAAAACCAGAATGCGAGCGCTGCCCGATTACCGCTTGGTGTCTCTACTACAGTGAACAGAGACAATGAACCCCACTTCCCCCAACAATCCGCGGCAGCGTGTCAGAATCCGCGTGCAGGGCCGAGTGCAGGGCGTCGGATTCCGACCCACGATTTATCGCGCCATGACATCGCGTGGCTGTGGGGGGACCATCAAAAACACTCCGGGAGGGGTGGAAATCGAAGTGGAGGGAAATCCCGAGACGATCCACGGTATTATTGAAAACTTCAGCGACTTGATCCCAAAACGAGCACGGATTGATGATTTGACCGTGGATGAGGAACTCAGCCCTGAAGGCACCAGCGACTTCTCCATCATCTCCAGTTCCTCCAGCGGTGAGAGTCTCCTGCCCATACCTCCCGATCTGGCCACATGCACCGACTGCAAAGGGGAACTGAATAATGAACGGGATCGACGTGCCGGATACCCGTTCAACACCTGCACCTGCTGCGGGCCCCGTTTCACCATCGCACGGGATGTGCCGTTCGACAGACCCACCAGCGCCATGGACGACTTCCCTCTTTGCGAGGCGTGCCAGAAAGAATATAACGATCCGTCCGATCGTCGTTTTCACGCGCAGACGATGTCGTGTCCTGATTGCGGTCCCTCACTGACTTTCACTCCCGTCCCCTCCG
The DNA here is from genome assembly GCA_964644705.1 of uncultured candidatus Brocadiaceae bacterium. Taxonomy (GTDB): domain Bacteria; phylum Planctomycetota; class Brocadiia; order SM23-32; family SM23-32; genus CAZXYF01. The sequence continues at coordinate 16,102 of CAZXYF010000011.1, read as the reverse complement.
ACGATACCACTCACCCGCACCCCATAGCGGATACCAGACAAATGCTCGTCAGTGGAGGCATTGTGGCGATAAAAGGGCTCGGTGGCTTCCATCTGGCCTGCGACGCGACAAATGCGTCGGCCGTTGCAAGAATACGAAAGCGCAAAAATCGCCCGCACAAGCCCCTGGCGATTATGGCTGCAGACCTCAGCCGGTGTGAAGATATCGGGCAGATTAACGATGGAGAAAAAAAACTCCTCACATCCCCGCCATCTCCGATCGTGCTCGTCAGAAAACGACCCGACGGACCGGTTGTTGATCTGGTCGCACCCGGCCTGCAGAAGATCGGCATCATGTTGCCCTACACCCCCCTGCATGCTCAGCTCTTTCGCTCCCCCGATATGCCCCCGGCACTGGTGATGACCAGTTGTAATCGATCGGACGAGCCCATCGCCACCTCCGTTGACACCGTGCACGATGACCTTGAGGACATTGTGGATGGCATCCTGTGGCATAATCGACCCGTGGAGAATCGGTGTGATGACTCGCTCGTTGCCAGCGTCAACGGAACGCCCTTACCCATGCGTCGCTCACGGGGCTACGTTCCTGAGCCCATCATACTTGATATGGCGGGTCCATCCGTGTTCGCAACGGGAGCCATGTGGAAAAATACGTTTGCCGTGACCAAAGGCCGCCGCGCATTTTTGAGCCAGCATATTGGCAATGTTTCCGACGCCGACAATGCCCGCCACTTCCAGAACACCTACGAGCGCTTTTCGGATCTTCTGAACGTCTCACCTGAGACCGTTGTGTGCGATCTCCATCCGGACTACCCCACCACCCGGTTTGCCCGAAAGCTCTCAGAACGGGAGGGCCTCAACCTGATGCAGGTGCAGCATCATCATGCCCACCTCGCATCGTGTCTCGCCGAAGGGGAGGGAACCGGCCCGGCAATCGGCGTCAGCATGGACGGAACCGGCTATGGTGACGATGGTTGTATGTGGGGTGGTGAATTCATGGTGTTTGACGAACGGGACTATCAGCGTCGCCTGCATCTGGAATACGTGCCGATGCCGGGCGGCGACCAGGCCGTGCTGGAACCTCACCGAATGGCTCTCTCCCACATGAAAAATGCCTTTGCTGATTCCGAAGCATCCCGCCACATGGAACGATACCTGGACCCTGCAACAATTGATGCGTTAGCAAACATCCTGAATGATTCTGATCTCTCCCCCCGCACTTCCAGCTGTGGTCGTCTCTTCGACGCGGTGGCGGCACTCATTGGATTTGGTCCCGAAGCAACCTATCAGGGTCAAGCTGCCTGCGAACTGGAGGCTATGTGCAAGCCGGGTGAGTATGGGACTTACAACTATGAAATGGGGAAGGAAACCATCGAACTCGGGGGTATCATACGAGGCGTTTGGGCGGACCTGCAGAAATCAGTGCATCCCGGAATCATTGCCACCAAGTTCCACCATACCACCAGCGACATCATCCTGGCTGGTTGCGGACGCCTGTGCGAACAAACCGGGATTCACACCGTTGCGCTCTCCGGAGGGGTCATGCAAAACACTCATCTGCTCGACCGCCTCATCCCGGCACTGCAATCGCGTGGCCTGACCGTCCTGTCCCATTCCCGGGTTCCTCCCAATGACGGTGGTATCGCGCTGGGACAGGCCAGTATTGCTCTGTCTCGCCTTCGTCCGGATGACAAGCATTCAAAGATAGGATAAACTAGCTGTTGATGGAGCCGGCTGGACAAATAACTATGCAGCGGCACAATCGGATCGATATTTTTATCTCACCTGTTGCGGCTGAGCCGTGGTCATCAGTAGTTATTCCGGGAACTTCCACCGGGGGATATTTGAGATTCACACGGGAACTTGGTCCTTGTGAGCATTAGAACACGATGCTCCATTCCCGACCCGACGTTGCTTCCGGGAAACGGGATACTATCCCCCCCTTCATTGCGTTCACTGTCATTTCGATAGAGAAAACAGAACCATGTGCTGGGCAATACCTGTTCAAATTGATGATATAGATGGAGACATGGCGCGGGTCGAGATTTCGGGCACCAGCCGGGAAGTTGGCCTCCAGTTGCTGGATCAACCGGAGACAGGCGACTGGGTGCTCGTCCACGCTGGCTTCGCGATTCAAAAGCTGGATGAGGAAGAAGCCAGAGAGCGTTTGGAGCTGTGGGATGAGATGGCGGAAGTGGAGCAGCGGTAATGCAATACGTTGATGAATTCAGGAACAAATCCCACGTGCAAGCTCTCGCGGATCGGATACGGGATATCGCCGAAAGTCTGGACCGCACTGTCCGCTTCATGGAAGTATGCGGCGGGCATACAATGGCTATCCATCGCTTTGGACTCCCGGAACTGCTCCCCGACAACGTTGAGCTGATCAGCGGACCAGGATGCCCCGTGTGCGTGACGGCCACCTCCTACATCGACACGGCCCTGCAACTGGCGGAGGAAGGTGCTCTGCTCACGACTTTTGGGGACCTCTATCGGGTGCCGGGATCGGACACCACCCTGGAACGGGCAGCGTCGCAGGGAGCCACCGTGGAGATCGTCTACTCCCCACACGACGCCCTCACCGTGGCGAACAATAACCCCGACCGTGACGTTGTGTTCCTGGCAGTCGGTTTCGAGACAACGGTCCCGACCGTTGCAGCCACTCTGATGGAGGCCAGTGAAACCGGCCTCTCCAACTTCCACCTTCTGTCCGGACACAAAACCATGCCGCAGGCTCTCCGCGCTCTGGTGGAGGCGCCCGATGTCTCTCTGGACGGATTTATCCTTCCCGGCCATGTTTCCACCATCACGGGACTGGACATCTACACGTTTCTGGCGGATGAGTTCAATATCCCGTGCTGCGTATCAGGTTTTGAACCCAGTGATATGATGCAGACAATAGAATCGCTGCTTGAACAGTGTGCCGGGCGCGAGGCGACGGTTGATAACGCCTATGGGCGCGCGGTTCAGCCGGAGGGCAACCCCCAGGCCCAATCGATAGTAGAACATGTATTTGAACCCGCCGACGCGGTCTGGCGAGGCATCGGACTTATCCCCGACAGCGGACTCGCACTGAGGAACGAATGGTCGAAGTTCAGCTGCGGATACAGGATGCCGTTTGATGGAGCCGAGGAACCACCGGGATGTGAATGTGGGGAAGTGTTGCGCGGCAATGTTCGCCCCCCCGAATGCCCCCTCTTCGGTTCCCGCTGCACCCCCGATTCACCAGTTGGTCCGTGCATGGTCTCCTCGGAGGGTTCCTGCGCCGCACATTATAAATATGGTTCTCAGGAATAAAAGGATGGAAAACGACACGATCCAACTTGGACACGGAAGCGGCGGGCAACTTTCTCGCGACCTCGTGGAAAACACGCTGTTGTCGTATTTTGATTCCCCCCACCTGAGGGGTTTACCCGACAGCGCCACGGTTCCTACCGAGGACTCCCAAATTGCTTTCACAACCGACTCGTATGTAGTCGATCCGATCATTTTCCCGGGAGGCGATATTGGCAAACTCGCCGTCTGCGGAACTGTCAATGACCTATCGGTCGTCGGAGCCACCCCGGAACATATTTCCTGCGGACTCATCCTGGAAGAAGGCCTCCCACAAAGCGATCTTGAAGTTGTGCTCTCTTCCATGAAAGCCGCCGCCGAAACTTCAAACGTGGACATTGTGACGGGAGATACTAAAGTTGTTCCGCGGGGTAAAGCCGATAAACTGTTCATTAACACTTCCGGGATCGGCAGTTTTACGGGAAACAGGACGCGTCCCGAGGCCGAACTTCAGCCCGGCGACAGGATCGTTGTGAGCGGTCCAATCGGGGATCATGGTGCAGCGGTGATGGCCCAGAGGAAAGGCTTGAACCTCCAGACCGAAGTTGTGAGCGATTGCGCCCCTCTGACCACCCTCTGCCAGACTGTACTCTCCACGGCCGGTCGCGTTTCCTTCCTTCGGGATCTCACCCGTGGAGGTCTCGCAACCATACTCAACGAAGCGGTGGCCGGCAAAAGCGTCGGTATTTCGCTCGTGGAAGAGGACATACCGGTCCGTCCCGGCGTGCGATCCCTCTGCGAGCTGCTTGGGATCGATCCGCTGTATCTGGCCTGTGAAGGACGACTGGTTGCTATTACCAACCAAACAAGCGCCAGACAGGTGGTAAAAGCTATGAAAGAGATTCCCGACGGAGAGGGGGCGTGCATCGCGGGCCAGGTCACCGAGGACTACGCAGGTCAACTTGTGAGCGAAACCGCGTATGGAACACACCGCCTGATCCAGATGCTCAGTGGGAAGCAGCTACCCCGGATTTGCTGAGCGCCACCTCACCTCTCCCACGATTTCCCCATTGGCGACCCATTTCGTTGAAAAGATCTCGCCCCCCTTATACCATGTCGTCCGTAAAGTGTATTCTATCCAACTGTTCAACGTTTGCTGGGTGGTGCACTTTCTCTATTTTGTTAGCTCACTCTTCTATTTTTCTTCTCTCAGAACGGCGGACTCGATGAAACTATCAACACTTGCACAAAGCGCCCAACCGTCCGCTACGCTCTCCCTTAACTCGCTTGCCCAGGACATGGCCGCCAGTGGCCACGATATCGCCAAATTTACCGTGGGGGAGCCGGACTTTGACACTCCGGATAATATCAAACAGGCCGCCATTCGCGCCATCCAGGCCGGTCACACCAACTATACTCCCGCTTCGGGTACGTCCGAACTTCGAGACGTTATCCGCGAGAAATTTTCGCGTGAAAACGGGCTGGATTACTCATCCGATGAGGTTCTGGTTTCCAATGGAGCCAAGCAGACACTGTATATGACCATGCTGTGCTTGCTCGATGAAGGCGACGAAGCAATTCTATCCGCCCCTTACTGGGTCAGCTATGCTTCGCAGATTAAATACTGCGGCGGACGGCCGGTCGTCGTCGATGCCACCTCGCAGGATGATCTCAAAATGACCCCGCGGCAGTTTGAGGAGGCGATTACAGACCAGACCAGGCTCGTCGTGTTGAACTCTCCCTGCAACCCCAGCGGCGTCGTTTACTCGCAGGACGAACTGGAAGCACTTATGGACGTCGCCGTGGAACATGATCTCTGGGTGCTCTCCGACGAGGTTTACGAACAACTAATCTACGATGATGCGCAACACTGTAGCGTCGCTGGGCTGAGCGATGAGGCCCATGAACGAACCATAACGATTAACGCGGTGTCCAAAACGTATGCGATGACTGGCTGGAGAATCGGCTATGCAGCCGGCCCTGAACCAGTGATTGAGGCCGCCGCCAGATTGCAGAGCAACATGACCAGCGGCCCAAACAGCATCGCGCAAAAGGCCGCGATCGAAGCCATAACGGGTGATCAAAGCTCTGTCGACGAGATGCGGTCCACTTTCGCCGGACGACGGGACTTGATCGTTGAGGGTCTCAACGACATCACGGGCGTGCACTGCGTGCGTCCCAGAGGTGCATTCTATGCCCTGCCCGATTGCAGTGAACTGCTCGGCCACACATACAATGGGCGCGAAGTGGATGACTCTGCATCTCTCAGCGAAACGCTGCTGGAGGAGGTACAACTGGCCGTGGTTCCTGGAGCACCCTTCGGCGCGGAAGGTCACCTTCGCTTTTCCTATGCCACGTCAGAAGAAGTTATCGAAAAAGGCCTCAACCGACTGAGCCAGTTCGTGGAAACACAGGACTGAACTCATTGAACCGGGTTTGAGCGGCATCCTGAGGGGGACATTTCAAGCGCCTGGAGGCCACTTGCAAAATCTATATCTGAACGTTTTGGACAGCACGGGTCCCATCGGTGGCCGGGGCCCCGATTTTATATGGCACGGAAAATACCCATTCCGGGATCGGATATGGAGAACTGTGTTGGCGGTTCCAGAACCTCAAAACGCGCCTGTTCCACCATCTCAATGAGCTGATCCGGCGGCACCGCCAGCATCTCATGCACCACTTCAGTGCGTTCCCGTTCTTCCCCCTTCCCTTTCCGCCATACCACACACTTCTGGCGAAACACTTTGCTGCTTGCATCCCAATCATACTGGAATATGGCTGTCCCGTTTTCAAGATCCCGCGAGTTCGACGTATTCTCCCGGTAAAACTCGGGCTCATCCAGACATTTATCGAAGGCAAACAGGCCGCCTTCTTTCACGTGTTCACGCGCCGTGTGAAATGCCCGCTGCAAAGTAGAAAGATCCAAAATGTAATCCAGTCCGCTGTGGACACACACCACCGCATCAAATCGCCGTCGAAGGCGCATTTCCACAAGGTCCGCCTGGACGAAATCAACATCGATCTGATTTTTCTGCGCTTTCCGCCGGGCCTGTTCTAACATGGGCTCCGAACAGTCCACCCCGGTCACATCATACCCGAGACGGGCGAGCGGAAACGTACTCAATCCGGTCCCACATGCCACATCCAGAATCGCCCCTACCCGGGACAGCCCGTGCTGCCGAAGACGCGCCACGAGATCCTGTACCCACTGGTCGTAGGGGGCCCACGCCACGAGTTGATCATACACTTCCGCGATGGGACCAAACTCGTTTATGGCGTTTTCCGTTATTTGTTGCGCGTTCATAAATGGCTCCAGACGAAAACGTAATTATTCGGTAAAACTCGGCGCGGATCCATAAAATTTCACAGACGGTGTTTTTCGTCTTTGCCATAACCTGCACCTTCGTCTGCCGCCGCTTCTTTGCAATAGAAAAACGGGAATCGGCAAGTTACGTTAAAAACGAAGGGAAATGCGCGGTTCGATTCAGCTGCGCGGACAAAGATTACAAGAGCACGGTTGGCCGAAACCTTACCCGAAAAAGCCCTACCCTCCCTGTATTATAAAATTCTTGCGAAATCTCGCCTGTAAGGTATAGTAGCATACTGGAGTGGTTTTTTTGAAGCCACCGCACAGGCGGACCTGATCAGGAACGATCAATATTCTTTCCCATTCAAAGAGGAGGGCTACAATGGCTGCGGAAGAGACTCGAGCGGAAGCAGTTGCGCATGGGCAATCTTTGGACAATGGCAATCCCGTCGCTGAGTTCGTCCGGAATAGTCCATTCCTCGCCCTCAGCCTCCTCTTCCATTTCGTTGTTTTACTCCTTCTGACGCTCTTCACGGCTCAAAACCCGGAACCACCAAGAGAAAAGATCGAAGTGCCCCTGGCGGAACTAAAAACGCCTGATCCCGAGCGGCCCCGCCCGGAAATAGAAGACCATCCACTGGATGAGAATGCGACAGAACAGGCACTGGAGGGCAGGGGCGGACGATCGGGGCCCTCAAAAACGAACAGTCACGAAGAAGCGAAAAAACGGACGGCCCCAGTGGACAGCGGCCCTGTCGATGCAGGCCCTATGGTAAGCACGATTGGGCCGGGCGATCCCAGGGATTTGGACACGATCGACGACGATAAAGCGTTCGACATGGTCATGCCTCATGGCCCCTCAACCATGAACAAGGCCGTTGATAAATTCGCGCTCGCCACCATCAACGAGATCGCTGATGGGAAAACCCTCGTTGTGCTGATGATCGACCGCTCACGGAGCATAGTTTACGATGATCTGCCCCAACTCACCGACCGCATGAATCACTATTTCGATGAAATTGACAAAAACCTTCCCATCCCCCTCACCGGTCAGGGACACTGGCAGGTGCTCAGTTACGGCCGAAAAGCCCAGTTCAAGGGACAACCAAGCGCGAATATGAATTATATAAAAACGGCCCTCGGGTCGGTCGAAGTGGATGGTTCCGGCGTGGAAAACGTCGCTTCCGGCGTCAACCGGGTGATAGATCGCTTTGGTGATTCGGAATACGAGAACATTGTGATTGCCTGCATGACCGACGAATGCGGGGACGACATACAGAATCGGGTTGTACTGGAACAGTCGATCAATCGGATGCGCAAGCATGACGTACGTTTTTTCGTGTTTGGCTATGAAGCGGTGTTTGCCGCGCGGAAAAAACGTGTGAGCCTAAAACTCGATAAAGAATTGTTAAATAACCTGCAAGGTGCGGACAGAGCGTCACTTCGGGGATTTGAAGGTAGATGGCTGCGCGGTTGGAATGATGCCGGCCCGGCCGCTCCCCGGCCAGAGCTGTGGTGGGGCGAAAACTGGCACCACTGGCGCCGGTGGGGAGCCACACTCAACGGCATACGATCTGGTTTCGGAATGTATGCTCTCAATCGCATGACCCTCAGGACCAGGGGAACCTATTTTATCCTGAGAAAAAAAGAGGAGATGAAACACACTTATGACCGGGAAAAGATGCTGGCTTCCTACTTCCCCGACACCTGTTCGAAGTTCATTTATGAGAAACGCAATAAACAGATCCCGCTCCGTAAAGTTCTGCAAGAAACGTGGAAAAAGATCGCCAGGTATTACCTGTCCGGCCACATGCGGACCGACGATGCGGTGAAGAAAAACCTCCGCATGGCCGAAGGGGGCCGTCAGTACTGCATCACACAGGCGCGGAAACTCCATAAGCTCATAAATCAGAGTGAATCACGCGGCAGGAACTGGGAGCGTTGGATTGCCCACGCTGAACTCACCCGCGCGGAGCTTCTCCGCCTGCGATTCATGCTGGGTCAGTACCACTTGACCCTTCGCAACAGCGCTAAAAAACATGGGTATGGTCTTCGCGAGCGAAAAAAGCGCTACATCATGCGCCGCGGCAAAATACCGGTGGATTATAAAGGCCCAGAACAGGCCGAGAAGGAATACCATCAGGCTCAACAGTTCATCCAGCTGTGTATAGATAAGCATCAGGGAACACCCTGGGGGATTCTGGCCAAACGCATGAAAAGAAAGATCTTTCCGTGGAAGGCAACTTTCAAAGACTGGCGAAAACCAACCCCTCCCACGCGTAATACAAACCGCGAACCAATACCACCGGGCGTAGAACATTTCTAAAACCGACTGTAGTAAGCGTCCGATTGAAACCACAAAAACGGTTGCATGGCGAGAATGGGATCGGTATAATTCAAATAGAGATATGCTCCCGGAAGTCTATCAAACACATGCAATTGAAACATTGCGTTCTTTTTGAGCCTACTGGAGGAGACAAACAATGGCGGTGGAGGAAACGAGAGCCGAATCCGCGGCGCATGGAACACGCAGAATAAGCGGGGAAGAAAACGCGGTTATGGAATTTGTTCGGAACAGCCCCTTTCTCCTGCTCAGCCTGGGGTTCCATCTTGTCGTCCTGTTGCTCCTCGCTTTCATCACGGCTCAAGAACCTCAGCCGCCGCAGGAAAAAATCACCGTCAAGATGGAAGAAATTCAGAGCGAGGAGATGAAACCTCAGCCGGTCCAGCACGAAAAGAAACTCTCGACCGCGGCAACCAGTGGTGCGATGTCCGGTCGGGGTTCTTCCGGTGAGGGCGAGAGCCACAACAAAGCCGCCAAAAGTGCGGAGAGTGTCCAGGCCAAAAATGTCAATGTGATGGGCATGCAGACGGCAGTTTCCGGCGGGAATTCCGGGGATTTTGAGGGACAGGGCGGAAGTGGTTTTGAGCTTGCCGCCGGGAAAGGCCGTGGCGGTGGGGTCGCTGGTGCCGTTGATAAGTTCGCAGTTGCCACAATAAACGCAATTGCCAACGGTAAAACACTCGTGGTACTGATGATTGACCGATCCCGGAGCGTCATCTACGGTGATCTGCCCCAACTCATTGACCGCATGAACCATTATTTCGATGAGATTGACAAGAATTTACCTGTTGAATTGACGGGTCAGGGTCGATGGCAGGTGGTCAGTTATGGGCGAAAGGCCAAATTCAGAGGGCAGCCCAGCGCCAATCTCAATTACGTCAAACAGGCTCTGGCCTCCGTAGAGGTGGATGGTTCCGGGGTTGAGAATGTTGCCTCCGGCGTCAATCTGGTGCTGGATAGATTTGCTGATTCAGACTATGAAAACATTCTGATTGCCTGCATGACCGATGAATGCGGAGATGATGTGCAGGATCCCGTGGTGCTCGAACGAACGACCAATCGGATGCGCAAGAACAATGCTCGTTTTTTCGTATTCGGGTATGAAGCAGTCTTTGCTGCCCGGAAAAAACGTGTGCGCGTAAAACTGGACGAAGAGCTCATGGACTCCCTCCAGGGCGATGACCGCGCGGCACTGCGCGGCTTCGAAGGAGCAACTCTTCGGGGAACGAATGACGCGGGGCCGGCCGCTCCACGCGAGGAACTCTGGTGGGGCAACAACTGGCACCGCTGGCGCCGGTGGGGGGCAACACTGAACGGTATCCGGTCGGGTTTTGGCATGTATGCACTCAACCGCATGACCCTCGCCACCCACGGCACGTATTTCGTGATGGAAAAAGAATCCGATTTCGATATGGATAAGATGTTCGCCAAATATTTCCCGGATGTCTGCTCCAAATTCAAATACGACAAACGGATGAAACAGGTGGCCCTGCGACGAACTTTAAAAGAAACCTGGGAGCAAATTGGAAGATTCTACCTGGGTGGTCAAATGCGGCGTGACGGAAAAGTCAATGAAAATCTCCGAATGGCAAAACACGGTCGGCAGTACTGTATCAAACAGGCCAAAAAGATCCACAATCTGATCAACTCAAGTAAGCCCAGGGGGGAAAACTGGACGCGCTGGGTTGCGCACGCAGAACTGACACGGGCGGAGCTGCTGCGCCTCCGTTTCATGCTGGGACAGTATTACATGGCGCTCTCGGCAGCCGTGCAGGAACACGGCTTAAACCTTCGCCAGCGCAAAAAGCGTTACCTCGTGCGTAAAGGAAAAGCGCCAGTGGATTATAAGGGCCCAAAACAGGCGGAGAGGGAGTACAATCTGGCGAAGGACTTCATTCAGATATGTATCGAACGACACAAAAATACGCCCTGGGAAGTGCTCGCCAAACGGATGAAACGGAAGATTTTTCCGTGGAGAGTGGTATTCAAAGACCTTCCCCCACCCAGTACGGGTGGTGGTGGTGGTGGCCCGAATCCACCGTCCCTCGCGTTTTAGTCTCCTTCATGATTCACCACCAGTAGAGGTCTCGCCCAGAAGTGATGAACAATCAGATAGGCTCACGTGCTCATATCATCGTCAGCGGACGAGTGCAGGGCGTATTTTATCGCAGTTCCACCCGCAAGAAAGCTCATTCCCTGGGGCTGGAGGGCTTCGTAAAAAATCTGGCGGATGGAACCGTCGAAATTATGGTCGAAGGCAGCAAAAGCGACATCCAGCAACTCATCTCCTGGTCCCATAAAGGACCACCATCGGCCCGGGTCGATTCTGTCGATGTGGATTGGATGGATCCCACAAACGAGTTCTCGGGATTTTCCATACGCTACTAAAGCGGTTTTCCTGTGCTGAATGTGGGGATGAAATTTCTACGGGAACCCGTCCCCTATCCGGCATGCGGTGATTGCCTCCCTGCCCCGCTGCCACACAGAACCTCCAACCGCTACCAGATCGGTCCGCTAAGAGCTTCCTGAAGAATTGGCGTCTGCCAGCACAACCCGCCGTTCCGAAACCTGAGCGGATTGTGATTAATAACCTCTTTATCTTTGTCTTTGTCTTCCTTTCTATCGATGCTGAGAGCAGCAAAAACAACGCCAAATTACGGTAAAGACAAAGACCCACGCATCTCGAGACGCTTTTTTGGATAGACCTGGCCTATCGGAGGTTACAGCGTGATGTCCCCTGGTTATATTTCCTTATTCCCCCGTGCAACCAAACTGACAGGTTTCACCCAGTGCGCACTCATATGCATTCTCTGTCTTGCTTCCCTCGCGGGCAAAGCCACGACCTCATCTTCCGATGTAAGCCCACCTCAGCACAATAAACCGGCAGATTCCGACTCATCTACCGAACTGGTGCATGCCAGCCTACCGACCGACCCGAATATTCAATCGGCTTTTCAGCGTGCCCGCCGTTTCGTCCGTGATGAACAGTACGAACTCGCTGCCCGGCATATCCATACTGTTATGCATGCTGACAAACAGATCATGGTTCGCGTCAGTCGGCGATCATATCGACCGGCGCATCAGCAGGGGGAGAAATTGCTCAAAATTCTGCCCGAGCGTGGAATCCGGTTATATCAGCAACTTGTTAACACCCGCGCTTCGCTGCAATTCGATGAAGCGGTTTCCCGTCGATCCCCCCAGCTTTTGAAAAATGTCACGAGCCACTATTTTTTCAGCTCCTACGGAGACGATGCGGCATACCGTCTTGCCTGTCACCGGATTGACCGAGGACGCTATGAAATGGCCCGTCGTCTGCTTTTGAAACTCCTCAACACCCACCCTGATCCCTCTATACCCCGCCGATCATGCTACCAGCGACTACTGTTTTTGGCCCATCGACAGGCAAATGCTGAATCCGTCAACAAGTGGACCCGTAAACTCAGCCACCTGTCCGGGACCGAAGATTTCCTGGACTCTGTCACCAGGGAGACCTCCTCACCAAACTCCACAACTGCCAATCGGACGGAGGAAACCTCTGTCTCCAACCAGCAATCCACATCCCCCCACACTGCTTACCCCCGCTTTCCTCCCCGTAACATAAGAAACATCTCCGGGCTGATTGGCGTGTGGGAACAGAAAGTGCCGGACCAGACATCTGGGGAGCAAAAAAAAGCTCTCATGGACGTGGTGCGGCATCGTAAGTGGATCCAGAACGGTTTTCGCCCAACTAACCGGTTGATAGCACGGGGGAACCGGATATGGGCCAGTTCGGCACGAGGAATCATCTGCGTAAGAGCCAGCGACGGAACCGTTATATGGCGCACCTCCGGCACTCATCCGTTCCAATCTTCCAACCAACCACCGAAAAGCGTATTCGTCCACCACGCGCCTGTTCGCCATAACTGGCAGGAAACTTTATCCTTTCACGACCGCATCAGCGGAGACATCAGTCTGATGGGAAATGTGGCCATACGGCTGGAGGGAAATTGGAAATCCATCCCCTATCAGCGCAAATCCAGACCACAAGATTCAAACCGGAAGGTGCAGTCACGACCCGGCAGTAATCTGGTGGGATACAATGCCACGACAGGGGAACGAATGTGGGTACTCGGTCAGGATGGTCCACTCGACGGCTGCCGGTTCATGAACGCGCCAGTGGACACGAATGAACACGCTCTAACCACCTACGAAGATAAGGACGGGCTTCATCTTCTCGCCCTCGATCCAGAAACCGGGGCGATACTCTGGAGACGTTTTCTCTGTGCATACGTATCATCTCCCATGCCCCCAACAAACCCCGTGGGGATAGCTGTAGAAAATAGCCGGGCATTCATCGCCAGCGGCAAAGGGGTTGTATTCTGCACTGACGCCCTTACCGGAACTGTCAAATGGGCCACCACCTATAACGGGCGGATCTCGAAATGGCAGGGCCCCAAGATTCTACGCCTCAATCGCCCTCCGCCGAAAGACTCACAGGATGACGGCTGGGCCAGAAACACAGCATTCGTAACCGACAACCGGTGCGTAGTTCTTCCGGGCGATACATCTCGCATCCTGTGTCTCTCATCCGCAACGGGAGAAGTTCTCTATGATCATTCGGAGATACCCGCCGGCTGTTACGTGGGGACCCACGGACAAAACGTACTGACTCTTGCAAACGGATTTCTCCGGTCCTATTCTCTCAAAACGGGAAAGGTACAATGGCGGGCAAAGGTGCAGAGTGCCACAGGACGCCCTGCTCTTGCCAAACGCAGTGTTCTCGTTCCCCGTGAAAACGATATTCTCCGCATAAACGCCAATTCGGGGAAACGCGAGAACCGTCTTGCCGTAATTCGAAACTCGCAAGTTCCCATTGGCAATCTGCTGCATCACAACGATCGAATTTACGCGGGCGCTCTGGAAACGATCTATGCCCTCTCGCCCGGTCGCCAGCACCTCGCCAAGTTAAATAAACGACTCCGCACCAAAACCGATGCGTCGCTCTACCTGCAGCGAGGCCTATTTTTTTGGAAGCTTCAACGTTACACGGATGCGATCACGGACCTCCGCAAGGCTTATACCCAGGCTGCCTCCAACGCCGACGGCGGGCGATACAGCAGAAACAGTAAAGATGAAACGGTCAGAAAACGGGCGCGTCGCGCCCTGCTGAAAGCACTGCTCCAGCACGCACTGGGCAATCCCACCAGTGCTGATGACCCGTTATCGCGCGCCAGAGGACTGGCACAGTCAACCCCTGAAAAGCTCCGCCTCAAACGCACTCAAGCGAAAATAGCCAGAACCAACGAGCATTACAGTCGTGCCTGTGGTCATTATTTGGACATGGCACGTATAGGACAACACCGGCTGCTGCCCGGCCGGCCGACCCGCTCAACCCACAGAATCAATGCCGCCAGCCGCGCACGCTCCCACATAGCCGACATTCTCTCCTCCGTCCACGATCCGGCGCGTCATAAAATTCTCGAAAGGATGCAAAAAACAGTACATGACCTGGCCACCGCCACCAATCCCCCGGAATGGCAGACCTTTTATTATTTGTGGCGATCCTTGCCTTCGTCCGGGGCGGCGGCAACCGCCGGTATCCAGGCTGCCCGGCGAGCGGAAAACTCAGGACGCATAGCACAGGCCGAAATGATTCTGGTTGCCATGACGAATTCTAACCATCCCCAAGTGACCAATCAGAGTCTGCTTGAACTGGGTCGGTTCTATGAACGACGGGAATGGTATCAGCACGCCAGCACAACATACAAAAGGCTGGCCGGGCGAGATACGAATCAGAAGCCCGCAACCACCAGCGAACAGGATATCCCCCGAGACGTAGCAGAGCGTGCGGTGGGGCGCCTTGAATCCAAACGCCACGGCGATGGATCCCTCCCCTCAACTACACCTCTTCCCCCGCTTAAACTTCTGCGCAAAACAGCAATCGCCGGATCTCTGTTGCGCCAGCATACGAGATTATCACCACTCAGTCCACACCTGGCCGATCATGTGTACCGGATCAACAAACGACAGGGCACGCTGACACAGACAAACATCCGATCCGGAGAAACCGTGTGGAACCGGAGATTCAAGCCATCCGCTCGCTGCCGGGTGCGTGGTCATTTGCTCTATTCCACCAATAAAGAGATCGACGCAATATCGCTGTTGAACGGACAAACGCTGTGGTCTTCGGATCCGACGTTCGATGTTGATGCCGTAAGCAATATGCACATCCACACTGGAACAAATGTGGTCATCGCCACCGGGAGACTGTCCCGCGAAAACTATTTGGTGAACGCAATCGACATCATAACCGGACGCCCACGCTGGACACGTATCTTCACGCAGGAACACCGTCCCACCCTGGCCTCATTCGAGAACTGTCTCCTTGATATGTCCGGACTTGTTGGCAAACGCCCCATGTCCGTTTACAGCCCCCGCTCCGGACGGAAACTCACATCGGACTTTCCCCCGCCGGCTAAACCTCATTTCTGGTCCAGAAATGGATACGTGACCAAACGCGGCAAGAAACTCGTCTTCCATTCCCTCCCGGATGGCCGGCGGGCCTGGGAAATACCCCTCAAGTTGGGTGACTCCGTTGAGCTTCGCCCGATCCGGCATTCCCCATCCGGTCTGGTGATCACAGATAACACCGTGGCTATTATCGATCCCAGCCGCCAGAAGATTATCTGGAAAAGCATCGATTCAGGACCTGGCAGCGGGGAATCTCTTGTGTCTCATGCCGGCTTCCTCCCCCGCCTGAAAGAATATGCGCTGGTGGAACGGGGGGACTCAAATGCCCGATCAAGCGATCGGATTCGCTTCATAGATAAAACCACCGGCGAGGTGAAAAGCGAAACGCGAATCCCCGGTGGTTACTCCGTCTTCAACCATAACGGTCTCTGTGTTAGCACGAAATATGTACTTTTGAAACGGACCGACCGGACCGGGAAAGAGTCGCGTAATCGATTTGCTTTCCTCAACCGCGAAGACGGAACAGTGCGTCCGGCACCTACATTTCTCGCAAACAGCCCCCCGGGAACGGGACCGCAGGCACAATCACGTACACCAGATGTCTGGATTACAGGCGACCTCATTATCGCCGTCACGGGAAAGACGCTCGGGATTTACGGTCGCAAATGAAAGCGATCCCGGGGCGCTTTATTCCAATCTCGTCCATGTTTTCGACAATACGTAAAACTT
>CAZXYF010000010.1:0-34502 GCA_964644705.1 uncultured candidatus Brocadiaceae bacterium | reverse complement strand
TATAATAGAAACAACCTCTTTACCGATCGCAAAACGGAGAACATCTCTGGACTCCGCGGGACGGAAGGCTACATTAGAGGAAGTCGTTTCACAGGGCAAACAAAAACTGTTTTGATCACAGTGGCACATGCCCGATTGTTCAATACCCGGTGACCGGTCAAACTGCACAGTACAGTTGACGTCTGAGCAGTTTTGGTTTACAAGTTTGACGGGAAGAGTTTTTCCGAAATAAGGACTCGTGACATGACGCGGTCGGAAACAAATGGATTCATACTTGCCGTTCTGGCAGTCATCTGCTGGAGCCCGGTGTTCTACGTCACCGCGCACGGCCTGGATTCTGATACTCCACTGACCGTCTTTTACTTCCATGTGCTTCTGTGGGCAGGACTGGCCTCCGGAGCAATGTTGACCCTCATGGGCCGCCTTGACGAACTGGGCGTTTTCAAAAAACACGAAACCCGTATACTGCTTTTGACCGTGACCGGCGGATACGGGCTGTGGTTGCTCAAAGCTATGACGATAGAGCAGGCCGGAAACGAGCTTGTTCAGGCACACATCCTCTTCTACACCGCCCCTCTTTTGCTGGGCATCTGTTCCCTTCCAATGGAAGAAGGGGCCAGCTGGAAGCAAATCGGAGCTCTTCTGCTGGGATTCGTGGGCTGTATCATGATCCTGGCCGGCCCCGCTGGATCGAAACAGGTGGCCCTCCCCTCTCTTTCCAAAACCACAGGATTGGCGCTCGGTTCCGCTCTCAGCTGGGCCCTGTTCATGTTGCTTGCACGCCCCCTGGTACGAAACACCGCCGTGCTTCCCGTGTCCGCATTAATCTGGCTGCTCGGGGCCGCCTGTCTGTTCGCAACCTGCCTTTCCACGGGCAACAACATACTGAGCATCACCCGTCGAAGCTTATGGTTGAGCATGGCCCTGGGGGTGGGATCTGTTGCGCTTGGTCTGGGCCTCTGGCTGAAATCCCTCTCACTGGTCACACCGGCCTTTGCCGCTCCGATCTGGTACCTCTCCCTTATTTTCGGTATCGCCTGGTCTCACTGGATGACCCAAACCCGTCCAGGCTGGCTTGCTGTTGGGGGAGTTGTCCTTCTCCTTTTCGTGTGCCGCAGTGGCCGGTCGCGCGGCCAGAGCAGTAAAGTAACGATGAGCGATATCATTCGAGAATAGTCAGAGCCCTCCTTCACACACAACAAGGTCCGGACGTGAATACACCTACAATCATTCTCCCCATTCTTGCTTATATCTATGGATCGATACCTTTCGGGTTTCTCTTTGCTAAGATATTGCGAGGCACCGACATCCGAGAGGTGGGAAGCGGAAACGTCGGGGCGACAAATGCGGCACGCGTTCTGGGATTTCGTTATTTCCCGGTGGTATTTCTCCTGGACTTTTCTAAAGGGGCACTTTCGGCCTACGTCGGCGGGGTCTTTGCGGGGGCTGCTTTCGGGTACGAACCGGCCCTTTTGGCCGTCGTGTGCGCTATTGCGGCTATTCTGGGGCATGTTTTTCCCATTTTCCTGAAATTTAAAGGTGGCAAGGCCGTCGCCGCAGGGACCGGCGCCTGCTCAATCCTCGCTCCATGGGCCGTCCTGATCGCCGCCGGATGCTGGGCCATACTTTTTGCCGCTCTCCGGTATGTCTCGCTGGCATCGATCTGTGCCGCAGCTGCCCTGGCCATCTCCGTCTGGTTCGTTTATCCTGCCCCGCTGGGAACGGGAATGGGCCGCACATTATTCTGCACACTGGCAGGCATCTTTGTCATCATCCTGCACCATTCCAACATTCGCAGGCTGATTCAGGGCGAGGAGCATAAAATCGGTGAGAAGAACAACGAGGACGATGAGACCAGAGAGGCGACAGGCTAAACGGTCACTCTTAGGGAATCATTTCTTCAGCGGGCGGATTCAGCAGAGGCTCAAACTCCTGATCAGGATCGTATCCCAAGGCCTCTAAGAACCTGCGTGTGAGATTTTCCCGCAATTCCCCCACATCCTCTCCTTGCTCCAGCTCAATCTGTCCCCCTGCCACCATTCCATGACCGCCCCCACCGCCCCGTCCCCCCAGAATCTTCCCCATTACCACTTCCGCATTCGCATCGCTCTCACTGCTCCGTAAAGTGAGTATCATCTTATCGGACTGTTCGCCCGTGCAGAACACCCACGAGTTTTCTTCCAGCGGATTCAGGATATCGGCCACCCGGGGCAGTTCGTCGGGCGCATGGATGTTCTGCAGATGGCAGACAACGACATCCTGATGCATGGACGCAGCATTCAGCGCAGCGGCAAGAGTGCGGAAAAAGCCACGTTCGACACGGGGATGGCGCAACTTGCCGATCAGGACATGATCCGCTTTCTCCAGCACCTGGATGTAAACCCGCAGATCCCGGTAGGACACCTCACGTCCGAGGTCTTCTGTCTCCGAGACAATGGCATACGCCGCTGCTGTGGCAACCTGAGAGGTGAGCTCCAGACCCTGAGCATAAAAATATTCCATGGCTATAGTCGTAGCTGCCCCCACATCGGACCGCACATCAACATGATCCGCGTCACTTCCCTCCCCCCCGCCGGGATGGTGATCTATGACGGCCGCCACATGTGCATCGTCGGGCAGGGAATGGTTGCTGAATCCGGGCTGCGTATCAACACAAATAAATTCATCGTCTTCCCCCACATCAACGGTGGCAAAATGATGGAGTGTGATCCCCAGCAACTCGGGCATTGCTCGATTGTCGGGCCGTCCTATAATCCCCCCGTAAGTAATTCCCGCCTCAATCCCCATCCCCTCCTCCAGAACAGTTTGCAGGATAAGCCCACTGGCCATCGCATCCGGATCCGGCCCATCATGGAGAAGAATCCACACCCGCTCTGCCCCTTCGATGGCTTCACGCAGGGCTCGTAGCCCATCCCGACTCTCCTCTGCTGGTTCTAACCGGCTTTCCATAATGACTGCAGGGCGGACACGCCGGTTATCCCCGGAGGTCCGCCCTGCTCACCTCCTACAATCGAATATTCAGACTGCCGAATCAGTCGATCACAATCGCCTCGGTCGGACATATCTCAGCCGCCTCTTCCACATCTTCTTCGTATTCGGCGGGAACTTCATCCACAATCACTTCCGCAAACTCATCGCCCATTTCAAAAACTTCCGGACAAATGTCCACACACTGTTCACACGCGATACAATCCTCCGTGACTCGAGCTTTCATGATGCATCCTCCCACAAGCTGAATTGATGGAAACGAAAACGAATGGGTCTCTGCCACTGTTATTTATACCGGAACATCCCGCTTATCATCAGAGTTCAGTGTAGAAACGAGTACTACCTGTGTCAAACCAAGTCGAGCCGCCGTTTGACAGATCCAGCAACCTCCAGTAACTTATTCCTTCCTCGGGGCGTGGCTCAGTTTGGCTCAGAGCGCTGCGTTCGGGACGCAGAGGTCCCCGGTTCGAATCCGGGCGCCCCGACCAATTTTCACCTCTCCAGTTCCGGGGATAGCAGCAACTATCTATTAAAGCTTGACTGGTGGAGCAGAGAGATTATAATGGATTTTACGTTGGTGGCGGGGTAGCTCAGTTAGGCAGAGCAGAGGACTCATAAGCCTCGGGCCGGGGGTTCAAGTCCCTCCCCCGCTACCATCCTACCTCCCCGGTCGATCCTTCTCCTTTCGGGAACATATCCATTTCAGTGCAACAAGCTGATTTCGGGCAAATCCTGCTCTCTACTTGCGTCGGCCGTGGTCTGTCGTTTTTCGATAACTGGAGACAGCTTAGATGAAAATATCTCTCATTGAACCCCGTTCCCCTGACTACCACGTTTACAGCGGACTTGCCATACCACGGTTGGGATTGCCCCTGCTTGGAACCATGCTGCAACGCCGGGGGCACGACGTGACGGTTTACGTAGAAGATGTCCAAGAATTTTCCGCTCAGACTGCCCTGGAAGTAATACGTTCCGATCTGGTGGGGATATCGATGATCTCCTCCACCGCCCCCCGCGGCTACGCCATGGCCCGGCTACTTGGTTTGCGCGATGTGCCGGTCGTTTTCGGCGGCCCCCATGCCACTTTTCTCCCCGAGGAACCATTGCAATACGGCGATTACGTCGTTCGGGGGGAAGCCGAGAAGACTTTTCCGGCCCTCGTAGATGCTCTGGAAAACAATAAAGACCTTTCCACCATCCCCAATCTCGTTTACAGAAACGACGGAGAAATCGTTCATAATGAACGGGTCAATCACTGTCCTGATCTGGACACTCTACCGGCCCCCGACGTCAGTCTCATCCAGGGACACGACAACCTGCGGATCTTGCCGGCTCTGACCACACGAGGATGCCCACACGACTGCACATTCTGCAGCGTCACGGACATTTTCGGGCGACGTTACAGAATGCTTGATACTGATCTGGTCCTGGAACAGGCCAAAAACTGGACGGACAAAAAAGTCTTTTTCTGCGACGACAATTTCACGGCAGTGCCCAGCCGGACAAAAGAACTGCTGGACAAAATGCTGACCCTCGATCGCGTCCCGCAGGGTTGGTCCGCCCAGGTGCGCGCTGATGTGTATAAAGACGAAGAAATGCTGGATCTGCTTCGCCGAACTAACTGCGACCGGGTATATGTCGGATATGAGTCGGTGGACCAACGGGTTCTGGACGACTACAACAAACATCAAAGTGTTCAGGAGATCAAAGAATCAATCGCAGCCTTTCATGACCACGATATTGCCGTACATGGCATGTTCATGTTTGGAGCCGACCATGATGATCAGAAAACCTTCGAACGAACCATTGGTTTTGCCAGCGACAACCAGATTGACACCGCCCAGTTCCTTATCCTGACGCCCGTTCCCGGAACTGAGCTGTTCCGCAGAATGGATGAAGCGGGTCGTATCATTACTTATGACTGGTCGCTGTATGATGGACACCACGTGGTTTTTGAGCCCGAACGGATGAGTCCGCTGGATCTCCAGCTGGGAACCATTCGAGCAAACAAACGATTCTACTCGGTGCGCTCCGCTCTCCGGTCCCTCTCCAGTTTCCGCTTCACGACTGCACTGATGAGATACTGGGGCAAACGCATCCTGAAATCATGGCGGAAGACGAACTCCGGCTTCCTACAAAAACTTCATGCCTGGCAGAAGCATGGCCGCGAATTGCCGAAACAGTTCTCCCTCAAACGGGTCATGAAAAAGGATCCGGTGCCGGTTCTGGCTCAAAATATGGAAGCCCTCTGAAAACATATCTGGCATAAAAGCCGAGTAAAACGCAATCCCTGCCGCGCCACATACGGGTTCCACATGCGAGCATACATCATCGGCGGCTCAGTGGACTAACAGCTGCCCGGTTGCCTCCTGATGGACTCGTTTATCGGGTAAATCTTCACCACTGATCACCCCACATCATAACTTCTTGTCGGGGGATGGAGGTACCAAATCATGTCGGACACGGTTCGATTTGGAGTTTCTCTTGACCTATCGCTTCTCGATGATTTTGATGCTCTGATAAAGCAATCGGGCTATGATAATCGTTCCGAAGCGATTCGGGATTTGATACGGGAAAAACTGGTACAGGAGGAGTGGGAAGCCCCGGATCAGGAAACCTTCGGCGTGGTCTTCCTGGTGTATGACCACCATGAGATGTCCGTGGATGAACGACTCACCGAGGAGCAGCATCACAATCCCGGAAATGTCATTTCAACTCTCCATGTACATATTGATGAAGACAACTGTATGGAAATCGTCGTTCTGCGCGGCAATGGCCAGGAATTACGGCGTTTTGGACAAAAACTGATCAGTATGCGAGGCGTCAAGTACGGAAAAATCAACCTCGGCACGACGGGACACGCCATTCACTAACCAGGTTACGTGAACGAGCTTCGGTAACGTCTTGTCCCGCCCACCCACGCCTTACGGCTCAGAATCGAAAGGATCATCTCCATGAATTTTTCTTCTTATCTGGAACGTTTTGAGTTGCTTACCGGTGACGCGGCAATGGGCAGCCAGCTGATAGCCAGGGGCCTGCCGAACAATATTCCCGGGGAATTATGGAATGTTGATCAACCCGATGTAATTCAACAGATACAGGAAAGCTATGTAGAAGCGGGCGCCTGCCATTTAATCGCGAACACGTTCGGCGCCAATCCCATCTCTCTTGCCCGCCATGATCTGGCGGAACGAACTGAAGAAATAATTGCTGCCGGAGTCCGGAACGCTCGACAAGCAGGAGAAGACGATACGGTGGTGTTCGGTGATATGGGCCCCTGCGGCGAACTGATCCAACCGCTCGGAACGCTCTCGGAACAAGATGCTCAAGCGGCATTTGCGAGACAGGCCTCAGCCCTGGAGGAAGCCGGGGCCGACGCCATCCTGGCCGAAACTTTTGAGTCCAGCAATGAACTCAACCTTGCCCTGACGGCGGCTCGCGAAGCCACCAGTCTGCCCCTGCTTGCCAGCATGAAATTTGACGCACAGGACGACGGTAAATACCGTTCGGTAATGGGGGATGCACCAACCGATCTGATCCGGATCGCCGAAGATAACGAGGTCGTGGCAGTGGGCACCAACTGCGGTCAGGGCATCAAAACCATGTCCGGGTTGGTGGAACACCTGGCGGATCTGACCAACTGTCCCCTCATCGCCCAGCCCAATGCAGGAAAACCCCGACTGGAAGGGGACCAAACCGTGTATGAGGAAGGTCCTGAAGAATTCGCCGCACACCTCCCCGCGCTTTATGAGGCGGGCGCCAAAATTATTGGGGGATGCTGTGGAACGACCGCCGATCATATCCGTGCTATCCGGCGTTTTGCCGATTCACTGTGACCGGTAGCCCAGCCCCCCCCCTCTATTATTCCGTCGAGGTTGGCCCGTTCTGCGGATCCTCTTCTGTTCCCGACTCCCCCTGCCCCTCCGCGGGCCATCCCAAAGCCTCAAGTTTGTTGATGATTTTCGTATCGCCGCCCTCTTGCGCCGCTTTCCGAAGCATTTTGGCGGTCTGATCAGCCAAACCCGTTTCTCGGGTCTTCAGCAACTTAAGAGCATCTAACCCCACACCCAGGGTCTGAATGCGCTTTTTCTCGGACTCCACCTGAAGCCATTTTTTGATCATATCGACGGCCCGCTGCGACTCACCTCCGCGAATCCAACATTCAACAAGCTGGCGACGGACTTCATCCTGTGTCTCGGCACTGCCGGAGAGCTTCTCGTAAATCGCCGCAGCATCCGCATACTGCCCTGCATCTTTCAGGAGAGACGCAAGCTCCAGCCGCGCATCCCGCAATTTCTCCCCCGACACTTTATTCTTCTTGGCCTTTTCCAATGACTGACGCAAAAGACCCACCGCGTCTTCCCAATAACCATTCTTCTTCAACACCCCCGCAACAACAAGGGCTCGATCAAAACTGGAAAGGCCCAGGGATTTGAGGGCGGATGCTGCCCGCTGCTTCACACGTTCATTCTTATCCCCGAGAGCATTGCGGAGACTGGGAACGGCGCTGGGTTGATCAAGTTCTCCTAACGCCGTGGCGGCGATCTCCCGCACCCGAGCACTCGGATCTTTCTCCACCAGTTCACACAGACGCGGAACAGCCTCTTTCCCGTGGAGTTTTCGTATGCTCTCGACCGCAAACCATCGCACATTCTCCTCAGGATCATCCAGCGTCTTGATCAGGTCCGAAACTGCATTGTGACAATCAGTTCGCCCCAGAGCATTGGCCGCCGCCTCCCGTACATCCGGATCGGAACTTTTCAGCAGTTTCACCAGTCTCTTCTGAACAGCGTCACTGAGCTCTGCCGTCAGTCCATCAATAGCCGTAACCAGCACACCGGGATCATCGTCTTTCAGCGCTTCTACGATCAGCGCATTACGATACTTGCCCTTCAGTTTCACCACCAGAGCCACCACATCCTGTCGTACCACCGGCGGGGCGGTTCTCAGGGCTTTACGAAACGTCTTGTAAATTTTCCGATCATCCAACGAAATCAGTTTCAGTTCCTCTTCCTCCAGCTGGCGCAACCGATAGGCCGCATATTCCTGCACCCGTGGATAGGAACTGATCAGAGCCTTCAGAAGTGGCTGCAAACCATTCGTCTGGCCGGAGGTCACCAGTTTGGATAGGTACTCGACCTCGGATTCCAACCTGTCAGCTTTCTGTTGAGCCGCATTCAAATCATGGCGTAACACCCATATTCTGTTCGCCAGAAAATCCCCGCGGCTGCGATGTTTATTCGCGCTCCACCACTCCTCCCACTGTTCCACATTCCCATTATACCGTCGCCCAGAGATGAGCCTCAGGGCTTTCCGCGCAGCCCGCCGTTCATCTTCAGCCTCCCCCTGCAAGGCCCGCAGCAGGACGGGTATCCCATCATGAAACATCCCCCGTCCGATAGCTTCAATAATCAGAACCCGTGTCCGTTGAGGAGTATCGCCCGACTCATACTTTTCGATGAGTGCCTCAACTTGCGATGGCTCCCCAAATCGGCTGATTGCCGATGCGGCGGCCCGCCGGACTTTTGCGTTTTTCGCATCCAGAACATCCAAAATAGCCCCATAGCACTCAGGGGAGACAGCAAAAGACGCGGCCTGAATCATATCCACCCGCATTTCCGGAGGATATTCACTTCCCATCCGCTTTTTGACGGCCGCCAGACCATCCGGATCACTCAGAGTGAGAAGTTGAATGGCTGCTTTTTCGCGCAATCCTCTATCAGCCGATTCCAATGCCTGCATCGCGTCGGCATACTTTTCC
Organism: uncultured candidatus Brocadiaceae bacterium; assembly: GCA_964644705.1. GTDB lineage: Bacteria > Planctomycetota > Brocadiia > SM23-32 > SM23-32 > CAZXYF01. Next base: position 25,753 of record CAZXYF010000010.1, on the reverse strand, counting down.
CGGGCCGGCCTCGTGGCCGAAGGTCTTTCCGGTTCATTTACGCCGCTCGTTCTGCAGCCACCGAATACCACGAACCCGAGCACCAATAAACATCCAGCTGTACAGGCCTTCTTCTCCATTTTTGTGATCATATCTTGTTTTTGTGTTGGTGGATACAATGCCGTCGCAATATAACGCTTGTTTACCAGTCACCGGGCCGTCATTCTGCTACCATCATACCTCTTTTTACTATATTGTATTATTTTAGTTGTCGGCATGCGACCACATCAAAGTTTGACACCTGGAGCTCCCTGTATTACCGTTCGACAGCCCACGTTCTTCTGATCGGAAAAGAAAATCTCATGCACCACTATCATACCAACTCGGGACGTAGAAGCGGAAGTTCTTCGCGGCTGATCTTGTTTTTCATTCTGCTCACACTCGTCCTGGGATCCGTCCTTCTTTATAAATTATCGCGTCCCCAAACATACCGGCCTGATACGCCCCGGGAAGGTGCCGCGAGACGAGTAACACACGTATATGATGGGGACACGTTAGAGCTGAATAACAACGTGAAAGTCCGCCTGATCGGTGTAGACGCCCCTGATGCACATAACATGGAGCGTATGCAGGAACAGGCCCATCACCTCGGGATGTCTCCGAACAGTGTGCGGAAATGGGCAAGAAAAGCCACATCATGGTTGGATACAATGGTAAACGGGGAAAAGGTTACGCTGACATACGGACCGGAGAAAAAGGATGATTATGGACGTTTGCTCGCATATATAGCGTGTCAGCAAAATGCCAGTACAGTGGAGATCAACCGTCAACTAATTGAGCGGGGCCTGGCAACTGCAACCCGCATTTTCCCTCATCCTCGGCTGGAAACGTTCATCCGATGCGAACGAGAAGCGCGTCGGAAAAACAGGGGCCTCTGGCAGAATGCGACACAAACCTATGAATAACATTCCTTCCAACAGCGGGACATATGCCCTGTTGCTTCAGGTTTCTCGACATGGCCTCGTGCGCCATGTGGGCGCACTTGGACGGATCGAGTTTGATGCGGGTTATTACGTATATGTGGGAAGCGCGCTCAACGGTCTCGGCGCCCGGTTGGAACGACATTACCGAAGATCCGGCAAACGTAACCACTGGCACATCGACTATTTTCGATCCGGTGCCGCGGTACTGGCAGCAGTTGTTTGGACGGGAAAGCAAAGGATAGAGTGTGAATTGAGCAGAGCAATTAATCGACTGGCCATCGATAAAATTGCCGATTTCGGCGCCAGCGACTGTTCCTGCGCCTCTCACCTCTACCATTTCCAGAATAATCCGCTGAGCGCGCTCCGGACCATCAAACTGCAGGAGGAATACCCAACAGTCCTGCGTCGCTGACTTTCCAGCCGGTCCCATCTGAAGGGGCATCCCGCCGGCCCGTCACGCTTCTCCTCAGTGACCCTTCACAGGTTATCCAGAGTTTCACATGCGGGTTCTGCACGCCTTATTTACCAATTTGCCGGTGGCGACGATACATGGGATGACTGATGCATCCGTTCACCCGGTATGTCTCGTTCTCCAAATGGTGAGAATGGCTCAGCACATCTTGTATCTGAGAATACATAGCGACAACGTTTAAATAAAAAAACGGGCGGATTGGGATAAATCCGCCCGTTGAGGGGTTGCCGTCGGGAAAGGGGGGTAACTCTCCCGACAGCGCGCGGCGCTTTACATTTAGGGGTGGGAGCGCCGCGTTTTAGGGACAGGCAGCTGTCTTTAATAAGTCGCAACCAGCATGCCACTCACATATCTTTTTTGTTTTTTCCCGGTGTTTTTCTGAATACGGCTCTGCCCCGGCTTTACACCCATTTCAGCGCCACTCCCTCATCTTCGGGTTGCTGCTGCCTTGCACTCACCACAAAAGACAACCTAACCCTTGACAGTTTTTCACTCGCACGGGAACATCCCTGACATTCTGTCACCGTTGAGCTCATCCTGCGCCCTCATTGGCATCCTCGACCACACTTTCTTCCCACCCATCCGACCGATAAAGATAGAACGACACGCAGGTTGTCACCACATTTCCAAAAAGCATGCCCAGGTAAATACCGATACTCCCTATATCCATTACAAACGCCAGCAAATACGCAACGGGTAATCGCAACACCCACAGCCGGACGATGTGGAGCGTCATGGCCGGCGTGGTGTGGCCCGAACCATAAAACGCTGCCAGCAAAACCATGAACACGGAAAAGCAGTAGGCGGATACCGGAACCACCTGGAAAAACAAACTCGCCTGCCGAATCACAGCAGGGTCCTGGGTGAATGCGCCTGCCACTGCATCGCCCCATATGATCAGAGCAATGGCGGGTAGAAACATAATTCCCGCCACCAACGCCGCACTTAGTCCCACCGCCCGTCGTGCTCGCGCCCTCTCATCCGCCCCCAACGCCTGCCCCACGACGGGAGCGGCAGCCGTGGCCATGGCCATGCCGGGAATATTAAATATTTGGATGACCCGAAACCCTATGATAACCGCGCCCATCACGCTGGTGCCGAGCGTATTGACCATCGCCTGGAAAACGGCGATACCAAAAGAATTGCTGCTGTTTCCAATTGCAGCAGGAAAACCCACCGAAATAATTTTTTTCATCAACCTCCAGTCCGGCGCGAAATCTTGCAGATGCAACCGAAGTCCGGCCCAGCCGTTTTTCAACCCGTACAGGCATATTCCTGCATTCAACGTTCTGGCAATCACCGTGGCCAGGGCCGCCCCTCTTACTCCAAGTTCCGGGAAGACGCCATAGCCGAAAATCAGGACCGGATCCAGAGCCATATTTACAACGTTCGTGACGATACCAATAAGCAACACGATAATGGTGTTACCCAGAGCACGGAGGACCGACCCGTATCCCATGGAAAAAGCCATAAACGGCAACCCTACCAGAAAGATGCGTAAGAATTCTGACGCTCCGGGCAAGACTTCATCAGGAACCTGCGCCACACGCAACAGATATGGCGATAAAAAAAGTATCGGCAGAGCCAGGCCAACGGCCAGACTTGTCAGTAAAATGAGAGTCTGCCCCGCTGATCGATCCGCTTTGCGCTGCTGATCCGCACCCGTATGTTGAGCAACAACGGCCGATCCCGCCTGCCCGAATCCCATTCCAATAGCAATGACGATGAAGATGAATGGGAAACAGGCTGCAGGAGCTGCCAGCGCCTTTTTGCTGTACTGTCCCAACCAGAAGGTATCAACCAGGTTGTACACCATATGCACCCCCATGGTGGCGGCCAGCGGGACCGCCATCCGGGTGAGACTTCCCAGAAGTGGCCCAGATGTGAGGTCGCGGTCGGATTCGTTGATTTGTGGATTACTCATGGGGGTAAACGGTCCCCTGCTAAGTTTGCTAACATTTCAGACACGCATTGGGTGCATCTTTTTTCCCGACGCAACTGACGGCTCCGTCGGAGACCAAACCGGTGTCGTTTGAGTTTTTGAAAACACACTGTGATTCACAATTGCCCTGATTGATTGACATTATCTGTGGCTGAGGCTGCTTTCAGAATAATTCACGCTTGAGGTTGGTGAAATGTTGGGGGATTCTGCTGGCGCAACCCATAAAACGGGGCAGGTGTTTGACAGAGACAAATAGCTATACATCCCAGCTGCCAGTCCTGCACCGGTCTGAAGTCCGATTGGCTTCCCCCGCGGGACACGACAGTCTGGTGGAAGGTTGCGCCCGTTTTCACAGCTCACCGAAAAAAGAGCCGGGCAGAATTGGAGGGATGAGATACCACCCAATCCTGCCCGGCTCCCTGACACCTATAGAAGGAACCGCGCCCATCCAGATACTCCGGAGCGCACCTTTAGCTTTTGGCCGCGGCAATCTGTTTTTCTTCGGCCGATTTCTCCGCTTCAGCCTCGTTCTCCTGTTCGAAACGCAACCCATCACCGTCGGATTCAACACGGACGGTTCCCTGATGCACGTCGCCCCGGAGAAGCGCCTCGCTCAGAGGGTCCTCCAGGAGCCGCTCCAGTGCTCGCCGCAACGGTCTGGCACCGAAATCGGGGTTGTAGCCACGCTCAATAATCACATCCAGTGCACCTTCCGACAGATCCAGATCAATGTCGCGCTTATCCAGCCGCTCCCGAATCTTATCCAGTTCAAGCCGCACAATATCCTGTAAATCGGACCGTGTGAGCGTTCGGAATACGATGGTATCATCCAGGCGGTTCAGGAATTCCGGCCGGAAATGATTTTCAATCTCCTCCAGAACCTGTTTTTTGGTGTTTTGATACGTTGCCTCTTCATTTTGTTTTCTGAACCCGACCCCGGCACTGTTGCGGATGATATCGGACCCGATATTGGAGGTCATAATTAACACAACATTGCGAAAATCAACCTTCCGCCCGAAGCCATCGGTCAGCTGGCCCTCTTCCATAATCTGCAAGAGCATATTGAATGCTTCCCCGTGAGCTTTCTCAATTTCATCCAGAAGGACCACCGAATACGGTCTCCGACGTATTTTTTCGGTCAGTTGTCCGCCCTCCTCATACCCAACGTATCCAGGAGGAGCGCCAACTAATCGCGACACGTTGTGTTTCTCCATATACTCCGACATATCAATCTGTATCAGGGCATCTTCTTCTCCAAACAGGAAATGAGCCAGAGACCGCGCCAGGTGAGTTTTCCCCACTCCTGTGGGACCCGCAAAAATCAGAGAAGCCACGGGCCGGTTGGGATCCTTCATGCCCGAACGAGATCGGCGAACGGCCCGGCTAACCGCGCTGACCGCTTCGTCCTGACTGATGACGCGTTCATGTATTTCCTCTTCCATTTGGAGCAGACGTTCCGCCTCCCCTTCTTCAAGACGCGTCATGGGCACACCCGTCATCCTTGCGACCACGTCCGCGATCACGCTTTCGTCAACGACGCCCTGCACGCCCTCCAGCAGCTGTTCCTTCTCATGTTTCTTCCGCTGATCGCGAAGTTTATCGCGCTCATTGCGGAGGAACACTGCGCGCTCAAAATCCTGCTCCTGTACTGCCTGTTCCAGTTCTTCGCCAATATCTTCCAGATCCTCCTCGATTTCTTCAATCTCCGGCGGTACTCCCATAGCCCGGAGACGCATGAGGGCTCCAGCTTCATCAATAACATCTATCGCTTTGTCCGGCAGATATCGACCGGTCACGTAGCGACTCGACAGCTCCGCGGCGCTGGTCATCGCCTCCTGGGTAATCTCCACCATGTGATGACTTTCGTACTGTTCTTTCAACCCCTTCAGTATTTCCACCGTTTCTTGCTGTGATGGCGGATTCACCATAACGGTCTGAAAACGGCGCTCAAGAGCACTATCCTTTTCCACGTATTCTCGATACTCGTCGGGAGTGCTGGCACCAATGCATTGTATTTCTCCGCGCGACAGCGGCGGTTTCAGGACATTGGAGGCATCGATGGCCCCTTCGGCCCCACCGGCGCCCACAATGGTATGTAACTCGTCGATAAACAGAATGATATTGGAGGATTTCTTCACCTCCTTCATGACCGCCTTGATCCGCTCCTCAAACTGGCCCCGGTATTTCGTGCCGGCCACCATCAAAGCCAGGTCCAGAATTACGATCCTCTGATCTTGCAGCAGACTGGGAACGTCGTTGGATACGATATTCTGGGCCAGTCCTTCCACGATGGCGGTTTTTCCAACGCCGGCTTCTCCCAACAACACCGGATTGTTTTTCTTCCGTCGACACAACACCTGAATAACGCGTTCAATCTCCATTTCCCGGCCAATCACGGGATCGAGATTGCCGTTTTCAGCCTGCTCGGTCATATCGCGACCAAATGAATCCAGGGCCGGAGTTTTTTCCTTTGATGTGCTGGTGTCTCCGGACTCCTCCTCCTGTTCTTCTTCATCAATCTCAGGACCGAGAAGCTCGATCAACTCCTCCTGAACATCGCCGTATTCAACTCCAAGAGTATGTAGCACCTCCCCCGCGATGCTTTCTTCCTCGTTGAACAAACCGAGAAGCATGTGCTCGGTTCCCACGTAATTCTGACCGAGCCGTTTCCCTTCCTCCACCGCAGCTTCAATGGCGTTGCGTGCCCGGGGAGCAAACGGAAACTGCTTTCCCGCACCCACAACGTCCTGCGCTTCCCTCACCCGTTTTTCTATTTCCAGCCGAATACGTTTGGGGTCAACGTCCAGACGCTGGAGAATGGTATACGCCATGCCGGTTCCTTCCCGCAAAACCCCCAGCAGCAAATGCTCGGTACCAATATATTCATGTCCGAGTCGCTGAGCTTCCTGCTTGGCATAGCTTATGACTTTTTTGGCTTTTTCAGTAAACCTATCATACATAAGTGCTCAGCCCTCCATGAGGCTGATTATAGTCAGTTATTAAGTGCTTTCTGTAAATACTTTGCCCGAATTCTTTGGAGCTGTTTTCTGCCGGACATCCTACTATCCATTGTCTGCAGATGTGCGGGCAAAGTCAAGAGTAACAGCTTGTTAATGTCGGCATTTTCCACCTCATCCAGCATCCCGAGTTCAATCCCGAGACGGACCTGGGATAAAAGGTTTAGAGACTCCTCACAGGACAGTTCCGCTGCCGTCCGCAGCAGAAAGAGGGCTCGTTCTATACGTTCCTCTAATTGATCTTCATCTCTTACCGAGAAAACTCGCCGTGCCTTTCGTTCGAAACCAATGATGCGATCCACCAGATCCCTTACATCGCCTATAATCTCTTCTTCGGTCTTCCCGAGCGTTACCTGGTTGGACAATCTATACACGTCGGCCGAGGCATATGTGCCGTCCCCGTACAGCCCCTGAAGGTCAAATTTCTCATCATTGCACAGCGTGATAATCTTCTCCATCTCTCTGCCCAATCCCATTGCCGGCAGATGCACCACAACGCTCACGTGCATCCCCGTGCCAACGTTGGTGGGACACGCAGTTAAAAAACCATACTGGGATGAAAATGCGAACGGAACGTGGGCCGCCATATAGTCATCCACCTCCCGGGCCTCTTCCCAGGTTTCCCCTAAATCCAGCCCCCCACGCATGACCTGAATTCGCAGATGATCCTCTTCGTTCACCCTGAAACTCAAACTTTCATCGTCCGTAAACGCCACTCCACGTGGCCACTCAGCGTCCGCATATTCACCACCGATCAGCTGACGTTCAACCAGCAGATCCCGGGACAGATCATCCATTTCCTCCAGACGATGATATTCAACATCGGAACTGAGCTCGCCGGTCACGATCTCATTACGAATCAGTTCCTCCGTACGCGCAAGCGTTCTGTCCCCCGAACGGGCAACAAACGGGTAGCCGGCAATATTGCGTGCGTAACACACCTGGGTACTCAGTACGACATCGGCCGCCGTTCCGCCTTCCAGCCATAAGCATTGGTTTTTGCTAAGCGTTTCCAGCACCATCCTGCTCCAGTCTGTTAATCTCATCGCGTATGCAAACCGCTTGTTCAAAATCTTCCGATTCCACCGCCTCCTCCAGCTTGCGCTTGAGCACCGTCAGACGCGATTCCTTCGTCATGCGCTGTGCTTCTCCCATCGGCACCCGCCCCACATGTTCGTCCGCACCGTGGATTGTTTCCAGCAGCTCTTCCAGCGGCTCGGAGAAAATTTCGTAATCACGGGGACACCCAAATATTAGATTCTGCCGGAATTCCAGATAATTGATCCCGCAATCGGGACATCGAGTTCGTTCGGCACGCTGCAGCTCCGGGGCAAGAGCTCCCATCAACTCAGCGAACAGTTTCGTCGATGATATGGTCGGCGCATCCGGTTCCTCCTCGTAACAATCATCACACAGATGCTGCTCCACCGGCCCCGTCTCCGTCATAGTGGTTATATGCACCGTCGCCTGACGCTGTCCACACTCTTCACAGATATCTTTAGAGTGGTCCATATCTATCACACTTCCTCGGATGCTGACGTCTCCTGAGGTATGTACCGGGCCGCACATTTCTCGGACTCCCAGCAGGTTACTTCGCCCACCGACACATCCTCCGGAAGTCGTTCATTCACCGATACGGCAATATGGCGAGCAATATGTTCGGTCGTGGGATTTATCCGGTCAAAGGGTTCCACCTCATTCAGATATTCGTGGTCAAGCTGGTCCATCACGTCCCCAACCAAACTTTTGGCATCTTTAAAATCCATCACCATGCCCAGTTCATTCAACCCGTCGGCTGAAAGCACAATTTCAACATGATAATTATGACCGTGCAAATTCTCGCACTGCCCCTCATAATCACGCAGGTGATGGGCGGCTGAAAAGTGTGTTTCCATGCTTAATTCATACATTGTGTGTCCTCTCGTCGTCACTATAAATCTTTATCGCCGTGACAGTAGTTCTACCTTCCTCTCGGTGCGGGTCCCATCCTTCCACCCCGGAATCCATTGTACGGCGCCCGAATGAAGGTAGTCAAGAGCGAACATCCAGTCCCCTGACGCAAGCATTTCACAAACCTGAAGCGTGAATCAAAGGCCCACACTGAATCCCTGCATCCTTGTATCTTGCACTGGACACCATCCAAAGAACAAATTCCCAGGGTGTGTTATAAACCTCAGGTTAATAAGCATAATCCGCTTAGTTCCGGTTGCACTGATTTCAGCCGTGCACTAGGATACGGACAATGCGCCTTTATTCGGGAGTATTCATAATGCGGCAGAGGAACATTCGCTTCATACTAACGGCCGGAGAGCTCTTCGCACTCGCTCTCATTTTTCTCCTTACCCCATCGCTGCAGGCGCTGGGGGAGGCCAGCAACTTCCGGCCGGGCGTTGTCCGCTACCGGGCAGAGGAGCTGAATGGTGCATCGGCCCTGCAAACCCTCCAGAGAATCCTTAAAGCCCGAACCAGCGTCCGGGTTGGAAGGAACGTTGCCGATGTATCGATCAACAATCTTGAACTCTACCAGCACCCTTTCACCTGGATGTGCGGGGAAGACGGATTTGAGCGGCTTTCAACACAGAGCATCGACAACCTGCGACGTTACCTGCAATCGGGAGGGACTCTCATCATTGACGACACTTCGGCCGAGGAGGATTCGGAATTTCTTCGGTCGGTCCGTCGGATGCTCAGCCGCATTTTCCCCTCCAAACCCCTGCGCCCCGTGCCGGAAAAACATGCGATTTATCGTTCTTTCTACCACTTGGAAGGTCCCGCCGGATTGCACCGCGTTTCGGATACGCTGCACGCCGTTAGCGTGGATGACCGGGCGGCCGTCATCATCTCCCCTAACGACCTGACGGAAGCCCTGCAACGCCAAACCGGCACCTGGCGCCACCCCATATCCAGCGCGCGCAAAGATGAGCGGGAGATGTGTTTACGGCTGGCAATCAATCTCGCCATCTACGCTCTGACCGTCAACTACAAATTGGATCAGGTTCACGTATCCTACCAGCTGCGCCACCCCAACCGCTACCCTGAAGCGGATTCGGTATCCCCCCCGGAGGAGTCGGGCCAGAGATAATGGATTACCGATTCCAGCGTGTCATTCAAATCCTTGCGCTCGACAATCTTGTCGAGAAAACCATGCTCCAGAAGGAACTCGGCCGTTTGAAAATCGTCCGGCAATTCCTCCTGGATTGTCTGTTCGATCACCCGCCGCCCCGCAAATCCAATGAGCGCTTTGGGTTCGGCGACAATAACATCTCCCATTGACGCCCAACTCGCGGTCACTCCTCCGGTGGTTGGATGAGACATGACGCTGATGTAGGGGATTTGCGCTTCGTGCAGTCGTTCGAGGGCCGCGCAGGTTTTCGCCATTTGCATCAAGCTCAGTGCCCCCTCCTGCATTCGAGCGCCTCCTGAGCTGGAAAATGTCACCAGTGGAAGACCTTCATCGCGTGCTTTTTCCGCAGCCCGGGCGACTTTTTCGCCGACGACACAGCCCATACTGCCACCACGAAAATCAAAATCCATCGCCGCCAGCACCGCCTCGCGTCCCCCGATCGTGCATGTTCCGCAGACAATCGCCTCGTGCAGTCCGGTCTTTTCCATATCCGACTCAATCTGGTCGGAATAGATTTTAGTACCCTCAAAATCAAGCGGGTCACTGGAAACCAGATCCGTGTCGAATTCTACAAATGAGCCCTCGTCCGCATGTATTTTCACGCGCTCCCTGGCTCCAATACGGAAATGGTATTTACACTCCGGGCAGACCTGCAGCAACTCCTCCACGTTCTTCCGGTACACCATTTCTCCACAACCCTTACATTTCACAAATACTCCATCCGGCACGGGTTTCTTTTTTTGGAAGAATCGCATATTTCTTTTCCTCACTTGTTTTTTTGTATTCTGTCTTGTCGAGCACTCTGTGTCCGGGACCGTAACATCTTCTCTGTTTTTGCAAATGATCGGTCCGACGCAAAAAATGCCGACGCGGCCGCGAACACGTTGGCTCCGTAGGCCGCCGCAACGGGAGCGGTATCAGGGTCTATGCCGCCATCCACGTACACATCGGTGTCGGCGGAACATCGACGACGGATCTCAGGTATGAGCTCGCAGGTCTCTTCCATGAACGACTGTCCACTTTTTCCCGGCACAACCGTCATAACCATCACACATTCGACCATCTCATACAACCCCGTGCCCATATCAGCTTCCATCCCGGGGTTCAACACAATTCCGGCGCGGCGATTAGCGCCATGGATGCGACGGATTGTGGCTTCCGGATCATCCGCAACCTCCGGATGAAACAGGAGCGTATCCGCCCCGGAATCAATAAACCACTCCGCCGCCGGATCCGGATTAGTCACCATAAGGTGGACATCCACCGGGATGGAAGCTTCACGCTTAATTGCGGCCACCACCCGACGGCCACCCACCAGAGATGGTACGTAATGCCCATCCATGATGTCAACGTGAAGCATATCCACGCCTGTGGTTTCCAGGGCCCGGACTTCCTCGGAAACGCGCGCCAGATCGGCATCCATGATGGCCGGGGCAATCTTGATGGCCGAGCTTTGCTGCATTCACTCCCCCGTTTCAAGGGCAACAATTCCCGGCAAATCTTTACCCGACAGGAGATCCAGGCAAGCCCCGCCACCGGTCGATACGTGGCTCACTTCTTCCTGCAGATTAAGTTTCTCCACACTTTCCGAGGTCTCACCGCCACCGACAATGGTCATCCCCGAGCATGCTGCCAGGGCCCGCGCGATGGCGTTCGTGCCATCCGCAAACGAGTCGATCTCAAAATACCCCATCGGGCCATTCCAGGTGACCAGAGCCGCCTTCTCAATTTCTTCGGCATAGGCCTCCGCAGTTCTGGGGCCAATGTCCAGTCCAATCATTCCGTCCGGTATATCCTGTTCACAGACCTCAGTGTCCACCTCTTCAGACACGTCTGCCGCCACGACATGATCCACCGGTAGCATGATTTTCCCGGGATATTCCTCCATCAGTTCTCCCGCCAGATCGAGCTTATCGTCCTCCACCATTGAGTCGCCGACATCCACACCTTTTTGTTTCAAAAAAGTGTAGGCCATGGCGCCGCCAACCAACAGCGTATCCGCCCGATCCAGAAGACTTCGAATGGCTTCGATCTTATCACTCACCTTCGCTCCGCCCATTATCGCGACATAAGGATGATCCGGATCGTTCACTGCTTTCGAGAGATTTTTCATTTCCCTCTCAATGAGCAGCCCCGCGCAGGACGGCAGGTATTCGGGAACGCCCGCCGTCGAGGCGTGCGCACGATGAGCGGTGCCGAATGCATCATTGATGTACATCTCGCCCAGCGAGGCCAGCGAGCGTGCAAATTCCTGATCATTCGCCTTTTCACCCGCGTGGAATCGCAAATTTTCCAGCACCAGAACGTCGCCGGAGGCAAGAGCCTGTGCTTTCTTCTCCGCTTCCTCACCAATACAATCGTCCGCGAACGAGACGGATGTTCCCATCAGTTCCCCCAGTCGATCCGCCACTTTGTCCATACTTAATTCTGGCTTTACCTCTCCCTTCGGACGCCCCAGATGACTCATGAGGATAAGCTTGGCGCCATTATCCACTGCCATATTGATAGTGGGCAGTGCCCTCCGAATGCGCAGGTCATTCGTAATTTCCCCCGTCTCTTTGTCGAGAGCAACATTAAAATCCACGCGCATCAACACACGTTTACCGTTCATCCGGTCTTTGACATCGCTGATCGTCTTCATGGAAACAATCTCTCCCTTCGGCTTGACCCTCTCGTGTAAAAAAAGGGGTGCCTCCGCTGAGAAGCACCCCTCAAGTTCGCCTTCATCTATCCGCCACAACCAACATTCGCTTCGGCGGATATCAGAGTAATGGGTTTACATCGTCGCGGCACGCTCCATCAGATCAACCACGCGATTGGAGTAACCCCACTCGTTGTCATACCAGCTCAGGACTTTAACCATGTCGCCGATGACGTTGGTCTGGATGCTGTCCAGAATGGAACTTTCCGGACGATCCAGGATATCCGTGCTCACCACTTCATCGGATTCATACGCCAGAATCCCTTCCATGGCGCCGTCGGCCGCTTCTTTCATGGCTGCATTTACTTCTTCAATGCTGGTTTCACGACTCACCTGAGCCGTCATATCAACGATACTGCCGCACGGAACCGGCACGCGCATGGCCATACCATCGAGTTTTCCGTCGAGTTCCGGAATCACGCTACCAATCGCCTGGGCAGCACCGGTCGTCGTCGGGATGATGTTGACCGCGGCGGCACGTCCACGGCGGATTTTGCCGCTGATTGTGTCACATGTGCTCTGATTGTTCGTGTAGCCATGCACCGTGGTCATAAGGCCCTTTTCGATCCCAAATGAGTCATTCAGAACCTTGGTGATCGGGCCCAGACAGTTCGTCGTGCAGGAGGCGTTCGAAATGCATTTGTCGTCCGGGCTGAGAACCTCATCGTTGACGCCCAGAACGATTGTCGCGTCCACTTCATCCTTGGCCGGGACCGTCAGCAGAACCTTTTCTGCCCCCGCTTCAAGATGGTCGCCATAACCGCCCTTTTCTCCGGAACGATAGCGGAACACGCCGGTTGATTCCACGGCGAAATAGACGTCTTCCTCATCCCAGGGCAGCTCAGTAGGATCCATGACCGACAGCACGTCGTATTTTTCCCCATCGACGACAATCCCGTCTTCCGCCGCTTCCACGTCAGCGTCAAGCGTCCCATGCACGCTGTCATATTCCAGCAGATATGCCAGGGTTTCTGGATCTGCCAGGTCGTTGATAGCAACGACTTCAAAATCATCCCGATCCATCAATATACGAAACACAAGTCGCCCAATACGTCCAAAACCATTGATTCCAACCCGAATCGCCATTGGTCAGTCTCCTTTACGTCAGTAAGTTACACTGTGTGATCTAAAGCCTACAGATATGCAAACTGAAACACAAAACACCCGCCTGTCGAGAGCGGAATGAAACACAAACTTGCTACCCCCAGTTGGAGCATAAACGCCCCGTTCTGTTGAAAGAATATACTGAGAGAGCGCATCCATGTCAAACGCAAAACTTCCGCTGAAGAGGCTACCGCGTCCGGATGCGCCGCCGTATGATCCCGGTCAAGCGGTACTGGCTCCTCCCCTCACCCGGTTCAGGAATCGTCCAATATCCGTCGGGCCGTCCGCACATCACGACCAATCTGCTCAACAAGCTGCTCGGCGGTATCAAATCGTCTCTGAGGCCGCAGCCGTTCCAAAAATCGAACCTCAACATCTTTCCCATACAGATCTTCGTCCGATTCGATTATATGAACCTCAACAACTGGGTGGCCGGTGCTCAACTCCGGAAACGTTTTTCGGTCGCCCACACTGGTAACAGACCGGTAATCAGCACCGCCAACTCTCACGCGCGTCGCATACACGCCGGCTTCCGGCATAAGCTCATGATGAACATCAAGGTTGGCGGTCGGATACCCCAGTTCCCGCCCGAGCCCCGCTCCATGCACCACCGTCCCCAGAAGCGAGAACGGCCGACCCAAAAGTTTTCTGGCCAGGTCCAGATCAGCCTCCTGCACCGCTTTCCGCACGCGAGTGCTCGATGCAACTTTCCCCTCCACGTATACAGGAGACACCTGTTCGGTCTCCATATCCAACTCCTCCTCCATCTCCCGACACATGTCGATGTCGCCCTTTGCCCTGTGACCGAACCGGGCATCAAAACCGAGTATGAGTTTGTTCACCCCGAGCAGGTCCCGGAAAAAACATCGCGCGAACTCCGGCGCTTCCATCTGTGCAACATCCGCGGTGAATTCAATCACAACCGAAGCGTCCATTCCGACCTCGCCGAACAGTTGCAGACGGTGCTCAAGGGAAGTTATGAATGGTTCGGACGCGTTCTGCAGGACATCGGTTGGGTGACGGTCAAAGGTTATCACCACGCCGGGAAGATCACGTTCCCGCGCAGCGTCTCGCACATGACGCATAATCTCCTTGTGGCCGACATGCACGCCGTCAAACACCCCCAACGTCGCCACGCTATCGTCCATCAGAGAGCACCCACACTGTGGCCAGTAATAGACGTCCATAGAACTCATTTTTCAGTGGTGGGCAAAGGGAAACGTTTCATCAGGCCGTCCAACCACCGCTGCGTCTTCTTACGTGGAGCGGTAAAAAGCGTCATGAGGCGCCGACGTTGTTTCCATGGCCAGAACCCCGCGGCACTCGGATTTCTGGCCCCGTTTTTCTCAACAACATATACGGCCATTTCCCCCCGTGCACGCTCTACCACCGCCTTCAGCGCTCCTGTTTCCATCAGCGTCGCTTTTTCCAGAACATTCGGACACCGCGCCCCCACTGCTTGGATGACCGCCTGCGTCCGCGGGATATAGCCGGTGTTTTTCACCTGGAGATAATTTTTTCGAGCTGCTGCTTCGTCCGGTTTTTCCGACCCCTTTTCGTCGTCCGGCTGCGCACCATTTTCATTCTTCCCATTCGCCGGCAGGGGACCCAGCTCCGCAAGCAGCTGTTCATTCATGGTCTTAACCGCCGCGTCCAAGGACGTCTCCCGAACCCTGGCAACAAGATTATCGGCAACCGTCCGGGCGCGGTTCAGCGCCTTTTCCCGACGCAAATCATCCTCCACTTTTTCACGGACCTCCTCAAATGGCTCGGGCTGGGCTTTTTTGCGGTCCAGCACCTGAACAATCATCGGCCCCTCTGGGGTCTCCAGAAAACTGTAATAATTAATTTCAATTGCTTGATCGAACACCCGTTTCACCACCTTCGATCCCCCGGGAACCTGTTTTTTCATTTCTTTTCGGGACAGATATTTTCGCCCTCCATCGGTGACGGGAACAACATACTGGCAATCATACCTTTTCGCCATCTGCTGCACGGGATGTGGCTCATTCATGAACTGGGCGGTTGTCGCGTCCAGATCCTCCAGCGCCTTCTCCACTTTTTCTCTGGCCAATTTTTCGGCCTTGTTCTCGACAAGTGTCTCTTTTATCTGCTCGCGCACTTCCTTGAGTGGTTTGTAGCGGGGATTTTCATTGTTCTCATTTTCTTCGCTTTCCTTTGCTTCGCCATCATTCTCGCCGGGAGAGTCATCCTTCGTCTCCTCAGCCGTCTCCCCTTTTTCCTTCTTTATCTCATACTCCCCCTTATGTTCCTGATAGTATTTCTTTATCTCCCCCTCACTGACATCAACCAACTTCTTGCATTCTTCCACCGATGCGATCGCGTATTCCATTTTTGCCCGTGGAGGCGCTTTGTAACCGACTCGTCCCCCCTTCGTGTCCGGCCGGATGTTTTTATGAGCCTCATAAAAGTCCCGAATTTCGTCAGGTGTGACTTCAACTTGAGAACGAAAAACCGTGGGATCGATCTGCACCAGATTTAAATCCAGCTCATACTGTTTGTAATTATAATCCATCCACTGCTCGGCGGTGCTCACATAGGTGGTTCCCCGTTGAAAAGCCATAAGCTTACTGATCTTTATCAGATTTATTATGCCATCACGGAGCGTGGAATCACCCGTGGGTAACGGGCCCTGAGGTGCGAATAAGCCCTGATATTCACCGGGCATAACGTGGATTTCCGCGCTACGCGCCTCATGCAACAGAACCAGATATCGCCATGCCGCATCCGTTCCTCCGGCTTTAGACTCGCCCCCAAAGATGAATCCCCCGATCCCTTTGTCCGGACGCAGCACTCCAGCCTGTCTCAATTTATTGAGTTCACGCCCTGCTTTACGCATCTGCGTGGGGCCAATTTGCTCCCCACGAATGGTGCCATACGTTCGGCCGCCATCCACCATCAAATACCGTAATGCGGGAATGGCTCCCCACGCAACCATTAAGACGACCACCAGTACCGCCAGAACGATCTTACGATTTTCCCTCATCCATCCCGTAGCCATGAACTGATATCCTTTTGGACAGTATTAAACGGAACCAAGCAGATTCAGAATGATAAACGACACCCCTCCAGATATCAACGTACCAGCGACGCTCGTAGTGCTGCTCTCAAGAATTGACACAACATTTCAGGAGCGGTATATTGGCCATTCGGGCTCTTTTAGTATCTAACCTGCGTCATTCTTTGATGAGGAGATTATCTTTTGACTCAAGCTCCCCTCCCTCTGGGTGTATTTGCCGGCCTCGGCGAAGGACTCGATGCCAGCCTCGCCCAAATTCAAGACCTCAATGTGCCAACTGCCCAAGTTCACGCCCCGCCCACCGAAAAATTAGACGCGCAGTACGCACGACAGGTACGTGATAAATTTGAGGAAGCAGATATCGACATTACTCTCATTTTTTGCGGATACCCGGGGGAAAGCTATGCCAGCATCCAGGCTGTCCGCGAGACAGTCGGTCTGGTTCCCGAGGACACCCGCCACGAACGTGTGGAATTGACCCGCCAGATCGCGGATTTCGCCCGGGAAACAGGCGCTCCCGGCATCGGGCTACACGTGGGATTCATCCCTGAAGACTGGGATACACCGGAATTCGCCGAAATTGTCGGCGTTGTGAAAGGAATCTGCGAATACTGTCGCGCCCAGGAGCTTGATGTTAATCTTGAGACGGGACAGGAAACCGCACAGACACTTCATCATTTCATCGAAGAAGTCGGTCGCCCGAATCTCGGCATCAATTTTGATCCCGCCAACATGATTATTTACGGCAGCGGTGACCCCCTTCCCGCGTTGAGCCACGTGGGCCAGCACGTATCGAGCTGCCACTGTAAAGATGCCACGTGGAGCGATAATCCTGGTGAAGATTTCGGGGTGGAGACTCCGCTGGGCCAGGGGGATGTGGATATCCGCAAGTTCATCTCCACTCTGGTGGATATCGGCTACCGCGGGCCCCTCACAATAGAACGTGAGGTCTCTGGACAGCGACAAATCGATGACATCCGGCAAGCCATCACATTGCTGAAATCCATTCGGCAGGATCTGATGGAAGGCTGATCATCGATAGGGAATATTCCCATGCACAGAGATCATTGGTACCGCATTCTCCCCATCGTGCTCTGCATTTTTATCTTTTCTCTTCCTCGCCTCTCTGCTGCAAACACCTCCTGGTGGAACGACCGGTGGAAATACCGTCTCATCACCCGCGTTGTTCCACCAGAACGGCGGGGTGAGATCAATACGGCCCGGGTTAAATTCCGCGAACAAAGCCGCCACTGTGCTCCAAAAGGACGCGACATCAGGGTCATTGACCACAGCGGCAAGGTCGTCCCGCATCGAGTGAAAACCGGAAAGCGCGGATTAACCGTCATGTTCAGGGTGCGACCTCAGGCACAGACTTACTATGTTTATTATGGCAATCCAGATGCCAGGGCGGTAAAGCACCAGTGGGAGGAGCGACTTGGCGGGCTTACGCTCGAGACTTTTGAGCTCCCCCGGAAAACCTACCGGGCCAAGGATCTTCCCTCACTTCTGGAAGCAAACCCTGAACGATACGGCCGGAGCGCCTGGCCGCAAATCAACGACCTCAAAAACCCATTCGGCAAAAATGATAGATATATCAGTCGGTACACCGGCACCATCTACTGCGCCGAGCAAGGTCCATATACATTTGCTCTAAATGCGGACGATATGGCGCTATTTCGGCTGATGATGGACAAAAAAACGATCGTGAGCGCCTGGCGGGATGGGGGCGTGCCGAGTGAAACCTGGAAGGACCCCGAACACGGACACGCTTATGTGACCACACCCGGTCCGCTGAAACCGGGGGTTTATCGTTTTGTGTATTTCCACGGCGAGAATGGCGGGGCCCAGCTGGCGAAATTGGGATGGGAAAAACCCTCTTCCGATGCCGTCACCACTGTCCCGCCCCGTGCCTTCATACAATACTTGCCGGTAACCATTCGGGGCAGGGAAAAACTGGACCGAACCCTCAACCCTTTTTTCACCGAGCATCACCGCTACACTCTATCGGTGAACGGAGGGAAGGTTTCCTTCCCCCGCTACCATTTCAAAAGCCGGTCGAAGGAAAACAAAACGTCTATAGTTTCCTACCAGTGGTCTTTTGGAGATGGAACACAAGCAACCGGCCGTTCGGTATCGCATGAGTTCCCGGAGTTAAAACCATACGATGTCACTCTATCCATCAAAACAAAAGCCGGAGATACGGCATCGATAACCCGACGTGTCTTCCCGTCCCCGGAGCCCCGCAAACGCATGACCATCCGGATGGATGCTCAATTCGAAAACCAAATCCCCATTCTACCAGCGGGCCAGCAGGCCCAGCTTAAGATTTTCATCAAGAACATAAGTGGCCTGCCCCACGCCCTCGTGTTCCAGAATCTCCTGGCCCAGAATGACGGAAAGGGTAAACACCGCATTACGGATGAGCAAACCATCGCCCGGCTCAAGCCCTCATCCGGTGGTCCTAGCGGTTGGCGCATGTTGCGCACATCTTTCGCGCTACCCGAGAAAAACGTCTATTCGCGCCTGCAATTGCTCATGCATGGCCGATCCATTGTGGAGAGAGACCTCGCGGTGCTCAGCACGCATGGCCCCCTGGACAACATGCAGATTGACCGCTCCGGCAACCTGCGAGATGCCGACAATCGGCTCGTGTTGCTCCGCCTCGCTGGTGTTAGCTCCACAAACGCCCCCGACAGACAGCTGTGCCACCCCGATTCGGGCACGATTAAAGTGCTGTCCCTCAATCAATCACTGGTGGGGCGCGGGCATGACGATGAACATTTTGTGCGAAGTCTCACAGAACTGTTCAAAAAGCGGTATCCCTCCCTCACAATCGTTCCCTCCCGACCACGAACCAGTCTTCGACCCGAATCGACGATCATCAGTCGCTTCCTTGAGACACGACGCAAAATACTTGATGCCGACCCCAATATCGTGATTCTTGCAACACGCCCCGAAACGGTCCTGAATAACGTTCCCCAAAATGCCTTCCGGGCCTATTTGATTGCCACTCTCGATCAGATTCAGACTCAGACATCCGCGGGGATTGTGATGGTCACACCTGCCCCCCTTCCCGCTCGACCGGCTCTATCCAGCAAGTATGCCGCAATCATGAAACGTGTTGGACTCAAAACGGGGGTAACGGTCACCGATCTGTATTCGCGTTTGCGCCTGACGCCAGACTGGAAAAAGTTTTTCCGGCAACCCGGCAGCCAGCATCCCTCTCACAATATCCATCTCAATGAAAATGGGCAGAAGCTTCTGGCCCGCAAGATTTTCAACTCGCTCATCCACCAATACGGAGATGAACTGGCGGTCCAAAACGAGCAGATGGAGCACTGACGCATAAAATATTTCCAACCGGTCTCATATCTTGCCGATCCCCTACTCACCAATTATTTTGACCAGAACCCGCTTGCGGCGTTTTCCGTCGAATTCCCCGTAAAATATCTGCTCCCAGGGCCCAAAATCCAGCGCGCCTTCCGTGACCGCCACTACGACTTCCCGTCCCATTATTGAACGTTTAAGGTGAGCGTCCGCATTGTCTTCGAAACCGTTATGATCGTATTGATCGTATGGTTTCTCCGGGGCCAGCTCCTCCAGCCACCGTTCAAAATCACGGTGGAGCCCACTCTCATCATCATTGATGAAGACGCTGGCCGTGATATGCATTGCATTCACCAGCACGAAACCTTCCTGAACGCCGCTCTCCGCCAGGCATTCTTCGACTTGAGGCGTAATGTTGATGAATTCCCGCCGAGAATCCGTGTTAAACCATAGCTCTTCCCGATAACTTTCCATACAAGATTTCCTTTCGCGAATAAATTCTCCTGAAAAGGGCTCCTCCGAACGCATGATAAACGGAGGTGCCCCCCGGCGCAAAACCAAGCCATGACGGCCGCTTTCACTCCATCTCCCCGAAGTCCTGGTTATTGTCTTTGCTCATTCTATCCCGGAGATTTCACGAGTCGTCAGTTGCGCCGTACATCGAACAGCGGCGAGAACAGACAAAGGAACTCGTGTGCTTACACCACAACTGCTGGCTGTTCTTGCAGATGGCGCACTGACGGCTCGGTCGGAGACCAAACCGGAGTCAAGCCTCATCCATATTCTCCTTTTGACAAATCCCAGGCAATATGGCAACATGCTGCGCCAAGTACTCAATTTTGCACATAACCGTTTCTGACTTTCAGGAGTTTCGATTCATGTCTATCAAGATAGCCGTTATTGGAGCCGGAAGCATCGGCTTCACCCGCAAACTTATGCAGGATGTTCTCGCCGTACCGGAACTGGAAGATACCATCTTTGCATTCACCGACATCAACGAACGCAACCTCTCAATGGTCACTCAGCTGGCCGAACGCGACATTGAGGCCAATGATCTACCCGCCAAACTGATCTCCACCACTGATCGCCGGGAGGCCCTGCAAGATGCCAACTACGTGATCAACGTCGTCCGCATCGGCGGACTGGAGGCGTTCCGATCAGATGTGGAGATCCCACTGAAATACGGCGTGGATCAGTGTGTCGGCGATACGCTCTGCGCAGGCGGTATCATGTACGGGCAGCGAAACATCCCCGCTATTCTGGACTTCTGCAAGGATATTCGCGAGGTGGCCGCCGATGACTGCCTGTTCCTCAACCATGCAAACCCCAACGCCATGAACACGTGGGCCGCCAATGAATACGGGAACGTTCAAACGATTGGGCTCTGCCACGGAGTACACGGCGGTCATCGCCAGATTTGCGACGTTATCGAACATCTCATAAACGAGGATGATCTGGAAGAAGAAGATCCGGACTACGTGAGGGTGGAGATGGAGGATGTGGACATCGTCTGCGCAGGCATCAACCACCAGACGTGGTACATTCAGGTGCTGTACGACGGGGAAGACTGGACCGACCGGTTGCTTGAAGGCTTTGAGACCCATCCGGTTTTCAGCGATACGGAAAAAGTCCGTATCGATCTCCTCCGGCGTTTCGGCTACTACACTACCGAATCCAACGGTCACGTGTCGGAATATGTCCCCTGGTATCGGAAACGTGAGGACGAGATCGAGGACTGGATCGACATGTCGAGCTGGATCAACGGCGAAACCGGCGGATACCTCCGCATATGCACCGAAGGCCGCAACTGGTTCGAGACCGACTTCCCCAACTGGCTTGAGGAGGACCCACCAGAGATTTCGCCGGAAAATCGCGGTCACGAGCACACCAGTTACATCATCGAGTCCCTGGAAACCGGGCGAATCTATCGGGGGCATTTCAACGTCATTAACAACGGGTGCATCACCAACCTCCCAGCGGATGCGGCGGTTGAAGTACCGGGATACGTGGATCGCAACGGTGTCAATATCCCCCAGGTGGGCGACCTCCCTCTTGGTTGTGCAGCCGTCTGTCAGTCCTCCATTGACGTCCAGCGTCTGTCGGTTGAGGCAGCCGTGAACGGTGACCGGGATCTGCTGGTGCAGGCCATGATGATGGATCCTCTCACCGGGGCAGTCTGCAATCCGCCGGAAATAGATCAAATGGTCGACGAAATGCTCGTGGCGGGCGAGAAGTGGCTTCCCCAGTATGAAGAGGATATTCAGCGTGCCAAAAAACACCTTTCCAGCGGTGATCTCATCCCCACCCGCGAAGGATACGAGGGTGCGGCGCGCAAGAAGACAAAAACCGTCGACGAGATGCAGGAAGATGCTGAAGAAGCCAGGAAAAGCGCCGAGGCGGCGGACAAAGCCGCGGACCAACGGGAGGAACAGATGGAGGAAGCGAAAAAGAAGGAGTAAACCTCCCTTACTGCAATAACATCCGTCGTCGCTACACATGTTTTGCCCGTCGACGGAAATTATTTCCTGGCACATCAAGCCATGTCTCGGGCAAAACTATTCAAAAACGTCTGTACAATCCTGAACAGAGCCACCGGTCCTGCGTTGGTAATCAGGTCATTTTCCTTCTATTATATGATACTGGATGGTAGCTCAGCAGACGCACCGCCACATTGTTTCCCGATTTATGCCTTTATGCCAGCAGTCAATCGCGCGAATATCAACGGGCACCGGTGTAAGCTCTGCGGACGCATCGTGCCCGAGCGATTAACCAGCGTTCACCACCTGCATCCTCGCTCACACGGTGGCGGCCCGGAAGATGAAGTCATCATGTGCAGCACCTGCCATCGCTTCATCCATGCTACATTTACCAACCACACGCTCGCCGAATCGTTCAACAGCCTGGACAAGTTGAGGAATGATGCCGAAATGGAGCGTTTCATCCACTGGATACGCAAACAGGATCCTGACCGCCGTTTTCCTGTGGACCAACGAGATCCAAAACGCTGAATGGATCCTCCGGAGCACGAACGTTTACCGGTGCTCTGTTTGTCCGCCAGCTCTATCTCGAATATTTCGGTGTGCCTTTCCACGGCACATTGAAGTGTCCGGTGTACAGCCGCGGCCGGTGTTTCCAATCCTGGTTCTCAAACGTAAATGCCCGCGCAGCCGCACCTTCGATAGAAAGAGGTCAGTCAATGAGCGAGTTCTTATCCGATGTGATGCAGCATCCCATGCTGGCAATGCTTTTTGGTGTGTTCATAGGTCTTGCTATCGGCCTGGCCATCGGATTGGTCAAGGTGTTTAAAATCCGCATGGGGAACCGTCGGCGCGAGCGTGATTTGAAGGATAAAATTGCGGAACTACAGGATCACATCCACCGGCAGATGGAGATCAATGCCAGAGGCAACTCTTCGCTGCAGGAAGAACTGGAGGAGCTTCGCCAGAAAAACGAAAACCTGCGTGTCACGGTGAAAACACTGCAAAACAAACCGGGCCGAGCAGAACTCAAACAGCTGAAGGTCTATGATCAGGCAATCCGCCTGATGAATGAACGCGCGCCGGGTTTTTCAGGAGCCTGGGAAAAAGCACTCCGGGACGCCGAGGAAATGGTGGAAGAATCCGAGACCGGTGTCCGAGCGTTTGTGCGCCGGGTGGCGGACAAACTGCCGCTGATCAGTGGCGAGGCCGCCGACAGATCATCACTACAATCAAAAAGCACCGACCAGGGATCCGGAGATGACAGGACAAAAGATTGATTCCGCTCCGGGGCACGTAGGTCTTCCATAAGTTCCCCAATGCTTTCCTGTCGTATGGTGCGCCATCGTATGTACAGAACCTCCCTCGCTCGCCACGAATTTGTCAGGGTTCAACCCATAAATAGGACCGAACAATCGAGTAAACCCGCTGACCACCGTGTCCGCGGGACCGACGATTCCCAGTTTTTTGATCTTCTGTCTCCCCCGAACCTTAGAATATTCTTGCAGGCCCGCTCCTTGGATTCGGAGTATTATCTCCCAACTCACAACTCCCAACGAGGAACCGGCGGTCCTCACCAGTCACAAAACTCCCTCATTTCCCGGAAACCTCCCCACCGGTCACGGGTTCTGGTCAGCGTCCTGTATCTTTTGTCCAACAGCCACAGAAGTGCCTGGAGAGCATCTTCGCCGCGATCCTGCCCCGCAAAACCGACTGCGTTGAGCACCGCTCGTGTCATCTCGTCGGACTGGGCAATCGACTCACATTCCTCACGGTAAAACTCGACCCAGTCGTCCCGCAGTCGTTCAATCCGCTCCGCCGCTTCATTCTCATCTCCGCTCTGCGAAGCGAAAAGGCTGGTCTGCCATACGTCGGTATTGTTGAACCGGAACCACGCCGCCATCCGGTCGTAGGCAGGCCAGAGCAGACCCTGATCGAACGACGTTTTCTCCTTGATAGCGTGATACAGTTTATCTTCCACCGGGCCGAACAGCTGTTCATCTTCCCGCGGTGCCGATTCAATATCTGCCATATACTTTTCACGAGTCCGCTCATAGAGCCATTGACTGCACTTCGGGTAGAGATCCTGCTGAATTTTCTGGAGTGTGGAGTCGGTATCACCCGGAAAATGTTTCTGGATGTTCACGGGGAAACTTTCTTTCGCCAGGGACAAAAGGTACGACATTAGTGGACTTACTCACCGAGAATAATAGCAAATATACTCGAAACGTGCACCCCTGCGTCCTTCTTTTTCGCACGCGGCCCCGGTAGATGGTATAATTACAATGTATTCTCACCGATGGATACCGACCACACTCCCGGGGAATTCCGGATGAGTATGCCCGACAGAGTGAAACGATTCATCCTGCCAGAATTTACCCTTCGGTACACACTTCGCGTCGTGCTTCTGGCCCTGGCCGCTATTCTCATCTTCCACTACGTCGCCGCCCCGTTCCGCATCCGCGGAGCAAGCATGGCCCCGACCTATCCGTCCCGTGGTTTCACCTTCGGGTGCCGCCAGCCGTGGCTTCTTTCCGAGCCCGAGCGCGGCGATGTCGTCATCATTCGGTTCGCCGGGAACCAGGTGGCGCTTTTGAAACGTATCGTCGCTCTGCCGGGTGAAAAGGTTGAGTTCAGGGACGGAAAACTTTACGTCAACAACTCTCCTGTTGCAGAACCCTACGTGAAAAAGGAATGTGACTGGGATCTTGCTCCCCGGACCATTGATCCGGAGCATTACTACGTCGTCGGCGATAATCGGAGCGGCCGACTCCAGAATCACAGGTTCGGTCAGGTTCACAGAGACCGGATTATTGGGCAACCAATATGGTGAAGAAGCTGATTATAAGCCTGATGCTCCTTGCCCTTACGGCAATCGCCTTATTCTATGCCGCGGGCCTTCTCACGTCGGAGGAAACCAAGATACGTGAGCGATTTTCCCGAACAGCCTCGGTAATCCACAGGGACGAGGAGGAAAAACCCATCGCCAACATGGTTATCGCGCGCTCCCTCCAGACGCTTTTCGCTGATCCCTGCACCGTAAACGCCCCGAGTCGATCCATATCGCAAGATTACACCCCTCGGGAACTTGCCAGCTTGATCATCCGTGCCCGGCAACCGTTCAAGGATCTCTCCCTTTCCTTCCACGACCTTAAGATAACGATCCGGGACGAGACAACAGCGGATGCCGTCTTCACGGCCCTTCTGCGGGGAACCAGGGAAGGCAGGAGTTTCCGTGAAGCCCGGGAGATGAAGGCGAAGTTGAAGAAACATGACAGGCGATGGCTTTTCACCCGGATAAAGGTCGTGCAGGTGCTCCGCAAGTAGCCAAACGAGCGTCCCTCCTCTTGCCCGTCGTCTGTTTAAAATTGCGTTTCGGGACGCGTTATTCCTTGTCTTCACCATCGTCTTTACCATAGTCTGCCGTTGTTTTTTGGGGATCTCAGCATCAAAGAAAAGGCAGCACTGGTTCAAAATGAAGCGGGAAGGGGGCGGGTAGTAGGTAAGGTCTCGGTGAACCACGTGTGTTTTGTGATGCCCTACTTGCCGGGCTTGTCCCGGGTAGGGGCGTACCTGTGCACTACAAC
>CAZXYF010000009.1:25792-34879 GCA_964644705.1 uncultured candidatus Brocadiaceae bacterium | reverse complement strand
CCTGCAACTCTGATGCGAGCAACCGGTTTTTCATAGCGCCGGGAGCCGCTCAGTTGAATTGTACCAATCAGGCAGAAACAAGCTTATAGCTCACGCCCTCAGGCGCTACCGGCGCTTGCTGCGGGCGTGATTTATCCCGGGATGCCGTACGTTACTCCGCGTATAACTCGATGCACCCTCTTGCCCCGTTCCGTGAATACGCCCCGCCCTCGCATTCGTGGGACGGCCACTGGTAGTTTTTTTTGTTCTTCTGACTCGCAAAAACCTTGGAACAATTTTGCGAAAGCGCTTAGAAGACACCGGATGTTATTCCCAGCTGTTTTGCGAATTGGGGTTCACTATATTTTCCAACGGCTCAGTAGTTCTGATTTTGAGGTACATGATCTGTTGTCCCCGCAGGCGAACCTATTTCAACAACGGTATTAATAAGAGGAGTTTAGGCGGTTAGGGGCCACCACAACAATATATTCCGGTCTTGCAGCCCTCAACATCATTGCTACTGACCCACAACCCGGACCTTAGCCTCTACTCGCAGGGCATCTCCAACACCTTGCCCGAGCGGGCTGAACGACCGGCATATTCCAGCACCGCGATGACGCGGGCGGCGCTTTCCGGCGTCACCGCCAGATCGGCACCCTGAAGGAGATGGTCAGCAAGGTTTCGGTAGAATCCCCCCCAATCGTTGCCCCCACAATCAATCTCGGCCTCGGCCGCGTGCGATCCCAGTCGGCTGTGGACGCTGAAGGTCGGTCCGCCGTCATAGACGAGGGTCCCCTCGGTTCCGAGGATCCGCCATATCGGACGATCCACATGCGCAACCTGCGAGAACTGCATATCCACAACCTCACCCGTCTGGAATCGAAGCAACGCCTGGATGTGGTCTTCACGGGAGATATCGGTCCACACACGATCAGCGTGTTGAATTCCATAAACCGTATCGAACGACCGCCCGGGCAACAGCTGCAGAGCCTGATCCACCGCATGAGCCCCCCAGTCATAATGAGCTCCGCCACTCACCTCCTGATCGTCCCGCCACCCCTCTTTGGGCGCTTTATAGCCCCCGCGATATCCTTCTATCTGGAAGATATCGCCCAGCAGTTCTTCCTCAATTACCGTCTGTTTGATGGCCTGAAAATATCCGTCCCACCGACGGTTGTGGAAAACGCTCAACACTTTGCCGACCTCATCCGCGGTCTCCACCATTTTTTCTGCATCCGCGTAGCTGATGCACATTGGTTTTTCAACAACCACATGATAGCCCGCTTCCAGACACCGGCAGGCCAGCGACGCATGGGTGTTATGCGGGGTCACGATGACGCAGAGGTCGGCTACATCATCTTCCAGCATTTCCGCCAGATCATCGTAACATACGACGTCCGGACCGAGATCACGCCGGGCAACCTCCCGGGCTTCCGGCGATGGATCGCAGACGGCGGTGTGCTCGAGGCGTTCCGTCCCTGCGATCAGATCATCGTGACACTGACGAATCGACGAATCAGGACCATATCCAACGCGTGCAACACGAATAGATTTCATTTCACTCATATTATCTCGACTCCTTTTCACGTTTAGTAAGAACCCCAGATGCCGCAGAGCACGGCCTTCCTGCAAACAGCATCGAACTACCCTGTCTCGAACACAACGCCAACAGAGCGCATCACATGTTCAGTAGCCGAGTTCGCGGAGGAATTCGCGGCTGCGTGCATTATCCTCCATCGGGTCTTCCGTCACGTCCAGTTCCACCCCCAGCCATCCGTCATACCCGACGGATTCCAGGGCACGAACACACCCGGGAATGTCGATCTTCAGGTTGCCCTCTCCCAGCGGCATAAAACCTGGGTTCAGCGGTTCTTCCGCGAAAATGCTCGTATGCGCGTCCTTCAGATGCACATGGCAGATGCGGTCGCCGTAATCCTCGATGGCCTTGATCGGATCGCCGCCTCCCGCCTGCAGGTGAGCGGTGTCCAGCACCAGCTGCAGATGCGGAGCCGCTTCAAGAATCCGGTCCACCTCATGACGGTTCTCCGCCAGCGTCCACAGATGATTGTGCAGACCGGTGGGAATGCCAAACTCTTCCATGCTGATTTTAGCTTCTTCTTCCAGTTCCGCTGCCGCCTCTTCAAAGGCTGCCTCAGGAATACCCTCAGAACCGTATTCATCCCGACCACCGGCACCGGACATATTGATTTGTGCGCCGCATTCCTTGATCTTCTGCAGCTTTTCGCGAACATCCGCGCCCGAGTTGATGCGCACCAGCTCCAGGCCCGCCTCATCCAGCATCCGTCGCACAGCATCCACGCCGCCAACGGATTCCAGGCGGGTGCCCATTTCCACTCCGCCATAGCCGGCTTCGGCCACTTCATTCAGAACCTGCTGACACCACTCGGGGCTGTCATCCAGTCCACGCTTACCAAACGTCCACGAAATCGTCCCGCAACAGACTTTGTCCTTCTCCATCGTATTACCCTTCCGTCGTGAGTTAAACGAGCAGTTCGTTGTCGTAAAATATCTATCGAATCACCCGGCGGTCCGGGTAGGTATCGCCGTACTGGTTGCGCTTCATTCCTCCACCGAGCGCACCACGTATTCCACCGCGTGGTTCCCGGCCAGGTCCGTCGGGGGGCGGAATGCGGGGAGGGTGGTGTTGGAGCGGCCGGCGGGCAGTTTCACCCGCTCATACTCGCGGCGGGCCACCTCCTCCCCATCCAGGGTCTGCACCCGCACTTCCACATCAACTATCCGTTCCGGACCCAGATTCTGCACAACGGGATGAATCCAGTCGTCCGGGCCATACACAATATCCACATCGTCACTGCCGGCCAGCACGCGCTGGAAAGCCATCCTGTTGGCATGCCAGCAGAGCTTCGCATGCCCCATGTAATCGATCAGGGGCTTTTTGTAGGTGGCGGTATTCGGGCCGCCGTGCAGACAGCACCATGAAAACCCATCAACACCCATCTCGCGTTGTTTCCGCATGGATTCGAATGCGCTCATCGCATGCCACGCCTGGCTCTCGCGCCACTCCTCCGCCGCCAGTTTGCGTCCGATGCTCCCCTCGTCGGCGTCCCACTCGTAGGACATCACCTCGTGCCATGGTTTTCCCCGGCTCAGGTTCCAGTTGGGCTGGCCGATGGACTCCTCATGCTCGAAATTGAAATACGCGGTATCCTTGCGTTCCTCGAAATAATCTCTCCGCTCGGCGATTGAGTGTCGCAGCGTGGACCAGTCCACGCCCATGCCCGTGTAAGCGTCCATCTCGCCACGGACCATGCCGGGAAGTTCCAGCGCGGGGGTTTCCGGAGAGCCCTCACCGACAATCGCAGTTGGAGCAATCAACCGGCTGGGGTCAAGCGGATACACGATGTCGTGGGCCTCCTGATAATATTCGTTCCAACCCTCCGCCCCGCGATCATACTTCTGGTTGACTGTGGGATGGTTGCTCAACTCCCAGAGCGCGATACTGGGATGATTGCGCACCTGACGCACGTATTCGGGCAGGCCTTCAAGGTCAACGCCCCACGGCGTGCCGGAACGTATCCACGATGTGGTGGGCCAGTAAAACATGATGCCGAGCTGATCACCAATCTCCGCAAGCCGGACGTCGTTGATGTTCCGCGCCGGGGGTAGATGGGACCAGGCGTGGACGTGAATCCGCATTGCGTTGGCGTTCATCCGTCGAATCTGGGCAATCTCCCGGACCAGCCATTCAACCGGACAGCGTCGCTGCCAGGCCGCAAGCCTGTCCAGAGGTGAACGCAAACCAAAGATCTGCGCTCCGTTGAGCATCTCCGGGCGATTGTTGAGCCTGAAAACCCCGCCCTCCTGGCTGATCGTTCGTATTCCGGTCGTAACAACTTCATCATCAACCGGATTTTGATCCTCATCCATCAGCGTCACTTCAACCTTATACAACGCTGGCGACTGCCAGGTCCAGAGCTGCGGTTCGGGCACCTCAATCTCCGCTTCCAGCTCCTCATCGCGCCATTCACAACAATCCACCGGCAATATGGTCTCCGCCGCCACCTCGTCGGATTCATCCGGAAACCACGGGAACAGGCGAACGCGGAGATGCCCCGTCCACCTGTCTTCGCTGTCACGGTTCGATACTGTCGTCTCGACTTTCACCGTCGCCGAATCGGCACGGGTTTCGGGCAACTGGCCGGCCGTCTCGGCAGTGAATTCCTCCCCCAGTTCTCGCGGGGTGGAATCGCGATTCGGGGACACATTCAGCGTGTGCACAAAGACATCGTCCACCCAGGCATGGTGCGTCAAATCAATGTGCATGCGGCCCGCAAACCAGCCAATATGGGTGTCGTTACCGCTGTGGGGCAAGTTGCTGGACTCTTCCTCGGCAATTGTTGAATCAAATGCATACACGCGCACCGCCACGAGATTATCCGCACCCCTCTCAACAAAATCACCAATTTCGATGCATCGAGGACGCCGGTCACGAGCGACGCAAACCAGCTCTCCGTTGATCCACACCTCTCCGCCCGGATCCAGAGTCTCGATGTCGAGCCATGCCTTATCAAAGTCCTCATCCACATGCACGGTTGTCCGCAGGAAAAGATCCTCATCGGCATTTCGTTCTCCCCCATGGACCAGCGGACCGTCGGTGGTCTCCCATTCACCATCGTCGTAGCCCGGTTTCTGCCATCCGGACGGATCGGGCCGCACCGCGAAGTCTTCATCCACCACCGTTTCAATGTCATACGGACGCCGCACGACGTCGGTTGGTGTATATCCGACGACGCGGAGCATCGAGAGTTCGGCACCCTGCTCAGCAGCAACTCTCATCCCGTCGATTCTCTCGGTTCCGTCGGGTAACGTTTCCCAGTCCAGGACCGGTTCATCATTCCGATACAGATTCCAACGCCCTTCCTTGAGATCAACTTCTGCGACGTAATGCTGCCACTGATCCGCATCAATCCCATCCGGATTCCACTCAACCGTGTTCTGCCCATCATCCAGAAACACAACCGAGCGCACCGGACCGCGCTGTCGCCACTCCACGCGCATCCGCCAGGTCTGCTCATCGCAACCCACCTCGATCTGCCCCTGTTCCACAAATTGAAGAACTTCATCCTTCACCTCCACCGAAGGATGATCGGTCCACTTCTGGAGTCCGCGCTGTTCCTCCTGGCGCTGACCCTCGCGATATCCGAGACGTTTCCATCCGTTCAGTCGGAAGCGAGTGCGCACGTCGGGCATCGGCTGTGGCTTGAGCTGATCCACCAGATCATCGACTTCCTCATCGGTGACCACCTCCGTGTCAAGATCCGGATCGTCGAAGAAGCGGGATCCGTAATCGGCATAATCCCGCAGATAATCGACGCGTTCCTCCGTATCGAAGATCGATGTCTCACCTTTAAAATCGGTGGGACCGTTGGCTTCCGCCTCGTTTCGGAATTGACGCAACTCGAATGAATGTGAAAGCGTATTATCGTCGTTTTCCTCGCTCATCGTTCCCGTTTGATCCTTCCTGTGTTCTGTTGAAAAATGCTCTACGGCATACATTACCACCCGTTGAATGCCCCTTTTATAGGCCCCCTGAAGCGGCATATCAAACCCAATTCGCCTCGTTTTTACTTTTCTGCTGGATCCCACAGACTGCCCGGTCGCTCAAACCCGGTAGAACCCGCGCCTTTCCCCCAATCGGTGTCAGTATTGAGTGAAACACGGATCTTCACCTTTGCATGCCGTTTTAAGAGGGGAGCAGCCGTTAAGAACAACGGCAGATGTTTGGTAAAGACGAAGGGAAAAATGAAGATCTGCCCCCCAATTGCTGGTTTGGACAAGCCGAACTTGTGCATGACCACTTAGCGTGATGCATGTATTCCGTACTTTTCTTACAATACAAGCTGGCGAGCAGGTCGATGCTTTTCCATTACACCACAACTTTCGCACGCATCTCCATTTTCTAGGTCTGCATCCAATCATGGACAGAGAAGTACTCAGATTGCTCGAATACGACAAGGTCAGGAAAATACTGGCTCGCATGACCCGCACATCTCCCGGCCGCAGTCTGGCACGCGATCTGGAGCCGATGGACGACCCGGAAATTCTGCAGCGAAAAATCGCCGAAACGGCGGAAATGCGCGACGCCGCTGGCACGACATTTCACACTCCCCTCACCGGAGTCGAGGAAGTGCGCGAGCCCGTGAAACGCGCGGCGGCGGGAGGCGGTCCGCTGGAGACGGGAGACCTGCTTCGTATTGCTCGGCTCTGCGACGCGGCCGAGACCATCGGAAACGGATTGAAACGGCTGGGCCAGGATGCACCTCACCTGCAGGAACTCGGAGACAGTATGCCCCAGTGTCCGGGATTGAAACAACATATTCGCGATACCATTGACTCCGAGGGACATGTGGTGGACGAGGCCAGCGAGGAACTCGCCGAACTCCGACAACGCATCCAATCTTTGCGCCGACGGATCGAGAATGCCCTGGAATCCATTACCCAGGGGGCCAGTTCTCAGCAACATCTGCAGTATTCCAAGCCCAGTATATACCGTGATCGCTACGTGCTGGCGGTCAAATCACATCATAAAAGTAAAATTGACGGCATCGTCCACGGCACGAGCGACAGCGGCGCTACGGTGTATCTTGAACCGATGAAGACGTTCGAACTGGGCAATGACCTCAGCGAAGCACAGAGCGCCGAGGAAGAGGAGGTGAAACGAATCCTGTGGGAAATCACCCGCCATGTCGCGCGTCAAAATCAGTCCCTCCGACGCATGCAGGATCTTCTCGCAAAAGTGGACCTCATCTCCGCCAAAGCCAGAATGGCGTCCCGTTACCAGATGTGTAAGCCGGAGATCACTGAGGGGGATGTGCTGGAACTGCGTGAAGCCCGGCATCCCATTCTTCTGCGACTGACCGAACATGATGATGCGGAGACTTCGGAAAAGAGACGGCCGGATTTCGATGAAGTGGTCCCTATCGATGTCCACCTGGGCGATGATTTCCAATTACTGGTGATCACCGGACCCAACACGGGCGGGAAAACAGTAACACTTAAAACCGTCGGGCTGCTCTGCTTGATGGCCCGGGCGGGGATGTTCGTCCCGGCCGACACCGCGCAGGTGCCCCT
Source organism: uncultured candidatus Brocadiaceae bacterium (assembly GCA_964644705.1). Taxonomy (GTDB): domain Bacteria; phylum Planctomycetota; class Brocadiia; order SM23-32; family SM23-32; genus CAZXYF01. The sequence goes on along the minus strand of CAZXYF010000009.1, from coordinate 27,787 downwards.
CTATGATGGCATTTATGCCGACATCGGCGACGAACAGAGCCTTGAACAGAGTCTCAGCACATTCAGCTCCCACATGTCGCGCATCATGCGCGTGCTGGATCGTGCCGATGAGGATAGCCTCGTTCTGCTGGATGAACTCGGCGCGGGAACGGATCCGACGGAAGGCGCGGCGCTCGGTGAGACGATCCTCAACGATCTGGTGCGCATAGGAGCATCGGGCATGGTGACAACCCACCTGGGACAACTCAAAACATTCACATCCGGCTGCCCCGCCGCCGAAAATGCCTGCGTCGAGTTCGACTCCGAAACGCTCCGCCCCACCTATCACCTGACCATCGGCGCAGCCGGCCAGTCGAATGCTCTTGAGATCGCCGACCGTCTGGGCATGCCCCAGCGCCTCCTCCAGAATGCGCGTGACATCCTGGATGGTGCGTCGGATGGCGCCTACGGAGACATGCTGGATCAGGTGCGCCAGGCCAAACAGGATTCCGAACAGCGCCGCGAGCGTGCCCAGTATCTGGAGAATAAAGCCGAGGAGCTGAAGGAGGAATACGAGAAGCGACTGGCGCGCATCAAAGAGGAGGAGGAACGCACGGGTGCCGATATCGGACTAAAAATCCAGGACCAGCTGGAAGAGGTGGAGTCAGCCGCTGATGATCTGTACGATGATGTGCGTTTCCAGCGAAAATCGCTGGCCAAACGGGCACGTGCCATTCGCGACGAACTGCGTGAGGTGCTGGACCGGACAGAGGACCTGGTGGCTGGACGCGAACCGGAAATGCCCCTGCAACCGGGCGATGAGGTTTATGTGGCGAAAGTCCACAAATGGGGGACGGTGGACCGTCTGGATGAAAAGCGCGGCCGAGCCACTGTCAGCGCGGGGGGCATGCAACTGAAGGTGGATATCGACGATCTGGTTCGGTGGGGAAATGAAATCGAGGGAAAATAGGCCCGAAACTCGGCGCTTTTTGTGCCGCGTTATTTGGCAGTATTGGTGTCATCGCATTTCCCTCTGGATCCGGAATCGTGTATTTCTTCCCACAATTCTGGTGCCCCATATTTAACGAACGCATCGCAGGCAATATCCTGAACCGACGGATCCAATCCAATCGATTCGTCATCCGGGTAACGCCCTGCAACAAAGCCTCCCCCGTTTCGTCCAAGCTTTTCCACCATTTCTCTGGCCTCCCCCTCAATCGCTTCCGGATCTTCGGTCTGAAGTGTCCGCTGGATATCCACCGGACACCAGAATGATGCACGCTGGTCAAAATGATCCGCCAACCAGTCGATGCCATGGAGCGTCGGCTGGTCGAACTGAAACAGATCGATCCCGGCCTCCACCATATCATCCATGGCTTCGGAGATTTTGCCGCAGGAATGCATGAAAACATACATATCGTTTTCATGCGCCGTCCGGCACAGCCTATCAAATCCGGGTTTGAACAGTTCACGCCAGGTTTCAAGCCGCACCAGAAGCTGAGCCTGCGTGCCCCAATCCTCCCAGATCATTATCGCGTTCGCCCCCACCTCAGCAAATCGTTCAATGGCATGGTGAAGTTCCTGCTCCACCCGCCCGAGCAGCTCACGAGTCCTTTCCTGTTCCGTCAAAACGTCCATCAGAAACTGGTCAAGACGTCGCATTTTCCGGGCGATACTGAAGGGGAACCCACCGAGGGCCGCGATTTTAAATTTGTCGGGATGTTCCGCAAACGCTTTCCGGGCTCCCTCATAACGCTCAGCGATATCGTAGTCAGGCAGCTCCAGATCGTCGAGCTGTTCCCAGTCTTCCACGGCCCCTTTCGCCACCTCCCCTTTGCTGTGATCTTCCACTCGTCGCCAGAGATTACCCCATTCATCCGTCCGCTCCCATCGTTCAGGTGCCACCTCCTCCCATTCCGTGGGAGGATGATCCGGATCCGGACTGGTTCCGCGGCAGCAAAAGTCGTTGGGATATGGTTCGGGGAGCCCCATGGCGAGGCGTGCGGGATTCTTAAA
>CAZXYF010000009.1:0-25692 GCA_964644705.1 uncultured candidatus Brocadiaceae bacterium | reverse complement strand
CAGCGATCACATGATGTGGCTGAAAAACTGCCCCCCAGGCTACCGCGTCCTATCCCATATCGGCTTGATGATGGGCGATTACCTTTTCAGTGACTGTGAGCACCGGGCCTGTCAGAGCGTAGGCATAAAAGCAGACGAAAAAGACCACTTCGTATGGCCACACGAGTGCGGCCAACCCCACCAGAGCACCACTGGCTATTCCCAGGGCCGTCGGTATTTTTCCGAAAACGATACCAATATGCGGGTATTTCAAATTGCTCACCATAAGCACCGCGAAAAGCAGGGCAACCCACGGCAGAAATCCCACCGTGAACTCCCATCCATGCTGGGCCAGAACGCTGTGAAACAGCACAGCACTCGCCACACATCCACCTGCCGCCGTCGATGGCATTCCATCAAAACCTTCGTCTGAATCCTTCTCCTCACAGGTCACGTTGTAGCGAGCAAGCCGTAATGCACCACACAATGCAAGAGCGATGGCCCCCACGGTCGCCAGAAGCTGATAGGGTTCCGGAACTGTGGCCAGTATTAGTATTCCCGGAGCCACTGAGAAGGAGACGACATCCGCAAGAGAATCCAGTTCCCCACCAAAATCGCTGCACGCGTCAAAGGCTCTGGCAAGGGCGCCATCGGCAGAATCGAAAAGCATGGCGACCAGAATCATCAATGCGCCAACATCCGGTTTCCCGCCTACTGCCAGCACAATGGCAAGCACCCCGGCAGAAAGGTTGGCAAGAGTGGCAATTGTCGGCATGACTGATTGGGCTTTTTTCATCTTCCTGATCTCGCTGTAAACCCAGGTGAGATATGATGGACGATTGGACAAGGGTATTATACAAAAGCCGACCCCGTTCTTACAACACATCCAATATCCCCTCGCGTATCCCTCCGGAAGTGCTCAGTAAGCCACGTGCGTTTTGTAATGTCCTACTTGCCGAGCTTATCCCGGTAGCGGTGTACCTGTGCACTAAAGCGGACGTACCACACCAAACGATAGCGCCTTCTGGCAGGGCGCTGAAGCCTTCGTCGATTTTCTTCGTCCATCGCCCTTGTCGGCCGTTTCCTGGGCTACGCTCTAACAGCCGACGAAGGTGAACGATGAAGGTGAACGACGAAGGTCAGCGCGTCCAAAAACCTTCGTCGAGCCCCTTCGTCCATCGCCTTTGTCGGCCGTTTCCGGGGGCCCACTCTGACAGCCGATGAAGGCGAACGATAAAGCGTATGGGATCACAGCCCCTTATCTTGCCCCATAATCCTTTGTCATCATAATCCGTTTACGCCTCAACCGGGACAAGCCCGGCAGCAGGGCCATCTGGAATAACATGGTTCACTGAATACTTGTCCACCTCCAGCAGATGGCTCCTTTCATTGATTTTGAGAACGCGCTTCTGATATAAGCAGTACACTGACGTATTCGTCCGTTAATTTACCCATCTGAGAAAGTAGATTTCATGCGTATCGCGATTCACGGAGCCGCGCGCAACACGACCGGTTCCATGCACCTCATTGAAGCTAATGGCCACCGTGTCCTTCTGGATTGTGGACTGCATCAGGGGCATCGTAAAGAGGCTTTTGAACGCAACCGCAACCTGCCCTTCGATGCCACCGATCTGGATGCCTGTATCCTGTCCCACGCTCACATTGACCACAGCGGAAACATCCCCTCGCTGATCAAAAACGGATACACGGAGAAAATCTACGCGACGCCCGCCACACAGGACCTGTGCGATATCATGCTGATGGATTCGGCGTATCTGCAGGTGAAAGACGTCAAACACGTCAACAAAAAACGGCGGAAACAAAATAAAACCCCCTTCGAACCCCTGTACACTCAGGATGACGCCGCTGAGTCACTGGATTATTTCGTCCCGGTGCCCTACGAGAATCCGGTGGAGGTCGCCCCGGGGATCCGAATCAATTTCCATGATGCCGGCCATATCCTCGGCGCTGCCATCACCGTGGTGGAAGTCACCGAGGACAATGACACCACTCGCCTTATTTATACCGGAGACCTGGGACGCCGCAAACAGCCGATCCTCCGTGATCCAGTCATCGTGCGTGATGTGGACATGTTAATCACGGAAAGCACCTATGGTGATCGCCACCACCCGGCGACGGAGGATGTTAAGGAAACGCTTGAACGCGTATGCAGCCGCACCGTTGAACAGGCGTCTCGCCTGATAGTTCCGGCTTTCAGCGTGGGGAGGACTCAGCAACTGTTGTATTTTCTTCACGAGCTGTGGGAGGAGGGGCGTCTCTGTGACATCCCCATTTACGTGGATAGCCCCCTTTCCACGAAAGCCACACACGTGTACGAGGATCATCCGGAATGTTACGATATGGACATGATGGGACACATTATGGACGACAAAAACCCTTTCACCATGCGTCATATCACCTACACCGCCGACGCCGAAGAATCCAAAAAGCTCAATCAGATGGATGGGCCCGTGATCATCATATCCGCGTCGGGCATGTGTGAGGGAGGACGCATTCTTCACCACCTCAAATACTCCGTCGAAGACGAGCGCAATACCGTACTGATTGTGGGTTACCAGGCGGAAAACACGCTCGGACGACGGATCGTCAACGAAGTGGATTCGATCAAAATTTACGGAGAAAAATATGCGCTCAACGCGAAGGTGGTGAGCATTCAGGCTCTGAGCGCCCACGCTGACCGCGATGAAATGCTGGAATATTTCCGGGAAATGGGGCCGCAAGTGGAGCGCGCTTTTGTGGTTCACGGAGAACCGGAACAACAAAAACCATTCGCCAAATCCCTCCGGGAGCAGGGCGCCAAAAAAGTCCACATCCCGGAACTGGACAGTTCCTTTGACCTGTAAATAAACCCGAACACTCACTTGAAGGAGAATCTCGATGGAATACGTTTCACTATTTATCTGGCTGGGCATCTGCCTGGCACTCGGCACAAGCATGCACCGGCTTTTTTCCTCGGTGCGCCAGTCGGGATGGTTTAAATGGATATCGGCTCCCGGTATCGTGGTTCGCAAACTGGCCATGGCTCTGGCCGCGATGTTCACCGGTGCCACACTCACCAGCACCAACATTTATAAGGTGTCGGAGCGCGATATCGGATTCAATGGAGACGTGGCCGGAGGTATCCCCCGATTCATCGTGCCGGTGGCCCCTATTTTTCTCTGCGCCGTCGTGCTCCACGCAGCCAATCAGATGCTGGGAGCCCCTCTGGAACTCACAATGGAGTCACCTCAACTTTCCGATTTCAGTATCGACGGAGCCGCCGCTTTCTTCGAAAACCTGTGGAATCTTCTCTCCAGCGTCGTGCGCCAGGTGGCGGACGGTGAGTGGTCCCGCCCCCGGTTCTACGTCTTCATCGCTCTCGCGCTCAGCCTTGCCCTGGGAGCCGGAACGACATTCTCCAAATTCAGGCAGTCCCTGCTGGGCTCCCTCCTGTTTGTGATCGCGCTCGGCATACTCTGCAGTATCTTCGGCGTTCCCCAGTCCGGCCTTTCCATATTCAGCGGAACGCACCCCGCTGTGGAACTCGTGGCCTCGGTCCGGAACTTTGTGTTTGAAACCACGCAATGGGCGCTCGTGATGATGCTTTTTGGCATCGTGCTGGCCACCATTGTGGGACTTCTGGTGCGTTTGTTTGAAATGATGACGGCATCCAAAAAGTCAAGCGAATCGGAATGAACTTACCGCTGATCGCCCGGCTCAAGGTCACCCGAGAGCCCGTTTGAAAACGCATTTTTGAACGTTTTGGCCAGCACTGCCAGCTCCCCATGGAAGCGAGCAACTGAAACATGACATCTCAAAGATATCCAGAAAGCTCACCGATGGACATGGAGGCAGCTCATCAGTTTCTCCAGCATTCCGTCAACTACGAAAAACGAACCAACGTCCGCTACAACGATCGCAATTTCAACCTGCAGAGAACCACCGAGCTGCTGGAGACACTGGGCGCCCCCCAGGACCAGTTTCATGCCATTCACGTGGGCGGCACAAAAGGCAAAGGGACCACCTGCGCCATCATTGAACGCTGCCTCCGCGAGGCGGGTCATACCACGGGACTGTTCACGTCTCCGCATCTTCATTCCATCCGCGAGCGAATCCAGGTCGGGGGAAACTGTATTTCTGAAGGTGCGTTCTGCCGTATTGTGGAACAGATGAGCGACTACGTGACGCAAAAACGCGAACATGAACCGCATCTGGCCCCCACCTACTTTGAACTTCTCACCGCCATCGCGTTCAAATATTTTGCGAACCAGAAAGTGGACTGGGCCGTGGTGGAAGTGGGCCTCGGCGGACGCCTGGATTCCACCAACGTTCTGGAACCCGAATGCTCGGTCGTAACCGCCATCGGTTATGATCACATGGACAAGCTGGGGGAGACCATAGAGGAGATCGCCGCTGAAAAGGCCGGGATATTTAAAACCGGGACCCCGGTGGTTCTGGGGAAACAAGTTTATGATGCTGCTGAGGGGGTTCTGATCGACAAAGCGAGAGAGCTCAGATGCCCGATGTGGAAGGTAACCAGTGCAATCACCGTGGATAATTCGCACGCTCTGTGCGCGCCACCTGAATCTCCGGCTTCCCCCGTGGGATGGAAGTTCCAAATTCAGACGCCGAACCGAGATTACACCAACCTGCACACGGCACTTCTGGGGAGACACCAGCTCGACAATTGTGCGGCAGCGGTTGGGACGCTGGAACTGCTCCGGGACAGAGGGAAATTGATGGTCAAACCTCCGCATATCCATCAGGGCATAGCTCGGTCGGTCTGTCACGGCCGGATCGAAGTTGTGGAGCGCTCCCCCGCCTTGATTCTCGATACTGCCCACACCCGGGAGTCGGTCCAGGCCCTCCTCGATGCCCTTAAAACCCATTTCCCGGATCGACGGCTCACCATGGTGTTCGGATGCGCGAAAGATAAAGAATACGACCGGATCCTGCGCCTTATGACATCCCGGTGCGACCACCTTATCGTCACAGAAGCGCAATCCCCCCGGGCCGCCGGTACCGAAGAGCTTGCCGCAGCGGCGCGGGAGGTCGGCATACCTTCAGTATCGGTCGCCACGCCGGTAGTGGCAGCTCTGGAACAGGCACGAAATGATTCACGGGCTGAGGACATAATTTGCGTCACCGGATCATTCTACGTCACAGGAGAAATCAAACAGACCTGATTCGGATGCCGATGGGAAAGCCCCTCACCAGACGCCACGGCTTTTTTGCTGGCGGGACTCCGGCTGCTGTCATCTTGACTTTTGCAAAGTCTGGCCTACAATGAGCATAATCGGATCCGAAAGCAATGCTTCTAATTATCAGTCGACTATCGAGGAGAAAGATATGATTCAATCGCGTTCCCTCCGCAGAGTTCTGGGTATTATTCTAATTGGCTGCCTAATGCTCGGGGCCACGGGATGCGGTTATTTGAAAAACCTGCGTGACGACAGCATGGACTGTGTCATGATCGGTGGTGGCGTGGTCCCACCGGTAGTTCCCGATGGTCAGGGCGGCAAACGCGTTGTCGGGGCCATACCCCCGTCCATTGGTCTCTATCTGGAAGCCACTAACTTCCTCCACCTGGGCGGCATGTACAAAATAAGTGGCGACGCGGAAATGGACCGGCGTGGGCTCTTCGCCGGAGTTGACCGCCGCATTAAAGCGGGTTTTGGGCCGTGGCATTACGTCGTGAAACATCAGTATCCCATAAGCGCCAATGCCTATAAACTGAGGGGCAACCAGATGGATGGGTGGCGTGCACACATGAAGGAGCTGGAAGATCCGATTTTCCAGGCCCCGGCTAAACGGCTGATTTATCAGACCTCGCAACGACAGCCATACATGTATCGCGGATGGCAGGACTGGGAGATGTTCTCGGTTGAAGTCGCCATCCCCGAACCATTCATCCTCCACTCGGGCCTCAACGTGCGGTTGGGAGTCGATCCGTCACAGTTTTTCGATCTGTTTCTCGGACTGTTTACGCTCGATCTTTATGACGACAACGCCTACCAGCTCGACGGCCAGCTGCGATTCCCCGAATCGAAATAATTGAGGGCCGGACTATCGCTTGAAACGGTTCAGATGTGCTCCGGTGTGGGCGTTGCGATTTCGGCACGCAGGTCGCTAAAGTCAACTGACCGCCGGCGTTTCTCCTTCCCTTTCCCTGCAAACTGTTGAAGCTACGTTTCATCGCCCCCACAGGTAAAGGACTCCCTCAGGTGGCCCACGCCAGTTTCCCCACATTCTCCCACCGACGCTATTGCGGAGTCGGCCCATCCGGGTGGGCCCGGCCGGCAAAGCGATTCATCATCGGCCCACTGCGTCCCCGGGCAAACCTCGCGACATTCAAGCGAACAATTTTCGATTTCACCGAACCCGTCTTCCAATAGGCGGGAATTGAGTTTAAGGGGGATAAAGCCCAGCAGAGGTTTGCTGGACATGGTGTTCTAGTGCATTAAATCGAATTACAGGGAAAATGCGGCGGCCAGTGACTTGCAAGCTGTCCGGGTATCTAATACTATCGATTTTGTCGGCTTGATGGAAACAGTTCCGGGGGGAACCGACCGAAGTATCCGACTGTTGAACGCGTGAAGTGCGTTCCAAATGTTCGCCAACCGCCAACGTCAACCACTCTGTGCACGCGCGCCGCACGATTACCCGATCGAACACGCTTCATGATCTGGCCGATACTACGTTACCTGCCAGCACCCAAAGTCATATAAAGGAGCAGAAAACCTTTATCCGGTGGTCCGCGCGCAGAACTGATTGATGTATAAATAGCAACGTTGTCGGCAGCAGACGCCCGAAACACAGAGGGAATCTGCAACTTTCCGTATATAACTACTCAGCCGCAGAGAGGCCAAACAAATGAGTGACCAGGCGACAGAAGCGCCCGACGTGTCCATGGATGAAAAAGAAGCGGTAGAACATCTGGGCCAGGCCCATTCAGCCGTCCTCGACGAACTTTCCAATGTCATTGTGGGCATGGAAACTGTCATCGACGAAGTTATGATTGCCCTGTTTGCCAAGGGGCACTGCCTTCTGGTGGGCGTGCCCGGGCTGGCAAAAACTCTGCTGGTGAGCACTCTGGCGGAGACCATGTCGTTGGACTTTAATCGGATTCAGTTTACTCCCGACCTGATGCCTTCGGATATCACGGGCACGGAAGTGCTCAACGAAAACCCGAAAACAAAGCAGAGGGAGTTCAAATTCGTCAAAGGCCCTATCTTCTCCAACGTGCTGCTGGCGGATGAGATCAACCGGACACCACCCAAAACGCAGGCGGCGTTGCTGGAGGCCATGCAGGAGAAACGAGTGACGGCCGGCGGGGAGAACTGGGATCTGGACAGACCCTTTTTTGTGCTTGCCACGCAGAATCCCATTGAGCAGGAAGGAACCTATCCCCTGCCCGAGGCCCAGCTGGACCGTTTCCTGTTCAACATTATCGTTGACTACCCCAGCCGCAACGAAGAAGTCGAGATTGCGGTCAAAGCAAGCAGTGGATCCATCGAATCCCAGGAGCTGGAGCGGGTTCTCACTCAGGACGAAATTCTCAAACTCCAGCAACTGGTTCGCCGCACGCCAGTGGCCGACCACATTTCCGAATACGCCGTGGAACTCGTTCGCGCGACGCGTCCAGACGAGTCCGATGCTCCTGATTTCATTAAAGATTGGGTTTCCTACGGCGCCGGTCCCCGGGCGAGTATTTACCTGCTCACCGCGGGTAAATCCCGGGCCATGCTGCGGGGTCGCTTCAACGTTTCCATCGAGGACATTCAGGCAATCGCTCACCCGGTGCTCCGTCACCGAATGCTGCTGAACTTCTCCGCCCGGTCGGAAGACCTCACAACTGACGACGTGGTGGACAAGCTGCTCGAAACCATCCCGTGTGACGAGAGGTTATACGATGAGCAACAAAACGATTGAGAACCCGAATTACCTCGATCCCGCCACTCTCCAGCAAATCGAACCTCTCGAGCTCCTTGCTCGAGAAGTGGTTGAGGGGATGCGTGTGGGTATGCATCGCAGTTCGCTCTCGGGCCTGAGCACCGAGTTCTCCCATCACCGACCGTATGTTCCCGGAGACGAGGTGGATGATATCGACTGGCGCGTTTACGCACGTACAGAACGGTATTACGTCAAATTATATGAAGCGGAGACCAACTACGACGCCCACCTGCTGATAGATGCCAGCACCTCCATGCGATACGGGTCCGATGAGGTCACCAAACTGGAATACGCCAAATATATGGCGGCAAGCCTTGCATACATGATCACCGACCAGGGCGATACCGCCGGACTGGCCCTTTATGACGACGAACTGAGATCTTATATCGAGCCACGGGGTTCCAAAAGCGTTATCGGCGATATGGCTTCGGAACTTGACGCGCTGAAACCCCGGCCCCGAACCAATGTCTCGGGGCTCCTCCATGAATTTGCCGAACGTATTAATCGTCGTGGTTTCGTGATCCTGTTTTCGGATCTCTTCGATGATCTGGACGCTTTTGTGGAAGGCATCCAGCACCTGCGCTACTCCGGCCATAACGTGGTGGTTTTCCACATACTGGACCATGCCGAGCTCGAATTCCCGTTTGAGGGTTCCAAACGTTTCGAAGGGCTGGAGGGGGAAGACGATCTTGTCACCCAGCCAAGACGCGTCCGGAAGACCTACCTGGAGGCCCTCGACAGATTTCTCACCAGAGCGCGGGAATCATGCGAGAACGCGAACGTCGATTACGCCCTTGTCGATACGTCAAAACCGGTTGGTCTGACGCTCTCGTCGTACCTTATGAGCCGAATGAACAGGGAGAGATAAATGGTGCGTAAGGTTCTTATTTTCCTGCTTCTCGGCCTGTTGACCGCCCCGTCTATTTTGGGGGCCAGGGGTGTGGTGCAGACCCACGACGGCTGGCACACAGGTACGATCCGGTTCGGCGCATCGGGATTGAAAGTGGACGGCAAAAATATTCCCTGGAAATCCGTCGTCCTGGTGCGATTCGATTCAGACTCCAGAACCCTCCCTATGCCCAATCGAGTCCAGCTGCAAAACGGAGATATCCTCGTGGCTCGAATTGACGGATGGACCAACGGCAAACTCAAGTTCAAAGGCGCCGTGCTGGGCGAGCATTCCCTTCCGTCCGACAATCTGAGCTCAGTTCAGTTCAAACCGGAAGCAGAACTTAAGGATCCCGGACAAAACACATTGTACCGCCGGGGCAAAGAACCTGTTCCAGGAAAACTACTCTCTCTGGATAGTGAGAAAGTGACCCTGAACACTCTCATCGGCAAACTCAGTTTTCCCCGCCGAAAACTAACCCGCTATGTCTTCTCGCCGGCTGCTCACTCCACTTCGTCCGGCTTTGAAATCACATTTGTCGATGGATCAACTCTGATTGCCAGCGATCTGGACATTGTCGATCACTCAATCAAGCTTCATCACCCCATTCTCAAATCCTTTACGGCATCATTCACCACCATACGTCATCTTCGACGAACAGGCCCCCGATGCACGTGGTTGGACGACCCAGATGACTGGCGGATTACAACGCTTCCTCTTTTCGAGCGCTCCGTCTCTTCTGAAGTGAGTGTGAGAGAGTCCGATCATACGTGGGGCTCCGCCCTGGAAATACCCGTTCTGACGCGGATACAAATCGAGTTGCCGGACAACGCGGCGCGACTGACCGGAGTGCTGCTTCCCGCTGGCACAAATCATCATCCCGTACGGGCCGTCGTGATGGATGGAGATCACAAGCTGTATGACCAGCAGCTGACGCCGGACGGCACCGCAAAAAAGTTATCATTGAATTTATCCTCCTCAGGGCCCCTGACGGTGGAGATCCAACCGACTGAGCAGTTTAGCTTCCCAGCAGGCGTGATTCTTGCTGATCCCTGCATTCTAAAACGGTGACCATCGCATGACGTTTCTCAACCCATGGCTATTGTTCGGACTTGCTGCTGCCGGAGCACCGGTTGCCATTCACCTGTTTAACCGGTTCCGGCCCAAACGGGAGGAATGGGCTGCGATGGCGCTGCTGAATGAGGCGCTGCAATCGCGCTCACGCCAGGTGCAGATTGAGGACATACTCCTGCTTTTACTCCGGACGCTGGCGCTGATTCTCCTGGCCCTTGCCTTTGCACGTCCAACTCTCCCCGTGAGCAGCGGGAGTGCTCTGGGGCTCAACGCCCGGCCCGCGATGGTCGTCGCCATCGATTCCTCATACAGCATGAGGCACAAAACGGGAGCAAACACTCGCTTTGAAATGGCCAAACAGCGAGCAGCCACAATCCTCAGCTCGCTCGACCACGGCGACCCTTTCACTCTGCTGCTCCTCGATGATAGACCGCATGTCGTCGCGAGGAACGTGGGCTACCGCCCCGAGGAGGTGAAGCGACTTCTGGGCAAGATCGAGCCCGGTGGGGGCGGACTGAATTTGGACAGGGGCCTGGAAACCACCAGCGAGCTGATCCAGGAACTGAAATCACCGGCTCGCGAACTCTACCTCATTAGCGATGGCCAGTCCGTCAGCTGGCAACATCTCTCCGAGAAATCGAGCCGGATACTTGAACGTATTGCCTCCCGCGCCTCCGTTTTCTTTGCATCCGTGGGGACTCTGGATCACAAGAATCTCGCCATCACCAGCTTCGCCTACCGGTCGGGGTCAGTTTTGCCCGGCCGTACCGCGCGTTATGGGGTAGAGGTGACGAACTACGGTGCGCAACCCGCCCGTAACGTCCGTCTCCACCTCGACGTGGGGGACACCACCATTGATCAACGCACGCTGCCGGTCATCAAGCCTGGTGAGACTGCTGCCCAGCCGTTGTTCGCAAAATTTTCCAATCCCGGTATCACCAATCTGACCGTATGGACCCCGGAGGACGCTCTCCCGCTGGATAACTCCCGGTTCGCCGTCACACAGGTGCCGAAAAACATCAATGTATTGCTGATTGACGCGGAAGGGGAAACGTCCCAGCGAAGCACGGACTTCATTAAGCTCGCCCTTCAGCCAAGACCGCAGCAGAGCTCTGATTCACCAGTAAAGATTGAACAACGTACGTTCATCGAGTTCCCATCCAGCTCGGAACTGGACCGCTTCGACATCGTAATACTGTCGAACGTCCCCGACATTGCCGCGACACAGGCGCGGGAACTCCATGATTTTGTGCAACGCGGAGGCGGCCTCATGGTATTTCTTGGTGACAAAATTAGCCCGAAATTGACGAATATGCGCCTCCATGACGGGACCACCCCCATCCTGCCGGCCCGGCTGACCGAACTGAGCGAGGACCCGAAGGAGGGTTCCTCCGGGTGGCCGGTGAAACTGGTGGGCGAACATCCGCTGCTGCGGGGTCTCCACACTCTTCCTCAGTCACTCCGTCGGAACGCAAAAGTCAACAGATATTTCCGATCCAAACCGGACGAAGGAGTGGCCGTTCTGATGGAAACAGGTGAGAAGGATGCCCCGCTGCTGCTCGAGAAAAAAATCGGAAACGGACACGTTCTGCTGATGACCACCAGCGCCGGACGTCAATGGACGAATCTGCCGCTGAACCCGATGTATGTGCTGCTTCTTCAGAACATGGTCCGGCATCTCACCCGTGCCCCATTTGAAAATGCGGCAATCGTCGGGCGAAAGCTCCGGATGACATTACCCAAACAACAATCGGCGACAGAAGTGGTGAGTTTCCACACTCCGGCGGACACAACCCGCGAAGTGCAGGTCAACCAGCAGGGCGACCAACGTGTGGCCGAACTTCCCAATCCCGCCGACCCCGGTTTCTACAGTGTCCGTGAGGCGGGTCGCGAAATGGGACGTCTGGCCGTCAACGTCCCCTCCGGAGAATCCAACGTACAATCTTTATCGACATCCAGCCTTCGCCAGGTCCTCGGGCCGCTGGCGATACAGGTCATCGGATCCGACCAGGAGATGGGATCGGCAATCCGTGAAACCCGTACCGGTTTTGAACTCTGGCCCCTGCTGCTTGCACTCGCCCTGGTCGTGTTCGGGCTGGAATCCTTCCTCGCTCAACGATTCTCCAATCGCGCCGCCACCCGATCCGAAGCCACTCCTTCTCCCTTCACTGGATTCAAAGGAACCTGACCATGCTTACATACCTGCTTGAGCTGCTGGGGATCCAGAGCGAAGGCTCACTGAGCTACTACAATTTCTATTTGCGCAGCCAGTGGCCGCCGGTCATAGCCCTCCTGTTGATGATTTTTGTTGTAGCAGGTGCGATCTACCTCTACCAGCGCGAACATGGATTATCCCGTCGGACGCGCGTTGGTCTCACCGTCCTGCGAGCCGTGCCCCTCATTATTATCATCGTCATGCTCTTTGAACCCGTTATGGGGATTGAATTCACCCGGCAGGTCAAACAAACCGTTCTGGTTCTCGTCGACACTTCGGAAAGTATGAGCCGGGAGGATAAACGGCGATCCACCATAGACATTAACGACGCCGCGCTGGCAATGGGAAAAACCGATCAGCCTGCACCGGGGGTGAGCCGCCGCCTGGCCTCCCTGCAAAAGGAAACAGAGACACTGCTGAACTCCCCGGATCAACCGGAAGCGAAGAAGCTGGTCGAACCGTTGACAAAGATGACCGGTGATCTGCAGGAGATGGCAACGCAGAACTCCGAAAAGGCAAAGATGGAACCGGTGGTCAAATCCATCAAAGATCTGCGGCAGCAAATCCTCCCCATGCTGAAAAGAGTACGCCGGAGCCAGAAGAACGAATCAGCTCCGCCCGACTCTGCTGCCCTCACGTCGTCACTCACCGAATACCGGAACAAACTGGAGGATATTCAGAACCAACTGGCTTCCCTCCCCCTGAACGTTCCCGATACCGTGGCGGAAAAGGTGCATAACGTGCAGCGCATCAAATTGGCCCGCGCCCTGATCGATTCTCCTCCCCCGGCACTGGAAACGCTGTCGGAAGATTACCGCGTGCGCTACTTTGCTTTCGGTGAGAAACTGGTGCCCAGCACGGGTGAGGGCGAGGTCTCGGCCAGAGCACTCCAGAATCTCAAAGCCGAAGCACCCGCCACCCACCTGGGCTCGGCCCTGCAGCGTTCTGCCAATCTTCACGCCGGTCAGACGCTCGCCGGCATAGTCGTTCTGACGGACGGCGCGGCAAACGGCGGCACTGACCCCCGCGCCGCCGCCCGGTCTCTCGGTGCACGGGACATACCCGTCTTCCCCGTGGGGATTGGAGTCTCTCAGCCCGACGACCTCGCTATCACCCGGGTTATCGTGCAGGACGTGCTGTTCAAAGACGATGATGTGACCCTGCGGGCCCGTATACAGTGCCATGGGTACGGAGGACGGGCGGTGGACCTGGTGGTGACACTCGCCGGTGAAGAGGTTAAACGCAAGACCATCAACCTCAAAGATGGTGCCCAATTCGCCGAAGTAACTTTCCTCGCCGAAGCCCCGGCGGGCCTGCAGGATCTTAAAGTGCAGCTGGACAATCTGCAGGGGGAAGCCGAGGAGGCCAATAACTCCTCCTCGCGCCAGATACGTGTGCTGGACGAGAAGATTCGCGTTCTGTACGTGGAAAGCAAGCCGCGGTGGGAGTATCGCTACCTGCGAGGAGTTCTACTCCGTGACCGTCGATTGGATGTAAAATTCTTGATGACCAAAGGGGATCCGGAACTGGCACGCGCCTCGGACGAGCATCTGCAACGTTTTCCTCTGGACCCCTCGGAAGCATTCAGCTATGACCTGGTGATAATCGGAGACGTCCCGGCGTCCCACTTTGAACCCATCCAGATCCAGCGTCTTGAAGAGCTCGTCCGCGAACGTGGCGGATCGTTCCTGATGCTGGCGGGCCACCGACACGCCCCGGCCACTTACAAAAACACTGAACTGGCTCCCCTGCTGCCGATTAAAATTGGTAACGGCTGGGAAAAGGTGCCCAAAAATGTACATCTGGTTCCCACCGCGGAAGGCTTTGAGAACATGCTGGCCCGGCTTGATCATCCGGCCTCGGCTAATAAGGAGATATGGTCACTTGTTCGTCCCCTGAGAAACGTGCCGCGCATTGACGGCACCAAAAGCGGCGCCATAGTCATTGCGACGCTCTCGGATGCCGACCGTCGAGCAACTCCCTACCCCGCTATCGTCTGGCAGAGATACGGAACGGGAAAATCGATGTTTGTGGCCACCGATCGGCTGTGGCGAATGCGATATAAACGTGGAGACACATACCACGGGCGATTCTGGGGCCAGGCCATTCAGTTCCTGACTCTTTCCCGGCTGCTCGGTGAGAACCAGCGGATTCGGCTGGAAGTGGATGACAGCCAGGTCCGAGTCGGTCAGAAAGTTCACGTCTTCGCCAATGTCCTCAACGCCGCCTATGAACCGGTTGAACGGGACGAATATATTGTCAACCTGTCACACAGCGACAAAAAAGTGCCCCGGCGACGCCTCAATCTCCGATCCGTTCCGGGCACTCCGGGGCTGTATGAGGGGATGTTCCTGGCGTCCGACGAAGGAACCTACGATATTTCTGTTCCCGCCGCGGATCGAGACCTGGCCAACAGCGTTCAGGTACGTGCCAAACCGGGCAATCTGGAAAACCTCGAACCGGCCATGCAGGCGGGCCTCCTCAAAGAAATCGCCGCTCAGTCGGGCGGACGATTCCTGACCGCTCGGACCGTTTCATCCCTGCCGGGATACCTCGACAGCGAAACCCGGACAACCGTGGTGCATAAGGAGAAAGAGCTGTGGGACTGGTGGCCGATTCTGGCCCTGCTCGCGTGCTGTGTGAGCGTTGAATGGTTCGTACGACGCCGAAAGAACCTGGTATAGGAAAACATTATGCCCGAACAAATAACACAAAGACTGCGCCGCACCTGGCAGAAGGATCAACTGGTAACACACCTCCAGGGAATATGTCGGCTGCTGGCTCTCTTTTGCGCCCTGTTCGTGGCCAATTTACTGCTGGACTGGATGTTTGCCCTTCCTGGGGTCGCACGGGCCGTCTTGATGATCATCAATTTCTGCGCGGTCGGGTATGTGCTGCACAACAAATGGTGGCAGCAGTTGAACCCATTCAACCCGGTGCGCACCGCACTGCAGGTTGAACGCCAGCGCCCGGCTCTGCAAAGCCGGCTCACCTCCGCAGTCCAGCTCGCGGAGGGGGAAGGATCCGGAGCCCCCGCACTGGTGAATGCTCTGCTGAACGATGCACAATCCAGGGCAAAAAAGATCGATTTCAGCGGAATCGTCACCTTCAACACAATCACAAGGGACGCCCGGCGCCTGGCCCTCATTGGTTTGGTTTTCACCATCTCCGCCATCCTCTTCCCGGGGCATTACGCCGCTCTGTTCCAGCGGATGATCAATCCCGCCTCGGATGCGAAGTATCCCACCCGGACGAAAATGCAGGGAACCAGTGGAGATTTGACGGTTCGGCAGGGAGACCCGGTCACCGTATGGGCCAGGGCCGGTGGGATAGTGCCCGAATCCGGACGCCTTCAACTGAAAACGGCGGAGGGTGAACGGGAAAACATTTCGGTGGTCAACTCCGACGACAAATTCTCCCACACGATCGAAAGCCCTCTGAATAGCCTGACATATTCCTTCCACATTGGTGACACCCGTTCCCGACCGGCGGAAATCACCGTCGTTCCGCCCCCCAGCGTGGTCAAACAAGAAATAACGTTAAAATATCCGGACTACACGAATCGCCCGCCCCAGAAGGTGACCGGCCCCATGCCGGATGTGCTGGCCGGAACCACGATTGTATGGAATCTGACCCTCGATCGCCCTCTCACCCGGGCTGACATGCTCATCAAGAATCAGGAGCCTCAGCGCATGTCCCTCAGCGATGGACGCAAACGGGCCAGTTTCTCCCATACGGCCACAAGTTCATTCTCCTACCGCTACCGGTGGGAAGGCAAACGACACGGCTACGAGTACAGCCCGCGCACACGGCATGCCGTGCGGGTCGTCCCGGACGCCACACCGACCGTGGAGTGGCTGGGCAACCAACCCGCCATCAAAGCCACGACCAAAAAACAGTTCAATGTGGTCTTTCGCGCACACGACGATTACGGACTCACCCGTGCGGCAATTGTGTATCAGCGAAACGGAAGAGAACCCGAACGCCTCCCCCTTGCCAGGCTGAGCGGCAAAAGCGACACCGTGCGCACAACATGGAAACTCGCCGATACCATCGACAATCTTGAACCGGGCGACACTATTACCTGGCACATTGAAGTGGAAGATAACCGGGGCAAACAACCCCAGATCGGGAGATCGGCCTCCTTCACCGTGGACATTCTGGGCCAGTCTGAATTCTGGGATTACGTCCAGAACGTTCAAAAGCCGGTCACCAAACGACTGATCAGACTGCACGAAACGGAGCAGAAAAGTCACAGGACACTGAAGACCCTGCGTGAAGCATTTGAAAAGGAGGAATCCGATCCGCCAGAAGAAAATACACCGTGACAGCCGCATCAACGGCACCCGGGTTGGACTTATATGGTCGTGTATGGTCGTTGCAATAGATTACTGCCTTCAATAGACAGGTGAAACAATGCACAAAATTAAATGGTTATCCGTGATGCTGATCGCGCTGTTTTCCGTCGCTCCGGCAGCTCAGAAGAATGCGGACGAAAAGGATGAGGGGACCATGCAGACCGCAGACACAATTCGCCGAGAATATCAGCGGCAACTGGAAGTGAAACGAGAACTCACACGCAGCATCGAGGATTTCCAGGCCGTTCTCAATGAGCTGGAAAGCAACGATCTTGTATCGGGAGACAAGATACGACGGCTCCGCAGGATTGTCTCCACCTTAAAAAACGTGCGCGACCGGGAAGTTGAGGCAGCCACCCGAGCACTGAGTGAAGCAGTCCGATCCATCTCCACCTCCCATCCCCAACTCGACCGAACTGTAAACCAACTGAAAGCGGCGGCTAACAAATTGAACAATGTGGTTGCGCAGAGCAATCCCGCCGAGAGTGATTTGAATATCGAAGAACGTATTCAGTCGATCAAGGAGGACCAGAAAAAGCTGTTTGGCAACACGCGACAGATTGCTGCCCGGCAATATGGAGGCGAAGGAATACCTGCGGACGCTAAATTGCTGGCGGCTCAACAGAGGGAACTCGGAGGCTCGGCCGAAAATCTCCAAAAAGCACTGGAACAACAGAAACACAAGCTGGTCAGCAGGGTCAAAGAAGCAAAACTACAGCATCGCATGAGCGGGGCTGCCAGTAACCTCAAAAAGGGACATTATCTCCAGGCTGCCAGTCTGCAGAAAAAAGTTATTGCATCGCTGGAAAAACTGGCGAAACTCGCCCGATCAGATTCATCCGATAAAGATGAATCCGGCCCGGATCCAACGGAGCCCATTAAGGAAAAGCTGCAAAAACTATCAGAGGCGATGCAGGAGGCACGAAAAACTGCCCAGGCGGTTGACCAACTCGCCAGCAAACAGAAAAAGATGGCGGATTCGAGCAATAAGCCCGTTGAGGAGCAGGCCTCGGAACAGAAACAACTTTCAAACGAAGCTTCGGATCTCGCGCGACAACCATCCGACGACAGTTCCGTCCCTCCTATGCTGCAGAAGGCCCAGAAGCAGATGGATGAGGCCGTGGCC
This sequence comes from uncultured candidatus Brocadiaceae bacterium, assembly GCA_964644705.1. Lineage (GTDB taxonomy): Bacteria > Planctomycetota > Brocadiia > SM23-32 > SM23-32 > CAZXYF01. Next base: position 8,098 of record CAZXYF010000009.1, on the reverse strand, counting down.
GCTATGGATGAGCAAAAATCCGAAGAAGCCAGGCAGGCTCAGGATGAGGCCGCCGAAACTCTCGAAAAGGCGCAGGAACAGGCCTATGAGGAGCTGGAGCAGGCGCGCGAGAAGCACGAAGCCGCCTCCGAGACACTCGCAGAAGCGGAAGAGCTCCAGGAGGCCCAGGAGAAACTGGAAGAACTGAGCGAGTCCCAGGAGGAGCTCCAGAACCAGGCTGCCGAGAGCCCATCCGAACTTGCTTCCGCGCAGGCGCAGATGGCCCAGACAGCTGCCCAGATGGCTCAGGAAATGCCGAGCATGCCGATGCAACAGGCAATGAGCGCGGCCCAATCCGCAATGGAAGAGGCCGCCGATGCCCTTTCCGAGGAAAAACCCGAAGCCGCCGAGAGCGCGCAGGCGGAAGCGATGGAGGCAATGGAGGGGGCGATGGAACAGGCCCAGAGTCAGATGGAAGAGATGGCCGAGGCCCCCGCCGAAGCGGGGCCGGCCGAAGGCGGTCCCCCCGAAGCGGGTCCACCGGAAGCTGGTCCGCCGGTTGCCGGCCCCCCAGAGGCCGCCCCTCCCGGAGCGGCCGAAGGCCCCGCGCCCCCCGGTCCATCCGTCGCTCCCGGCACTCAAATCACGGAAAACCACAGCCGCATGGCCACCAGTGGCGGCGGAGACGAGAGAGGTGCTACCTCCATGACCATAAAAGGTAAGGGACCCGATGGGGAGGATTCTGACTGGCGTTCACTGAAACAGCGAGAACGAAAAGCACTCAACCAGAATTTTGCCCGCGAAATGCCCCTTGAATACCGTGATCATCTGAAGGCATATTACGAGGCTCTCGCGAGACCTGAATGAAGGGAACTCAACCATGCACAAGATTACAGTTATTGTTGTCGTGATGACGCTCCTTCCCATGGGACATCTGTGTCACGCTGGAGAGGTCGAGTCCCTCCTCACTCCCAAAACCGAACGGGCCATCGATCGGGGACTGAAATACCTCATGTCCAATCAAAACGATGACGGAAGCTGGGGCAGCAGATATCGCGTGGGGGTTACGTCTCTCACGTTGATGGCCTGCATGGCCCGGGGGGAAATCCCCACACACGGCAAATACGGGGATCAACTGGAGCTGGCGGTGGATTACCTCCTGCAGATATCACGCGAGGGAAGCGGCTACCTTGCAACCCCGAAAACGGGTCTGATGTATGAACACGGACTGGCCACCCTGGCTCTGACCGAACTATGGGGCATGACCGGAGAGAAAAAGATCCGGCGAGCTCTCAAAAAAGCGGTAAAGGTCATCCTGCGTGCACAAAACCCCAAAGGTGGCTGGCGGTATAAACCGCAGCCGCGCGACGCCGACCTCTCCGTAACGGTCATGCAGGTCGTTGCCCTCGCTTCGGCAAAAGAGGCCGGTATTTTTGTTCCCGATGAAACGATCGACGAAGCAATCAAATACACGCGCAGCTGCTGGAATAAAAAGAATGGCGGATTCGGCTACAAAGGACCTGGTGATGCCCATTTCGCCACCACCGCTGCCGCCGTGACCGCCCTCTGCATGTCGGGACGGCATGACTCTGAGCCGACACAGGCGGGAATACAATACCTCCAGGAAAATGACAAAGATGTGAGCAGACACTTTTATTATTCTCAGTATTATGGTGCCCTCGCCCTGAATCAGGCCAGTCAGGACATCTTCAAGGAGTGGTATCCGATTGCTCGCAAAGCCCTGCTCAAGAAACAACAGGAAAATGGCTCCTGGGGGGGAACGAGTCACAAAACTCCCATGGCGCTCCTCGCTCTAAGTCTCCCCTACCGTTATCTTCCCATCCACCAGCGATGACCATTCACCATTCAACCGCGCGTAAACTCATACTTCTGGGGCTGCTGATCCTCCAGGCATTTGCCCCATCAGCCTTCCCTGAAGAAGGCCCATTGTACCGGGATGAAGCGCCTCCGATAGTCTGGAAAAACAGCAGGCAAGCGACCGTCGAAGCCTCCGTTCGCAGCTGGAAGAAAGAATTTAAACAGTTAAATCTCAACCCCACGTTCAGGAAATATCGGCTTATTCGCCGACGGATTTACCTCCTCCGCAAACTTCCTGAGAAATTCCCACCGAAAAACAGCAAACAACTCATAAAGCATCGACGTGACCTGGCGAGAAGCTACCAGCAGCTGGGACGCATGAGTCAGGCGGAACGTGTGTGTCAAAAAATGCTGGCCAACCATCCCGACAACTCCGACATCCGGGATGCTGCTCTGGAACAACTGCTTGAATTAGGCAAAAAATACCCTCCCGCACTGATCATGGCCAATCGTGAAGCAAGGGATTTTTTGCCACCCGCGGAAGAAACCGGCGAAGGGGTGACCTCCTGGCCACAGGTCTGGAAGAATCACGTCAAAGCCGATCAGTTCACAACCGCCGCCGACCTCCTGTGGCGATATAAACAACAGCACATTGCCACCGACTGGTGGATCCGCGCATGGGGGACCACCCTGGCTGCGGCCGGTGCCGAGGGGCAGGCGATCAAATGGCTCCAGAACAGGGGTATCGACAGCGCCATTGAATCGGAATGGAAATCGAGCCCTCCTCCGATTGTTGAAATGGCAAAAGCAACAAAGCTCAACCCCGAGTGGACCGATGAAGATTTCACATGGGCCGCGGTGCGCGTGGGAATGCTCATCCGTGAAGAAGCGCAGAGGCGCATGCTCTGTAAACAGGGCAGCCGCTACATTTCTCTCTGGCATGATCTCGACGCCCGCCTGCGGAATCGCCCGGATCTTCAGCAGAGAATTGCAGCTGCCCGCCCCCCGAAACAGATCGGTAAATCTCCGTCCCGGGTTCTCTCCACGTTCCGGAAACATCCGTGGTCAACCGATGTCCATAAGGCGTTGCTCAAAAACGCTCTCCATGAACTTCGGCGCGGACACGCCGGACTGGCCTATCGCTATTTCTCCAATGTGCTGCAACACACCTCAAACAGCCGCATGCAGCGAGAGGCCACCGCCGGAGTGTGGACCAGTTTAGCACTTTTGGGTCACCATGAGGCACTCACCAGGCGGACCAAATCTTTCCCCAAAAACACAACGCTCCCGTGGCGGGGGGAATCAGTGACGGGCGAGAAACTCGCCACTCGCCTCTCCCGGATGACCGAAAAAATGCCCCAATCATCTGACTCCCCGAACGTCCGGCCGCTCCGTATGCCGACATCAGCGCTGCAGTATGCGTCGGAGGATGAGGCACGCGGATTGTTCAACCGCCTCTCGGGCATCGGAGTAAAGACCACCGGCAATGTGATCACAGCCGCTGGAACCCGGGGAGTTGCGCTTTACGACAAAAAAACGGGGAAACGTCAATGGTTCAGCCAGGGACCGGTGACTGATCTATCCCCCGGTGCAAAAACCAATCTGCAACCGGAAGATCTTACCGCAAGAATGTCGGGCGAGCTGGTCTTCACCCGGTGGGGCGTTGATCGCAACCGGAACCAACCCGTCGGGGTGGCAGCCCTCGATGCGGAGGACGGCCACGTCGTCTGGTCCACGCTGAAAAATGAATCATGGGGAAATCTGTTTCCCGCCAACGACCCTGTACCTTCCGACGGCCGGGTGTATGTTATGGCCTCGCGGGGGGAAGAGCTGAATCAACAACTTTTCCTGCTGTGCCTGCGAGCCAGCGATGGTGAGATCCTGTGGCGTCGTCATCTTGCCACCCAGGATGGGCGACCGTTCCTGCCCTGGGGTAACGCCGTTACGGTGCATCTGGGATCCGTGTATTTCCAGACCAATACGGGAATCGTCGGGCGATGTGACGCACGGGACGGCATGATGCGGTGGATCCACACGTATTCCCGACCCGCGGACGATTCCTACTTCATGACGCGTCCCGGTTCACCACCGATGGTGACGGATGGACGCGTGGTTTTCAATCCCCGTGATTTCCCCGGATTGCTCGCTCTGTCAACTACTGATGGCAAGAAATTGTGGAGCCGGTATTTCTTGCCCCGCCATACAGCCCTGGCCGACAGCGCGGACCGAATAATCTGTTACGGCAGGACGGGCATCCGTGCCGTTGCCGCCTCCAGCGGCCAAACCGCCTGGGCCCACGATGTCGCGGACCAGAGGTTTTACACCTCTTTCGTAAAGGAAGCCATCAGTCCCGGCGTCATGGATGGCTCTATCCGCCTGTGCATACGGAACAAGACGGTATGGATGGCCAACGAAAAGACGTTACGCGGCTTCCATCTTGAAGACGGTTCCCGCGTAGATTCACGACAGCTTCCGGGCCAGGTCGCTGCCCTCACCGGCTCGGAAAAACACATTTATGCCGTTATGCTCGGTCCGCTGGCCCTCGACCAACCTCCTGCGACGGCCGGTTTTCCGATTCCCAATACCCTTTTCCAGAGTACAAACCTCTCTGACGCACAACTGTGCCTGCCGGATTCAGAACGTCATTCCCAACGGGTTTTTATTGACAATACAGGTGTGCTTCAGGCCATTCGGACTCAAAAGAACGTCCCGACCTGGCGCAGCCTGATTCCACCCCATTTCGCGGGCCCTTTCTCTCACAAGAACAAACTGGCGTTTCAATATGCGGACCAATTCGTCCTCCTTGACATCAACTCTGGCAACATACAAAACCACATCCCCCTGTTCGCCCCCCGGGCTGCCCACTGGAGGCAGCACAACCAGTATCTGGCCATAGGTCAGGGACAATCCTGGATAACAGTTCTCAACCTGGAAACGAACCACGTGTGGACCCGGCGACTGCTGAAACCGTATCATTCAAAATACTATCGTCGTACTCTTAAAAGCCTCTCATGGCAATCGGGGCTCCTCCAGGTGACCATCTTCCGCAAAACCCATCGTCATGAGAAGAAAAACCGTGACCTGCGACGTATCATTCTTGACCCGGCTGACGGAACAATCCTATTTCATGAACGCCGTCCTCTCGGGCCGTCAGCATGGCCCCGATGGCTGGTGCATGTGCAAAGCAAGCGCGGATTCGAACTGTGGAAAGAACGGAAAGGACATTCTGAATTAGAGTTGCGGCGCTACCCCCTTGGATCCCCCGGAACCAACCAGATGAACGTCTCGGACGACGGAGACATGGGGATTCTTGGCGATGATGACCCACTGGGCGGGAACAGTGAGAGCAAAGCGCTGGATGTGAAAAGACGATTCAAGGTTAAAAGCTTCCGGCCCCTGGACAAATGGGTGCACGCGCATGCGGTAAGAGGGAACAAACATCTGGACTGGTTGGTCCCCAGCGAAGGTATAGATTGGATTTCCGAGAAGGATAGTTTCGAATCCGTGGCCCGAAAAACGACCGGATATGGTAAACTCCCGCTGGCCGTCCACAACGGAAGGGTGTACAGCGCCAGAGGTAGGGCTCTGGAGGTGTTGATTGGTCAAAAACAAAAACGCACGCTGCCACGTTATGTCCTTCCCGAAGCCGTAAATGGGGAACGTGCGCGGGCCATTCTGGATTATCGGATTAACTCCGAAAAAGTAGAACTGCTCGCTCGCAGCTGGACCAAACATCACAATGTGGTGTTTTCAGCTCGATACAAAAAAGAGGGCGAGTTACTGACCTGGGAACCACTGGTCACCGGCCCGCACAAACCGGAAGAGGCTTTTTTCCGCGGACAAAAAATATTCGTTCTCACGGGGGACAGACTCAACGTCTTCCCGAGAAAGCATCATCTCAAGACAAAACCTCTCGCCGCGGCTTATCAATCGCTGGGAACAGTTTTCGGGAAGGAAGGTGGCGGCTCTGCCCCACGACTGAAAATCTCAAACAACCCCCGCGCCCATGTGAGTGTCGCTCACAAACGCCACAATCTCTACCTTAAAGTTGACTATGCCGAGGCATCCCCCACCCCGAAAATGAGCCGGGGGCTTCAGGCCGATGGAAGCTGGCTTGAACTCCATCTTGAAGGACGGGGAACGGTAGCAGCGGGCATGAGACCGGATGGGACGGTGGACGTGGAGACTTTCGGCCCCATGCCTGAAAACGTCCGGGCCACCATCTGGCACGACGCCCGGACGCAACAACTCCATTATCAATTCATTTTCCCCGATTTTCTTCGCGGTGCGGCGGCCATTCGCCCCGCGATTCGAGCGTGGCACGGAGAACATCAACGGCTCTTCGCCTGGCAACCACGAGGACGATTTCACCTGCGGGCCTACACGGCCAGGGCCGCTGAAATTGCCGATGCGTATCCGAACCTCCACCAGAGCTGGGAGCTGATCACAAGCGATGTACCAACGGACTGGATCGGCGCCGGGGCCGTCGTCTACGCGCAATTCCTCCGGGATCACCCCCGGAGCAGCTACGCAGTTCCCGCCATGATGAAATTGCGGCGGCAATGGGGGGCGAGTCACCGGAATCCCCGCGAAGATGTAATCAAACTCGCCACCGAATCAGGCGTCAAAAGCGCTGACCTCCGTGCCTTTAAAAAACTTTGCGACGAAGATGAAACCCGTCCGGCCGTTGCTCCCCGAATTTCGGGGCCGGCTTTAAAACAGTGGGTTTATATATCCGAAGACAATCGGCCCCTCTCCCTCAGCCTGTTTTTTACGGATGGCTGGCGAACAGAACGTTTCTACTGGGGAGAAGAGGTGCCGGAGCAGGCCGTGGCGATGGGCCCGGTGCCGCAAGCCGGAGAATGGACGGAACTGCGCATTCCGCTCGCTCACCACAAACTTGGCGATATGCCAATCACCGCCCTGAAATACAGTCATAACGGTGGAACAATCTGGTGGGACAAGCTTACATTTGTGAACGGAACAGACCAAAGAACAATACTGGATGAAGAGGACGACGAACAGAAGCTCAAAAGTACCAACATACGCTGGGCAACGCGCAATCCGCACAGCGGAAAACAGGTCTGGCAGACGGACAACGACACCGGAACCTCCGGATATTTCCAGTGGAATGAAGGCGCGCTGGATCAGCACACGCAGGTCGATCTCAAAGGATTTGTACGAACCGTAGAAAAGTATGTGGCTGATATAGGATGGGATCGATTCGCTGAACGAGCTGATTACCTTCTGTATCTGTGGAACAAATCCCGGCGCCGGGCTGAACTGCGGAAACGCTTGCTCATATCGCGCCCCTACATCAACGTTCACACCGGATCGACCGGGAAGCAGAAACCGGGCAGCGGGAAGATGCAGCTGCTCCGGGAACTGGTGGAACTGTACAGGCACCTGGATATGAACCCCCGAAAAGCCACCCAGAAAGTGTACCGGCGCGTTCGCCCCTACCTGACCCCGGCACAACGTTTCCGATTCAACCGCAAAATGCTTGGATACCGGGGACGATTAATCAAAAAATGGCAGATTCTCGGGCCTCTCCCCCACGACCAACACCACGCCCAACCACTCAAAACCGGTGTCCACATCGGCGCCCGCTACCAGGGATTCGACGGCTACGTGGGATGGAAAACAATGTCCTGGCCGGAAGGCACAATTGATTTGAAACAACGCGGCTTCCGCCCCTTCGACAAAAAGAATCGGCCGAAGGACGAAAGCGCGGATGTTTTTGCTGCAGTATGGTTGCACGCGGACAAACCAAAAACCATCGTAATCCACGACGTGCGCAAAAACGCCGACCGCAACAAACGCCGCATCGATGGCCAAACTCGCCGAAAGGATACTTTCGAATACGGAGATACCACCTACGAACTCATCGAGTTAAAAGCTGGCTGGAACGAACTGGTGCGATACATCGGGGCCAAAGGGAGTGAATCTCCTTCCTGGAAATTTCACATCGAATTAATCGCCGTGGAAGGCGATGGGCCTCCCTCGGGGATCAAAGTTCGGGCCACGCCGCCGGAAGATGATGGCGGTAATTAGGCCACTTTGAAGCTAAGCTGTAGTTTGCACGTTTCTCGATGTTTTCGTCTGATTTGTGGGCCTTCATCGCAGCAAATAACAGAATTAATCGAGTTCAGCTAATGTCAGTGCAAGTCGATAAATTATACGAACATAAGTATCCTGATGTTTCAGACCAGCTTTTAGCTGTTATCCCAGTGGGTGTTCGTAAGTATTCAGTGAACCACGTTATTCCAGATGGGCCTGCTGCCGGGCTTGTCCCGGTTGA
>CAZXYF010000008.1:0-35632 GCA_964644705.1 uncultured candidatus Brocadiaceae bacterium | reverse complement strand
CACAATCGGACTCCTCTTTGTGCTTTCGGAAAAGCAAAGATTCTCCGCGGCGTTCGTTATACCATATACGACTGGTCACGGGACCCAACAATCGAGTTCAGTCTGCAAGGATGAATAGGAGCCAATGTTAAACACTATACATTGCCAGAGAGCCAGCAAATCATCGCTATCCTCGGGCGAGCCACTTTATTACATAAGTGCTGACGGATAATCCGGGGAAGCTAACCGCTCGCCTTTTCTATTCAAGCCTAATTACACACAATACTGGACGTCACTTTGATGTGTTGGGATTACAAGAGGATTCGGCATTTGGAGGCGTCATACTCCTCGGGAATCTTTTGCATACTGTTGGAATATGCGCATTATTTCTGGGCATTCTATGTTTTTGGAGGTTCATGTCAAGATATAAACAGCAAGCTGCTTCGGAACGGGAATCCGAAGACGAAGACGGCTTTCCAGAGAATGCTTTGAATTCTTGACAGCCGGCGGTAGCCTAACCAGAAAGAAAGCGGACGGAGAGGGCAGCTTCTGTGGGTGGTGAATGGTAAAACGGCAAGCGCATCGAATACAGCTACGAGCTGGGCAAATCGGGCGTGTCCTCGCTTTCTGGAGAGCCGCACAAATTGCGAAGTGGGTGTCAGGGGCGATATCTTATGATCTGCCCCCTTATTGTAGTGCCCCTCGGTTCTGAAGGGAGGTAATCATGCTGATAGAGTATCAAATATCACGGGATAAGGGCGTGGTTATACCGGTGTATGTTTTAGCGTTCTGTTTGGTATCCATTGTATGTTACGCAGCAGACAGTCAAGATAAAACAGGGCATTCAAAGGAGGACAAAGGACAGCGGGAGGTGGTAAGAAAGTTCTACGAAGATGGGAGCCTCAGGTCGGAAATACCGATGGTCGATGGGAGCGTCGATGGGCTGCTAAGGGTTTACCGTAAAAATGGAGAGATAAGTATTCTCTGCCCCTATACGAAGGGTAAAGAGCATGGCTTGTCGAGAGATTATGTTAACAATGGTAAACTATGTTGGACGACACAATGGAGAGACGGAAAGAAGCACGGGGCGTGGAAATTCTATGGTAAAAATCGGAAGAATATCGGTGTGATGTGGTATTGGCGGGGGCAAAAAGTAAGTCGCGCGGAGTTTCTGAAGAAAAAAAAAGACAAATTACGACAGTCCGGTGAAGAGCACCATTCCCTTGATATCGAGTACATGTTGTCAAATCGTTGCTTTGCCCGCCCCCCTGGGGAGAAAGCCGGAGAGTCAAAGGAAACCGAACGGAAGGGGATGGTGAGTAGAAAGTTCTATGATGACGGGAGCCTCCAGTCGGAAAAACCAAAGGTCGATGATACGGTGCATGGTATAGTGCGCAAATACCACAAAAATGGAGGGGTAGCTTCTTTGATACCTGTGAACAACGGGAAGAAAGACGGGTGCGTGAGAATATACGATCACAATGGCAGGCTGCTGGAGACGCGGGAATACAGGATTGGAAAGAAACATGGAGTGTGCAAAACATATGGTGAAAACCGACAGATCAAGCAGGAGCAGTGGTACTGGCACGGACAGAAGCTGAGCCAAGAAAAGTTTCTGAAGAGGAGGGAAACGGAGAGAAGACCATGAAACCAGGCAAACTCTGAGAATTCAAAAAGCGGCGACGTGCTTCAGGGTGAGTTGAGTCCTTGCGTGGATAGGGCACCGCTGCGAAAACCGCACATAAAGGCCAATGTAGACACATGAGAAAACGGCTAACATATATTGTTGCGACGATAATAGTGGCCGTGGTCCTGTGGTTCATGGTGTGCTGGCCCGTGTCTGACGGTTTGAACAAAACTTATGGGAAGGCGGACTATACTAAACCAATTTCCAAGTGTGCGAAAAATATATACTATGAACATGGCTATTATCCGCCGCTCAAGGGGAAGTGGGTGGAGGATTTTGAATCACTAACGGGTTACAGCAGTGATATTCGAAAGGTAAAAAAATATGATTCCCTTTACGCGCATTTTACGGTGAAGGATAAAGTTACCTGGGCGAAAGGCATTATCTGTGGCTGTGATTTGTCGCGGTATTGGTTTGGAGGATATTTTGGATACTTTTATCGAGGTAGAGATATCCCACCGCTGGTGATAAAGGTAGCAAACAAGCGTCGTTTGCCGAGCAAAGGGGTTTGGGAAAAAGTCGTAGCTTACCTCAAACGCGGCGATAAAAAGGCTCTTGCCGATCTGATACGGCTCCACAATTTCGATAAGGAACGTGATGGTCTTATATGGAAATGGGCGGTAAAAAGGGCTGGGGAAAAGCATATGCAGAACGTGGAATCTGCATTGCGGGAGGTGTTAAAAAAAGCATATATGCAGGAGATACAAAGAAAGTCTGCCAGTAAAAATTGGGATACCATCGGATTCATCATCAACAACCTTGTCAGAGTTCACGGAGGTGGGCGGAAATGGGAGGCGGACATGAAGGAAACGGAAAAGAAGAAAGTGGTCCAATGGTGGTTACGTGCTGGGCGGTAAGTTAACAAATGAGATGGGGATTCCCGCAATACCGCGGCTTATAGAAGCACTGAAGGAGTCACCTCCTGAGAGGAAAAGCCTTAGACGACTTAGACGCAGAATAATTGTGAGCACCAAAAGAATATATGAAAAGGCTTATACCGGGCACGAGCATTCCTCATCGTCGCAGGAATCGGTGGGAGATAGGATGAGGAGGAGGTTACTGGAAATGGAGATCCGCAGGACGTTTTCACCAAAACGTTGTTCCTGGCAATACGGTTAAGCGGTCCTGCAAAAATGTTCTAAGGTTTCTGGGAGTCAGAAGAGCAAAAAACCTAATAATCGCCGGGGCAAGCCCGGCGGATTTACTCGAATGTTCGGCCTTTTGTGTAGGTTGATACCTGAGGAACCCCGCGGCAAGCGCGGGGGATTCTGACTATACGATACAGCAAGATAAAAGTTGAAAACCTTAGAACAATTATACACAACCGCTTAACGGTTGATGTTGAGCCTCCGTATGGGGTACAACATCGGAAGGGATCAGGGACAGCTCATTGCCGCGACGTAAGATAAGTAGCATTCACGCAATCAATTCACTACTGCAACAGGAGATGATACGAGATGCAGCCAAAGTACGAACCCCTGAACAAGGACGAAGTCAAAGAGTCGATTAGAGGTGAATGCGATGTTCGGCCCCCCGCCCACCGGGTGATATGGCCGGGAGAAGGTTTGCGCGAATATCATGGAGAAGAAGCCGTGGACGAAGTTTTCGCCCCGTATCAGGAAGATGTTCTTGCCTCCGGTATTGCGCAGCCCGGAGGATGGAAAGCGCCGGAGGGCTTTTCCAGCGATTATCGCTGGGGCTGGCACGATCCGGAGGATGCGCCGCAGGAGACGGCCGGGAAAGATGCCGGCGGCGGTATCTTATACGACTGGGAGCATTTTGATGAGTTCATGGATGCTTTCCCGCAGGCCGATGATCCCCGAATTTTTGACAACGTGAGCGAAGTTGTCGAGAAAGCCGATGGCCAGTACGTCGTGGCCTGGGCGTGGAATAATTTCTACGAGCGCCTGTGGAGTCTGCGGGGAATGAAAAACGTTCTGATGGACTTCCATCTGCACAAGGAAGAAATGAAGACGTTATGTGAAGCTCTGAAAGACCTCGTTCTCAAGTTTGTGGAAGGAGCAGGCGAGCGTGGGGCCGACGGGTTTGCCACGAGTAATGATCTGGGCCATCAAACCGGGTTGATGATGAGTCCGGAAACGTTCCGTGAATTTCTCAAACCGCTGCACGAGGAGGTCGCCGCCACATGCCATGAATACGACATGGATTACTGGATCCATTCCTGCGGCGATCTAACCGATATTCTGGAGGATTTGATCGAGGTGGAGGTGGATTGTCTGCATCCACTGCAATACGGCGCCATGGACTGGGACGAGTCGGCCCGTATTATCGGTGATCGGATGACCGCCTGGGCCGGGGTTGATGTGCAGCACATATTGCAGGAAGAAAGTCCGGAAGGGGTGCGCGAACACGTGCGTGACCTCATCGACACGTTCTACGTGCCCGGCAAAGGGCGTTGTGTGGTGGCCGCGGGTAACGGAATTACCGGATCGACGCCTCTGGAGAACATCGACGCGTTCCTGGATGAAACCTTTCGGTATGGGTTGGCAAAAGCAGGTGAATGAACCGGGTCAAAGGGCGTATCGCAGGTGGGCAGAATCTGCGATACGCCTGTGGTGTTTAAAGGAGGCAGGGGAGGGCCGAAACCTTCGTCGTCCTCCCTCGTCCATGGCCTTTGTCGGCCGTTCGCCGGGCTATTCCCTGACAACCGAGGAAGGCGAACGAGGAAGATTGCCGGACATCCAGTGCACTTCTCAGAAGCTGGAGTCGTTCTCGTTGAGCATGAGCATCCGGCCGCAGTTGTGGCACAGGACGATATCAGAACATTTGAGGAGGGCATTTTCCGTCTGTTTGGGTAACATCGTGTGGCAGCCCTGGCAGACCCTGTTTTTGACCTGCACGAGGGCGCTGCTCCCGCGAGATCGCGCGATATTGTCGTATTTTTTCAGCACTTTCGGATTGATCTCATCACGGATCGACTGTTTTTTCTCCTGCAGTTCCTGAATGGTCTGATTATATTCCGCGGATTTTGCTTCGACGCGTTTTTTGATCTCCTGGAGTTTCTTTTCAGCCCGATCGATTTTCTCGTTGACCTCCTGGGCTTCCTGTTCCAGTTCATCAGCGCGCTCCAGGAATTCCAGCTCTTCGGTCTCCCATTTTTCGATGTCGGCGATATTGCTGGCGATCGTCTCGCCCATTGCCTGGAATTTAGCCTGGTCCTTGGTGCTGTTGCGCTGGATTTCAAGTTTTTCATTTTCCTCTTCGGCCGAAGCCATTTGTGATTCGCGTTTGTTGGCCTCGGACAGTGCATGGGAGCGTTCTTCTTTGATTTCCTCACGCCGCTTTTCCAGCCGGTCGAGTTTTTCCTCCTGCTCCTCAATATCCAGGTGCAGATTGTCACGGTCTTTTTTGTTGAGTTCTATTTTGTCTTCCAGCTTTTCCAGCTGTTTGAGTTTGTTCAGACTTTCTTTGAGATCCATTATCGATTACCTGTTCTTAGCGGGAGTGCCATAAAAAAGGCCCGGACTCACGAGAGCCGGGCGAAGTGAACCGCACGTGATGGAGGATCGCAGGCATTGAAAGCCTGTCCCCGGCACAGCCGGGGGGATACGCCTCCGATCCGTGTTATGAGTGGTGTCTTTCATTGTATAGCCTTCGGTTCACGGTTCGCGTTTTGGTGCGCATCCTGGTGTTTGGATCGTGGATGCACGGTGAGACGTGCAGCCTACGAATTTTATTCTTCTTCCGGCAATCCTTCAACAAAACCTTCCAGTTTACGGCTTCGCATCGGATGCTGGAGTTTCCGGATCGCTTTCGCCTCGATCTGCCGGACACGTTCACGTGTCACATCAAAAATCTTGCCGACCTCTTCCAGCGTATAGGTGTATCCATCGCCGAGTCCATACCGGAGTTTAATGATCTCTCGTTCCCGATATGTCAGTGTTTCCAGGACTCCCTTGATTTTGTCTTTGAGCATCTCTTTAGTAGCCACATTGACCGGTGATTCGGCGTTGTCATCTTCGATAAACTCGCCGAATGTACTTTCTTCGCTCTCGCCGACCGGTCGATCAAGACTGATGGGTTTCCGGGAGATTTTCAACACGCGTCGGGTTTCCTCGACGCTCAGATCGGCCGCATTGGCCAGTTCCTCAAGGGTGGGTTCCCGACCCAGTTTCTGGGAGAGTTTCTTCATGATGTCGCGGATATTGCTCATCGTCTCGATCATGTGGACCGGTATGCGGATCGTTCGTGCCTGATCGGCGATGGAGCGGGTGATGGCCTGTCGAATCCACCATGTGGCGTAGGTGCTGAATTTAAATCCACGTCGGTATTCGTATTTATCCACCGCACGCATCAAGCCGGTGTTACCCTCCTGGATCAGATCCAGGAAACTGAGTCCCCGATTCCGATATTTTTTGGCGATGCTGACCACGAGGCGGAGGTTTCCGCCGGAAAGTTCCTGCTTCGCCTTTTCGTATTCATAATGCGCTCGCTGAGTGGCCTCCACACGCATTATAAACACTTCGCACGGCATACACAGCTCGTCCTCGAGGTGTTTGAGGTCGGCCTCGAGCTCGCGACGTTTGGCGGTGTATTTGCCCTGCGATTTCAGTTCCTTCAGATCGCGCTGGATCTTTTTGGCCCGGTCATACAGGTCGTTGATCTCGTTCATCCGGGGCTGAACTTTTTTGATCCGTAATCCCAGCTCTTCCAGCAGGACCTGGCACTTGCGTGACCAGTTTTGTATTTTGCGCAGTATCTCAATCCGTTCATCGCGCTCCAGGGTCTCCTCATCGGATTCTTCCTTCTCACGCCATTCTTCCCAGGCATCTCTGATGCGGGACTGCAGAGCACGAATGGTGGATATATCGACGGAGAGACGCTTGGCCAGACCGTCTTTTTCGACTTCAACGGCGGCTTTATTCAGGGTGCGATCAAAGGGAACCTCACCTTCATCAACATCCTCCATGATCTGGGTGCATTTCTCGATGCAGGGCATGAACTGCATGATCCGTTTGCGGAATCGCTGGCGCGAGATTTCAATGCGTTTGGCCAGGGAAATTTCTTCCTCCCGTTTCAGCAGTGGAATCTCGCCCATCTGAGTCAGATACATCCGAACGGGGTCGTCGATCGTCTCGGTTTTCCCGGCCAGTTCCTCCGCATCCTCGGTTTTACCCTCGATCTCGTGTGTGGTGTCGTCGGTTCCATCGGGGGCTTCGGCCAATTGCTCCTCTTCGATTACGTCAATGCCTTCATCGTCGAGGGTGAGCAGGACCTCGTCGATGTACTCCGTGCTGGTGGCGTCTTCTGGAAGCAGTTCATTGAGCTCTTCATACGTCAGGAACCCTTTCTTTTTACCGCGTCCAATTAGCTCATCTACTTCTTCACCGAGAACCTGGGTTTGGGCTTGTTCGTCGTTCTGTTCGCTCATTGGTTGTCCTTCCGCGGGTTGAGTCTGGAGGCTTGCTTGTCTTCTTCAAGTCTCATTTCGTAGTAATGTCGAAGACCTTCGTCTTCATCTTCGGATTCATCGTCAACGTCGTGTTTCATGTGCAGGAGAT
Organism: uncultured candidatus Brocadiaceae bacterium; assembly: GCA_964644705.1. Classification (GTDB taxonomy): domain Bacteria; phylum Planctomycetota; class Brocadiia; order SM23-32; family SM23-32; genus CAZXYF01. The sequence goes on along the minus strand of CAZXYF010000008.1, from coordinate 28,444 downwards.
TCAGTTTTTCCTGCCGTCTTTTTTGTCGTTCCACACACTGAAGTAACTGTTCAAACCGGTTTTGCGCATCAAAATTTACAATAGCCCGTTCCTTCTCCTTCTCCGTCTCCAATCTGGTGGCCGCATGGGAAATCAGGTCCGAATCAGTAAGTTTATGGATCAACTCGCCGCCCGATATGGGGCCCTCCTCGCGGCAATGCTGCAGTATGGTCTGGAGGAGCTGCCGGTCAGGGCCCTCATCCAGGACCTGAAGATCGACTTGATCGGCCGCCCGTTGTTGCCATTCCGGGTGAAGCATCAGAGACCCGGCCAGTTCGCCGGGCAGGGCGGCTCCGGCTGACATACGGTCGGGAGTCGGCGTTTCCTCTCCGCTCTCCGGGGAACCATACTCCTGCCGCTGTTGCCAGGCGCGTTCAAGATAGGCGAAGGCACTTTGCTCCGTTACGCCCAGTTCGCTCGCTATTTCCCGCACAAGCATATCGCGTTTTGTCTCGTTCTCCACCGATGCAGGTATCTGCAGAAGTTCGTCGCAGGCACGTGCCCGCCCGTTGACTGTGCTGAGATCAAAACGCTGAGCCACGCGCTGAAAACGATAACTCAGGAAATCCTCGCTGGCGTCCAGGCATTCCCGGAACGATTCCTCTCCTTCTTCAAGCAGGAGCTCACAGGGGTCAAGTCCGGAGGGCAAAGAGGCAATCTTCGGTTCTATGTCTGCCTCCAGCAGAACTTCAATACTGCGTTCCGCTGATTTCTGACCGGCCTCATCGGCGTCAAATACCAGTATCACCTGGTCGCACAGGTTGCTGAGTGTTCGAGCATGGTATTCCGTAAGCGCCGTGCCCAGCACCGCCACGACCGAGTCAACGCCGAACTGATGGGCCATGATGACGTCAGTGTAGCCTTCCACAACGACGGCCGTCTTATTCGTTCGTATGCTGTCGCGGGCCTCACAAAACCCGTAAAAGCAACGACGTTTGTTAAACAGGGGGCCTTCGGGGCTGTTGAGGTATTTGGGCTGATCCTCATCGGTCAGCGCCCGAGCCCCAAAACCTATGGGAGCGTGGTTGCGATCACGGACCGGAAACATCAAACGGTTGCGAAACCTGTCGTAATGTCCCTCTGCGTTGGATCGCGGTTTCACCAACCCCGCCTTTTCCAGAACGTCAGGGGGTATATTGCGACGGCGTCCGAGATTCAGCACATGTTCCCAACCGTCGGGTGCATAACCCAGTCGCCATTGTTCGATCGATTCGTCACTTATCTGGCGATTGGCCAGGTATTTCCGGGCCTCCTCGGAGCCGCGCGCTTTCTGCAAACATTTTTCATAGAATTTAGCGGCCAGCTCAACGACACCGCGCAGGTCATTTCGCATCTCCCGAGATGGCCCACTGCTGCTTCCGTATTGGCTCAGGTCGATGCCCGCGTCCCGCGCGAGCTGTTGAAGGGCTTCATAGAATTCGAGTCCCTCAACCTCCTTCAGAAACGTAAAAACGTTTCCACCTTTTTTACAGCCGAAACAGTAGTAGAGACCCTGCTCGGGATCGACCGAGAACGAGGGGGTTTTTTCTTTGTGAAACGGGCATAATCCAACGTATCGATTACCCTGCTGTTTCAACTGGGTGTACCGCCCGATCAGACGCACGATGTCCGTGGAGCGTGCTATTCGTTGGACGACGTGTTCGGGAACCCTGCCTGGCAAGGTATATCTCTCGTGAGGGAAGTGGTACGGGATATGGCCGACGAACTCGCAAACTGTAATCGCTCCGGAGTCCGGTCTGAGATCAGGCCCAAGTGTTGCTCAGATGTAAAGGAGCGTTGCTCATCAGTATGATCACCCCGGATATTGTAGAGATTACAAAAGGCTGTTTTCACACCGGGATATTATCGGATTCTCAATCGGAGTCACAAACATCTTCATTGTACCAAATTATATGGCCGGTGGCAAAAACCAACATGCCTGTTCCCTCCCGGTTCAGATCGACTGCGAAGTCGCCCAGATTGGTAGCCGGTGGGGCAGAAGGCGCACCAGGCTGTTGCCTCTAAACGGTTCTTTCTCAGCATTCTGAGGTTTCAGGCAAGCTTTTATGGATCCTGTACTCACGCTACCCTGGTCGGAAGATACAGGGATACACTGATTCAAGGCCCCAAAGGTCCACATTGAATTCCTGCATCCTTGTATCTTCCGCAGGACACCCTGTGAAGAACGTATTCCAGGGGGGCGTTATGCCTGAGGTTATTAATGACAATCCGGTCAGGTGTCGCTGTCATGCGTCGAACCGTCTGTGGAAGGGTTCAGCAGGAGTTGGCGATGCGCGGCACTGTTCCACAGGTCGGTCCGTCGGCGTCGGAGGTAATCGTTCCGGACCTCTTCCCGTTCAAGGGATGCCATTATAAATTCTTCCTGATTTTCCTCGGCGCAGGCGAGATGTTTGCCCCGGGGATCACAAATTGCGCTGACCATCATCTGAGGGCGTCGCGCATCGTTGGAGCTGACCACGAAGTTTCCATTTTCGGCCGCCCGACATCGCACAGTTCCCTCCAGCACCGGAACTTTCCAGGCGGCGCTTCCGGCTGCGCTGCTCAGGTGCAGAATGACCTCCGCGCCTTTCATGCGCAGTATGCGCCAGTTCTCCGGGAAACGCATGTCGAAACATATTTGCAGACCGACACACCAGCCGTCGAGTTCAAACACCGGCAGATCATTGCCTTCCGCAAAGACAATGTGGTCGCCGGGCATCAGTTCGGTTTTATCGTATCGCGCGTGGATATTCCCCTCGGGGGTGTAGAGCAGGGCGCTGTTGTACCACTCGGACTGGCGTCGGGTCGGGCACCCCAGTGCCAGCCACAGATTCTGATCAGCAGCGTGAGATACAATCTCTTTGCGCGCCCGTTTGAGGGTGGATTCATCCAGAACCGGATCGGGGAGATAACCACTGACAGCGCACTCCGGGGTTACCAGAACCCGCACGTCCTTATCTCCGGCGCGGTCTATGGCTCTATGGATTTTGTCCGTATTGGCGTTCACATCGCTTGCGGTTGCCATTTGCAGAGCGGCGACCGTCAGTTGTTGGCTCATTGATCTCTCTCCATGGATATGCGCTGGGTGGATCCTGACTCATCGACGCGGTTGAAGACCAGATTATCCTCCTCCATCTCCACTTCCACCGTTGATCCATCCGGGAGTTTGCCTTCGAGAATGAAGCTGGCCAGTGGATTTTCCACAAGACGCTGGATGGTTCGGTGCAGGGGACGCGCCCCGTAAACGGGATCGAAACCCTGTTCGGCGATCAACTGGCATGCGTTATCGGAAAGTTTGATATCGATGTCGTGTTCATCCAGCCGCTCCCGGAGGAAACCCAGCTGAATCTCGGTAATGTCTTCCATCAGGTCCTCGGTGAGAGCGTTGAACACGATGGTTTCGTCAATGCGGTTCAGGAATTCTGGTCTGAACTCATCCCGCAGCGCTTCTTGCACGCGCGACTCCATTTCCTCCCGCTGGTCGGCTCCGGTCAAATCCTGAATCCATTCACTACCGATGTTGGAGGTCATAACGATTATCGTGTTTTTGAAATCCACCGTTCGGCCCTTGCCGTCGGTCATTCGACCGTCGTCGAGCACCTGCAGGAGGGAATTGAACACCTCCCGGTGAGCCTTTTCGATCTCATCGAACAGGATGACGGAATACGGACGCCGGCGTACGGCTTCCGTGAGACGGCCACCTTCTTCATGTCCCACGTAGCCCGGCGGGGCACCGATAAGCCGCGCCACCGAATGTTGTTCCATGAACTCACTCATGTCGAGTCGGATCATGGCATCTTCGTCGTCGAACAGGAACTCGGCGAGTGCTTTGCACAGCTCGGTTTTTCCCACCCCGGTGGGGCCGAGGAAGATGAAAGAACCCAGGGGCCGATTTGGGTCCTGCAGTCCCGCGCGAGCGCGGCGGACGGTATCCGACACAGCCTCGACGGCCTGCGTCTGGCCAACCACGCGCTGGCGGAGCATGTCCTCCATGTTGAGAAGTTTTTGTTTCTCGCTCTCCAGCATTTTCTGCACGGGGATACCGGTCCAGTTGGAAACCACCTCGGCAATATCCTCCTCGTGGACTTCTTCTTTTAGAAGCTGGTCCTCGGACTGCATTTCGTCGAGTTTCTCGCGAGCCTCGTCCAGTTCGGTTTCCAGTTCCCGGATGCGCCCGTACCGCAGCTGACTGACCTTCTCCAGATCGCCTTCCCGTTGTGCCGACTGGGCCTCGGCTCTTGCCTGGTCCAGTTCTTCATTCAGTTCGCGGATACGGGATATCCGGTCCTTCTCATTCTGCCACTGTGTGGCGAGCGCCTGTTCCTCTTCCTTCAGATCGCTGAGTTGTTTCTTCACCTTTTCGGCACGTTCCGCCGACGCCTCGTCTTCTTCTTTGTTGAGCGCTTCGAGTTCGACCTGCAGCTGAGTTATCCGGCGGCGCAGTTGATCCAGTTCGCTCGGCAGGCTGTCGATCTCCATCCGCAACTTCGAGGCGGCCTCATCGATCAGGTCAATTGCTTTATCGGGGAGGAATCGGTCGGTGATGTAGCGGTGGCTGAGTTTGGCGGCAGAGACCAGGGCGGTATCGGTGATGCGAACGCCGTGATGGACCTGATATTTTTCCTTCAGGCCACGCAGAATGGCCACCGTTTCTTCCACGCTGGGTTCATCGATGGATACTTTCTGGAAGCGTCGTTCCAGAGCGGCGTCCTCCTCGATATGCTGACGATATTCGTCCAGGGTCGTGGCTCCGATGCAGTGCAGCTCGCCCCGTGCGAGAGCCGGTTTCAACATGTTGGAGGCATCGACGGATCCTTCGGCCGAGCCTGCGCCCACCACGGTGTGAAGCTCATCGATAAACAGAATGACCTGGCCCTGTTCTCGTATCTCTTTCAGGACGGCCTTGAGCCGGTCCTCAAACTCACCGCGGTACTTGGCCCCGGCCACCAGGGATCCCATGTCGAGGGCGAGCACGCGTTTGTTGTTCAGTCCTTCCGGTACGTCGTTTTCCACAATCCGTTGGGCAAGTCCCTCGGCGATGGCGGTCTTGCCCACCCCGGGTTCGCCCACCAGTACCGGATTGTTTTTTGTGCGGCGGCTGAGAACCTGCATCACGCGGCGGATTTCAGCATCCCGGCCTATCACCGGATCCAGTTTGTTTTTACGTGCCATTTCCACCAGATCAGTGGCATAACGTTCCAGCGCCTGGTAGCGATCCTCGGGGTTCTGATCGGTTACCCTCTGGCTGCCCCGGATCTGCTGCATGGCGGAGAGGAGATTATCGCGGCTGACACCTGAGTCAGCAATGACGCTCCCGGCTTCGGTATCGTCATTATCCGCCAGTGCAAGAAGGAGATGTTCGGTGCTTACATATTCATCCTGCAGGTTTTCTGCTTCGGTTTCGGCATCTCTCAGCACGTTGGACAGTTCCTGGGACATATACATCTGGCCGCCGCCGGTAACCTCCGGAACCGCGTCCAGCTTTGATTGCACGCTACGACGGATGTCCTCGGGTGAGACGCCGATTCGTTCCAGCATCGGTTCCACGACGCCTTCCCGCTGGTCCAGAAGGGCGTGGAGGAGATGCAGCGGGAGGACCTGCTGGTGGTCATGGTCCTGGGCCAGACGCTGCGCATGTTCCAGCGCTTCCTGTCCTTTGATGGTGAAATTGTCAAGGCGCATTGGTTGTTCTCCCGTTTATGACAGAATGAAAAACGGCGTCGAGCCCGTTGGGACCCGACGCCGCTTGTTGTGTGCAGCGGTTATAGAGCCGCAGAGGCCAATTTACTCATCTTTGACCTCATAGTCCGCATCGACGACGTCTTCGTCCTCTTCGGACTCTTCGGTCTGGGCGCCGGCCGGTCCGGCCTGCTGTGCGCCCGCCGGTCCAGCCTGCTGTGCACCTGCTGGTCCGGCGCCCGGTTGCCCACCTGGCTGAGCGCCCGCCTGCTGTGCTTTGGTGTCTTCATACACCATTTCACCCAGCTTGTAGGACGCGCTCTGGAGGGCTTCCATCTTGTTTTCAATGGCTTCTTTGTCGTCGCCGTCAAGGACCTCGCGCAGCTCTTCAATGGCCTGCTCAATCTTCTCTTCGTCCTCGTCGGGGAGTTTATCTCTATGTTCTTCCAGAGAATTCTCCGTCGAATACGCCAGTTGATCGGCGCGGTTGCGGACTTCGGCCAGTTCACGGCGCTTTTTGTCTTCCTCTTCGTGCTCCTCGGCCTCCTCGCGCATTTCTTCCACTTCTTCTTCGCTGAGGCCGGAGTCGCTTTTGATCTCGATGTTCTGTTCTTTACCCGTGCCTTGATCACGAGCCGTGACATTCAGAATGCCGTTGACATCGATATCAAAAGTCACCTCGATCTGCGGAGTGCCGCGAGGGGCAGGCGGGATGCCGGTCAGCTGGAATCGGCCCAGCGTGCGGTTATCAGCGGCCATTTCGCGTTCACCCTGGAGCACGTGGATCTCCACGCTGGTCTGTCCGTCGGCAGCGGTGCTGAAGATCTCGTTTTCGCTGGTTGGGATGGGCGTGTTGCGGTCAATCAGTTTGGTCATCACGCCACCCAGCGTTTCGATGCCCAGTGAGAGCGGGGTGACATCGACAAGGGCGACATCTTCCACTTCGCCGCTCAGTACGCCTCCCTGGATTGCAGCGCCAACTGCAACTACTTCGTCAGGATTGACGCCCTTATGCGGTTCGCGTCCGAAGATGTCTTTCACAATTTCCTGCACCTTCGGGATTCGCGTCGATCCGCCGACGAGGATGACTTCACCGATATCATCCGCCGTCAGGTCCGCGTCGCTCAGAGCCTGCTCGCACGGGTCACGGAGCCGGTCGAAAAGGTCCGAACACAGCCGTTCCATGGTGGAACGGTTAAGTTTCATCTGCAGATGTTTGGGACCGGATTGATCGGCCGTGATGAACGGCAGATTGATCTCGGTTTTGGGCGAGGTGGATAGATCACATTTTGCCTTCTCAGCGGCCTCTTTGAGCCGTTGCAGGGCCATCTCATCCTCCCGGACGTCGATTCCCTGCTCCTTTTTGAACTCTTCGGCAATGTGGTTGATCAGTATATCGTCGATGTTGTCTCCGCCCAGGTGGGTATCCCCATGCGTCGCCTTGACTTCGAACAACCCTTCACCGACTTCCAGAATGGATATGTCGAAGGTACCACCACCGAAGTCAAAGACGGCAATGTTTTCCACGCCTTCCTCATCCAGCCCGTAGGCGAGGGAGGCGGCGGTGGGCTCATTGATGATTCGAGACACCTCGAGGCCGGCAATGGTTCCGGCGTCCTTTGTTGCCTGCCGCTGGCTGTCATTGAAATACGCGGGCACGGTGATCACAGCCTTTTCGACTTCTTCACCCAGATAGTCTTCGGCAGCCCGTTTCAAATACTGCAGTATCATCGCTGATATTTCCGGCGGGGTATATTCCTTTTCGCCCTCCACGGTGACTTTAACCAGTTCATCCGAAGCACCGGTGACATCATAGGGCACCATGGTTTCTTCCTCTTCCACCTCGTTATGGCGACGCCCCATGAAACGCTTGATGCTGAAAATGGTGTGTTCGGGATTAGTTATCGCCTGGCGTTTGGCCTTGGCTCCAACCAAACGCTCATCTTCCTCGGTGAAAGCAACCACCGAGGGCGTGACGCGGTTGCCGTCTTCGTTGTGAATGACGGTGGATTCACCGCCTTCCATGACAGCGACTACCGAGTTCGTCGTTCCCAGATCAATTCCTATAATGTTTTCTTTTGCCATGCTGAAATGTCTCCTCTGTCAGGCATCCAACTGATGCAAGTGATTCTATAGTTTTCCTTTCACCCAATCATTCCGCAAAAACAATACCGAATCCTGATAGTGCGTAAAAAAGGGCGTGAAACGGGGGCTTCACGGGGAGAACTTTCTGCGTGCAGATAAATGATGAGGGCAACGCCTTAATCTTCTGCCACATTGGCAGGGTTGGTGTGACACGATATCGGCCTTCTGCCAGTTTCAGGTTGTTTTATGACAATAATTCTACCGGTCCACGCGCGCTGGCACCTCAATGGTTGATAGTGCCAGGGGGCAGGGCTATAATAACGCCGTTTTACTATCTCGTTTATTTTCAGAGATACGGCCTACGATGGTCGATATATAGAAAGGTCCAACCATGTTATCAAATTCAGTGGCCAGAGAAACGGATCAGAGGGTGGGTGTGTTCGTTGATGTGCAGAACATGTTTTATTCAGCACGCACACTTTATCAGTCCAAAGTTGATTATACGAAACTACTGCATGAGTTGGTCGGTAACCGCCAACTCGTGCGAGCTATCGCGTATGTGATACAGAAACCCGAGGTTGATCAGGACGCCTTTCTGGAGGCTTTAAAGCGGGCGGGATATGAAATAAAAATACGGGAGCTGACCGTGCGGGATGACGGGACGGCCCGGGGAGACTGGGATGTTGGAATCACCATCGATGCCATGTCGATGGCGCGAAAACTGGACACTGTAATCCTGGTCACCGGAGACGGTGATTTCGTCCCCCTTGTTGATTCATTGAAAGGACACGGGTGCCGGGTTGAAATCGTGTCGTTCGAGCAGAGCACATCCAACGATCTTTTAAGATCATGTCACGACTTTCTCCCCATTGCGGATAAAGTGCTGTTCAAGGAGGAGAAGTTTGTGCAGGAGGATGAGGGAAAAGCTCACGGTGGTGCCGACGGCGAAGTATCGAGGGGGGGCGGAGAACATTACCCCTCATCGTCGGACTCCTACGGTTATTATAGCGACGAGAATTGAGTGCAACCCACAACTTTTACAGGAGGACTACTGATATGCTGAAAGGTATACCGCCCATCATCTCGCCCGAACTTATGCATGTGCTCATGAGCATGGGGCATGGGGACACCATTGTCCTGGCGGATGGTAATTTCCCGGCCGCCGCGAACGCGCAACGTTTGGTACGAATGGACGGGCATGGGGTGCCCGAGATACTGGAGGCGATGATGCCGCTGTTCCCGCTCGACACCTACACGGCGCATCCTGCTGCGGTGATGGAAGTGGTGCCCGGCGACGATGTGGATCCCGTGATCTGGGAAGACTACCGGCGCATTCTCTCGGATGCCGAAGGAGAGGTGGATCTTGAACAGGTGGAACGGCATGAGTTTTACTCCGCCGCCCGGGACGCATTTGCCGTGGTGGCTACCAGTGAGACGGCACTGTATGCTAATTTGCTGCTGGCCAAAGGGGTCGTTACATGATCAGTGTGGGCGGGAGCGCTGCTGTTCAAACCGTTCATAAATAGACGTTGGGAGCCGTTGTCTGGCGGTGGAGGGGGCGACATGGGGGATAGGCACAAAAAATATAGGCCAATCAGTAGCGTCGGCTTCGTCGGCTGGGGGGGATGTATTCGGTTCGTTCCACCTTCTGGGTGGGTATAAGCTTTATCAGCAGGGCGCCAGCGATGAATCCCCCAACGTGGGCTCCATACGCGACCCCACCACTGGCAAACTGAGCCCCGATGGTGCCAACACCCTGGAAAAGTTGGAGTATGAACCAGAATCCCAGCACAACCATCGCTGGTAACTGCAGGAAAGTGAAGAAGAAAAAAATGGGCACGAGGGTCACAACTCGCGCCCGCGGCCATGTAACAATATATGCCCCCAGAACACCCGCGATGGCGCCGCTGGCGCCGACGGTTGGGATGGTGGATGTTGGGGCCATGATATACTGCGCTGAATGGGCCAGAATACCGCAGAAAAAATAGAAGAGTATGAACGGTAGCCGTCCGAGTTTCGCTTCCACGTTGTCCCCGAAGATGTATAAAAACCACATGTTGCTGAGGAGATGCATGAGCCCCCCATGGAGAAACATGGAAGTGAAGAGGGGGATGAGCAGGGCGGTGAGGAAGTTGGCCTCGCCGTTCAATGCTCTGGTAATACGCGCTGGCACCATCCCATAGTCGAGCATCATGGTGTGCAGCTGGCGATTGCTGAGACTGTATTCGCCCACAAAGACGAGCGTATTCAGCACAATTAGTCCCCAGATTATCCAGGGCTTTATGGGGGATGGGTTGCGATCACTGATGGGAATCATGGGGTGTCGCTCGATTTTGAAAACATGGTTTATGCAACTTCACTCCCTATTATAAACCGTGCCCCCGGAGCTGTCAGTGAGCACGTTGCCCGCGTATTCAATAATCCCGATCTTCGCGTCGGTGCCGACGCTACCGCGGGCCATATTCAGGGCCTCCGCGGCCGTATCCGCATGTCGAAAACCCAGCGCGTGTTTCGCGTCCTCACTTAATCCGGCGGAAAGGCAGATCACCTCATACCGGTCAAGAATCGTGGTGTGCAGTTTCAAAGTGGTGACAATGACCCGATCCTGGATGTCTCCTTTCTGGGCGTGTTTGGCGACCCCGGCGGGAGAGAGACGAGAGAAATGGGAAAATTCAGGATGAGTGGAGCTGATACCGTTGGGGAAACTTCCGGTGAGGACAATGACGCCGCCGTTTCTGACACCGCGCGCGGCGTGCGCCAGGGCTTTGACGCCCTGCCAGTAATCTTTTGTGGCCGGTCTCGCGTCGGCAATCGCAATATCGGCCTTCTCCGGTATGGTTTGCATGAAGAGCTTTTCGGCCACTGCGACGCCTTCTCGATGGGTTGTTACCGGCTCACCAGCCCCGATCCACGCTGCCTGGCCTTTATCGTCGATGACGCAGTTCAAAACCATGTCTAAGCCGGCGAGTTCAGATGCGCGTTCGATTTCACGGCGGCAGGCGTTGCTGGCGTGTCCGGAGACGTTCAGCAGGTCAGCTTCCCGTTCAGCCATCGAATGCGTCGGGGCTATGCTATCAGCGGAACTGATGCCCGGCAGGAGAATTTTGGCTCCGCCACCCCAGCCCGCCCAGATGTGGGGCACGATGCTGCCCACTCCGATCAGGAAGTCGGCTTCGGCGGCGATTCGGTTGATTTCAAGCTTCCGTCCGTTGCTGAGTTCTCCAATCTCAACAAGAGATGACTCATCACGCCACGTGTGGTTGAACACATCTACCCGCCCGCACACCTTTTGCCCCAGACGATCCCGCATCTCGGCCCGGCTCATGTACCGATGGGTCCCGAGGGCTATGAGGATCGTAATATCACTGTCGGCAACGCCCGCTTTGTTGAAATGATTCAGCAAATGGGGCAGGATTGTCCTCTGGGGAGTGGGGCGCGTTATGTCATCGACGAGGACGACGACCTTTGAGCCCGAATTGACCCGGGAACCGACCGGTGCCGAGTTCGTTGGCGATGCAAGCACCTGATTTATGGACGAAGTCCAGTCAAGTGTCTCCCGGGAGGAAGCCGGTGCGACGTGATAGAGTAGGTCATAGTCTTTGAGATGTGCCAGCAGCGAGCACCACTGGTCGGATTGAGGGGTCGCCATGGTAAAACCCTTTCTTCGGGTGATTTCACTTATCCGCGTCGTCCCGTCGGTGGAATGTATCAGTCCCTTGTCGCGCGTGAGGTAGTGATGTAGTCTCGGATTTGTCGGTATGCATCACCTAACATGAACGCCGGGGCCAGAAGCGCGCTTTTCCAGACGCCCGGCGAGGTGTGGGTGAGCGCGAGACCGGTTGCGAGGTAGATGGTCTGGCCCACTGTAGCGGCCAGCGTCAGGTAGAGAGCCAGATCCGGCAATACGCCGGGGATGATAGCTTTGCCAGGCAAAGCTAGCATAAGCAGAAGATAAGTTGCCGAGATAACGGGGAAAAACGGGGGAATAAGTAGTTCGATTAAATTGTCGAGGGAGCTCAAATCGCGTTTCATCAGGGTTCGTTTCAGCAGATAGAGGGCCCATTTTTTGATAACAGGAATGCGGTTGTGATGCCAGTTGGGTTGCCACGGTGACCCCGCTGGCTCATTGGGACGTCTTTTCCGGTACACCGACGCTGCGGGGACGAATGTGACCTTTTCATCCTTCGTTGCGTAAAACAGGGCCAGTTCAATGGTCTCAACGTCTGAATGAGCGGGGTATCCAAACTTTTCAAGCAGTTCCCGACTGATGACAGAGCCGTTCCCACGGAGAACGCAGGGCAGCCCGAGACCTTCTCTCCCAAGAGGACGGAGATAATTCCCAAGCTTCACGGAGGCTTCATGAACAGCCGAGCGCCAGTCCTGTTTCTCGCCTGTCAGGGCATCGTAGCTTTGCAGAAGTTGATGGCCTTCCTGCAACTTCTCGCTCATGTGCCGGAGAAAGTCTGGACTGAGGTGGGAATTAGCGTCGATGAAGGCAACTGCGTCGTAATCACGCGGCCAGTCCCGGAGGTGTTGTTCCATTGCCCAGTTGAGAGCGCGATGTTTTCCAGGTTCTCCGTCGTTATTCCGTTTGAGAACCGCGCATCCTTTCTGCTGCGCAATCCGCGAGGTGTGATCCGAACAGTGGTCGGCTATCACGACGGTCTCCATCTTTTCGCGGGGGTAATTCAGGGAGAGCAAATCTTCGAGTGCACGTCCGATCAGGCCTTGTTCATTGTGAGCGGGGATCACGATGAGGAAGTGTGCGGCCTGTTGTTGCTGGTGTGAAGGATGGTTATTCTTTGTGCGGAGCACACGATAACAGGCCGAGACGGACAGGGTGAAAAGATATGCACTCAGCCCCGCCACGAGGGTGCTGGCGAGGATGAGCAAAAACGAGTAAGCGCATATCGATAGCGTCCACATACGGGATCTCCGAATACGGGGCTCGACTGATGATATTTATGTGTTGGCGTTGCCAGCGTAGATGTTGTCGAGATGTCGCCGAAAACATCCAGTTATCAGATTTGCTGGACGTAGAAAACTTCTCGGTCAAACCAGCAATCATCCATGTTGCGCGAGAATGTATTATAAGGGAAACGGAACGCCGTATTTCCACGGAAACAGTTACGCTTGATACCGACGCATGAACCGCCGGTCGATCCAATCTTTGGCCAGCATGGGGCATCGTCCGTGCCAGGTCAGTCCCCATTTCGTGGCAATAGCGGTGCCGTTGCCCATATTGAAAATCAGCATGTAATGTCTGGCGGGTATGAAGCTTTTCAACTCTGTGCCCCTCAGGCTTGCCAGCAGATTGTGCTGCAGGATGCGACCCTGATGGACCGCGTGTACTCCTACTTTTTGCAACGGGTGTCCGCGCAGGGCGACGCAATCACCACCTCCGAAGATGCGTGGGTACCGGATGCTGCGAAGATTCGCATCCACCAGCATGGCGCCCTGGGAATCGGTCGGGATTCCGCTTTTGTCAAAAATTGCGCTGGGGGATACGCCCAGTGCGAGAAAACAGAGATCGTAGGCCAGCTTACTATCGGGCGTCACAGCGTGCTGTGCATCTATATCCAAAAGTTGCGTATTTTCAAGGAGATGCACACCGCGGCGCTCCAGTGATCGAATGGCGTGCCCTCGGGCTGCTGACGGGAAATCAGAGAGGAGACGGCTTCGTGAGATCAATGTCACATGCTGGTGGGACGAACCCCGAGAGGCGAGACCGACGCAGTTACCGGTTATTTCGATGCCCGCCGGGCCGCCCCCGACCACCACCAGCCTGGGCGGTTCCGATTTCTCGGCCAGCCGGTTGAGTTTCCGGCGCCCTTCCAAAAGGTTGGTTATTGGCTTGACTGGCAGCACGCCGGGAAGTTCGGGAGAATAGTTGTGACGCACTGTGCTCCCCACGCACATTGATGCGAGGTCATACTCGATTTCATCGCCGGACGTCAATTCCAGACGGCGGGACTGTGGGTCACAGCGTACTGCGGCCTGTTCGATAAAGCGCGCGCCTGCTTTCAGCGCCAGACGTTTAACGTTGAATCGGATCTCCTCGGGATCATACAACCCCCCGAGCAAACCAGGGCCCATTCCGGAGTAGTAATGATATGTTGAATCGCTGATGACCGTTACGTCACATCCGCAGTCGATGAAACGCTCAAGATTGTTGAGCGTATGGAGCTGGGCGTGACCACATCCGACCAACACCAGATGAGGTACCGTCATTGGGGAATGCCTTTCGCTCTGTTTTCTAATGATCGAATGGACTGGTGACCTTGTATTTTTAGGTCGGTGACTGTACACTCTACCGCAAAAAGGGGATAAGTGCAGTCTGCAGTGTGGAACCTGGTGAATCCTGTCGGATAGGGAGGCCGAGTTTATTGAACGTATGTGATGTTTTTATCGGTGTTCCCACTATTGAAAGATTCGTTGGGGCTGTGATGGGTTGTGATGTGAATGTCATATGGTTCCGCAGCGTGCAGTTTTTTATGGGTGCGAAGAGAACGGCTCTACCAATCGCCTTAGCTATGAATCATTGAAGAGGAAGGTGAGCACTATGCATAGTGAAACAGAGGAAATTACGGAGATGATCCTGGAGGCTCGGGACCGTGCTCGGGAGGAAACCGGTGACGAGCCGGAGGAACCCTGGACCCGGAATATCGACTGGCCTATTGAATGCACGGTGGGGCCGGGGCTCGAAGGAGCGATCGCCTGCGAGAGCGAGATCGGATATGTGAACGGCACGAAGGGCCGTCTCATTTATCGCGGTTATGATGTTTTTGATCTGGCCGCTCATTCGACGTTCGAGGAAGTCTGTCATCTCCTGTTGCACGGGGAACTACCCACCGAGGAGGAATACGAAGAGTTTGAAGACAAAATGGTGAGTTATCGTTCCATGCCACGCGTGTTGCGGCACATGATGTCGTTTCCCGTTGAGGATCTGAACGCCATGGGGGGGCTGCGCTTGGGTACTGCCTTGATGCGGCGCGAGTATACGGACGTGGAGGCCGAAAAGGGGAAACCGGATCCGGCGGAAGCGTTGTCATCGGATGAGGATTCCATCCCTATGGAGACGGAACCGACCGGTGAACAACACGCCATTTTTGAGTTCAATACGGTTGAACAGGCACGGAAAGAAAAAATGACCAACGCGGAAAACTCCTGCAGCGTGGAGTCCTGTCTCCATCTGATCTCCGGCGGGGCCACCCTGGCTGCGGCCGTTTATCGCATACGCCGGGGGAAAATGCCGATTGATCCTGACCCGGAGTTGAGTCATGCCGCGAACTATCTCTACATGATGACCGGACGCAAACCGACTCCGGTTGAAGAACGGATCATGAACATTGCGCTGATTCTTCATGCTGACCATGGAATGAACGCCAGCACGTTTGGCGCGCTGGTGGTGGCATCAACGCTTTCGGACATCTACTTTTCCATTGGTGCCGGCATCGCGGCGTTGAATGGCCCCCTGCATGGTGGCGCAAACGAACAGGTGATTTACACGCTCAAAGAAATTGGTTCGAAGGACAATGTGGAAGAATGGTTCCGAAAAGCCCGGGAACAGAAACGCAAGATTCCGGGCTTTGGCCATCGGGTGTATAAAACGTATGATCCGCGGGCACGGGTACTGGGGCCACTCGCCAGTTACCTCTCCGAGGGGAGTGACGTGGTGCCTCTGCTGGAAACGGCGGAAGCTCTTGAAAACGCGGTTCTCGACGATTTTGGGCGCGACAAAGGAATCTTCCCGAACGTTGACTTTTATTCGGGATTGGTGTATTACTGTCTCGGCCTGTCGCCGGAGATGTTCACACCCACCTTTGCGGTTAGCCGGATGGCGGGCTGGACGGCCCGGGTGCTGGAATATCTGAAGAACAATCGTATTTTCCGTCCCCGCGCTACTTATGTGGGGGATTTCGGGCAAGAGTACATTCCCATGGACGAGCGGTAACCTGGGTTGAGAGATCCCCGGTACATTAAAAATACAGCAGAACGCTCAATGCGTTCTGCTGTTGTTTTTGGCTGAACTATTTTGCGTCTATTTCCCGTCGTCAATCAATTCAGACAATATCCATCAATTCAATTTCAAAGGTGAGATCGTGTCCGGCCAGGGGGTGATTGGCATCAACGGTAATGGACGCGTCGTCCTGATCGACAACAACCACATTGAGGGTCTGACCGCCTTGCTGCTGCATCTGGAGATGCTGGCCGACATTGGGGTCCATATCCTCGGGCAGTTCCCCCCGGTCAATTTCAGCGACCAGGTCATCGCGCTTTTCGCCGTAAGCATCTGCGCATTTTATGGTTTCCTCGCAGGTGTCGCCGGGGCTCATGCCTTCGACGGCCTCCTCGAAACCGGGAATAACTTCACCCTCGCCGATTGTGAATTCCAGTGGCTCGCGTCCTCTTGATTCGTCAAAGACCTCGCCATCCTCCATCGTGCCTTTGTAATGAACTTTTACGGTGTCTCCTGATTGTGCTTCTGCCATGAGTGTGCTCCTTTTCTGTGCGTTCGAATGATTGATCGAGTTTTAAACGAAGAGCGCTACCGGCGTATGCTCGGCAGCGCTCTGATAAACCAGCTCAACTGAATAAAACTTTGTTAGACCGAGACCCTCTCGACATTCGTCGCCCGGGGGCCTTTGGGGCCAGACTCGGTTTCAAATTCGACCTCTTCTTCTTCTTCCAGGGTTTTGTATCCAGATCCCTCAATGTCACTGTGATGGACAAAGAGATCGTCTCCGCCGTCCTCGGGCTCGATAAAACCGTAGCCCTTCTCATTGCTGAACCACTTGACTGTTCCTCGTGGCATTACACATCCTCACGCAAAAAAACCAGTGTCGCCAGCACGCTGAACCGTGCGGACGAGTCCGAAAATATGCAGGTAAGGACAAGCCCTTGCAAAACCTGCACAAAGAAGTCACCCACGAAACGGTCGTGGAGCCATGTGACTCCTTTCAACGCTAGACTATAACACCCTCAGAAAAACAACACAAACGAGTTTTATCCTGTTGTGATTTTTCTGCATGATCTAATGAAGAAATCATCATTGTCGATTCATTCGGCTGTAGGGTGAATCCGCTTCGCGCCCGAGGTGTTTTCAATCAGGTGTCGATGGACGTGATGCCTTCCTGAATGGCGTATTTGGTCAGTTCCGCAATGTTATGGATGTCCAGTTTCTGCATGATGTTACGTCGATGGGTTTCGATTGTTTTGACGCTTATCCCCAGCGTATTAGCCGCCTTCCGGGTGGATTTGCCTTCGACGAGGAGTTGGAGCACCTCCCGTTCTCGCGGGGTAAGTTGAGTGAATGCGGAAGGATCTTTGGCTGGCATGCCCCGCACGTAGTTCTCAATGACAACATCGGCAATCTCGGGGCTGAGATATGTGCGCCCGCCCATGACCGTCTTAATGGCCGTCTCGAGCTCTTCGAACGCGCATTCTTTCAGGAGATATCCGTGCGCTCCCTCCTCAAGCATTTTTCCGACATATTGTCGATCGGAATGCATGGATAATCCGATTACTTTGGTGTTGGAGGCAATATCGGAAATCTGCCTGGTTGCTTCGATACCGTTCAAATCGGGCATGCTCACATCCATGATTACAACATTGGGCGAAAGTTCTTTCACTTTCTCCACTGCTGCCCGGCCGTTAGTAGCTTCGCCTACAACTTTGAGGCCGTCGGTCTTTACTACCAGGGAGCGGAGCCCTTGCCGCATCAGTTGGTGGTCGTCCGCTAACAGAACGCGTGTGTCCATACAGGTTTGTTCCTTATTCGTAATGATAAATGACTTGTTCAGAATATAGTGAAATGATATATCATCTGGGGTAACAATGTCAATATTTGCGATCCCATGCCCGGGGTATGGAGGCACAAACGGGGCAGAACGCGGTCATCCGCAATGTTGCCTGAAAGGTCGGGGGGCGATTGTTAAAGGTATCTCAGGAGATTTTTGCCCGGAATTCGGTACGGTTCGTCTCGGAGACCATCTTTTTTAATCAGAATGACTGCTGGCGCAAGCCGTCATGTGGCGTGTTCCAGGCTTGAATGTAAAAGGCGAACATCAAGGCAGGGCACAGTTCTGGTGCGAACTGGGAACCAGGAGTTCGGAAAGGGTAAGGGGGGCGCTATTTTGTGGAGTGAGTACCTGGTCTCTCCAGCCAAACGCTTGATCAACGTGGGAGCAGGGCTTTTATGGGGTGGATCCACCCAGCTCACGGATGGTGTTCACGAGAGTTTCTACCGAACCGTCTTTGGTCAGGTATCGGTCAGCCCCGGCGTCCATCATGTTCGCGGAGATACCGTCCATGTCATGCATTGAGAGCCCAATAATGCTCACCTCGGGCATGGAGGCTTTAATCTCCCGGGTGGCTTCAATGCCGGATATCCCCGGCATGGAGACATCCATAAGTACGACATCTGGCCGATATTTTTTGGTCATTTCGATGGCTTCCTGTCCGTCGTGCGCCTCCCCAACGTTGAGTATGCAGGGATCATCCTCCAGCAGCTGCGTGATCCCTTTGCGCATGAGTTCGTGGTCGTCGGCCAGAAGCACGCGAATCGCGGAATTGTTTTGAGCTTCGTCCATGGTTTTGCCCTGAATGGTGACCTCTGGAGAATGGTTGGAAAATGGATTGTATGCGGTGAACTGGCCGCTGTGATCGATTACCTGATTGTCCGGAGTACGCTCATAGGGGCCCAGCTCCACTTTTCCCATTCTATACCATTTGTCTGCGGCTACAATCAGGGAATTCCCCATAAAATACCGCCAAAAACCTGATATGTCTCAGCATTATTAGGCCGCATTCAGTGTTTTTTCGTTCTGAACTCTGGTGTCATTGTGGTTCTCGGGGCCGAGGTGGGAGTAACCCTGAGAAATGCCAGGTAAGGTATATCGAGTTGGAAGTTAAGGAATTTCCCTATTCCTTCTGGCCTGGGTCGTTGATACCATTGTTGTCGCTGGCAAATTAGTTGACCGGCGTTGAGTTGTTTTAGACCGGTTCATCCCGTTGAGGGAATTTGATCGGCAGCTCCCGTTGAGGGGGAGTGGACAGGGAATTCCCGTTAAGGGAAGCGGACAGGGACCTCCCGTTGAGGGGCTCCATTGGGACAGGGGGGCGGTGGTCTCTGGCAGCGTATGAGACCTTTATTGTCGCTGGATAAGGAGCCAATGCAACAGCTTCTAATCCAAGCGTGGGCCGAGAATCAGTGATTTTGCTTGTGAGGAAGGTGGAATGCTGAGAAAAATATTTGGCGGGAAAACGTCCGAAGAGAAATTGGATGCGCTGAGGGGGAGCCGTTCTATCAGCATCAAGGGAAAAGCCGGGACACATCAGGTGTGGGTCAACAACAGGTTACTGAAAGTGCCCTCCTGTGCGGAGAGCAGCAGAGAATTCAACTGGGGGTCACGGGGGCCACAGGCACGATTGTTGGCTGAAGCTATACTGTCCTGCTTCAATCCTCCGGAGGTGGCCATGGACGCTGCCCGTTGGTTTGTGGAGGCGTACGTGTGCAGGTGGCCTGAGGGAGAGGATTTTGTCGGAGAAATCCCGAAAAGCCACGTGGTGGGATGAAGGTCAAGCTTGTTCGGCGTGATGACTCGGTTGTCAAATTAAATGAGCGGGCCGACATCGCCAACCGGCTGCGTAGCTGAGAGCTCAGGGAACTTGTGACGCCCCCGGAGCCTGCATCCGGAAGATGCAGGCTGGGTAAACGGGGCTGATTCAGGCCTGGTCCAGATTGATGCTCATGAGGAACTCGGCATTGTTCTGCGTTTTCTCCAGCCGTTGCAGAAGGACTTTGATGCCTTCCTGCGGTGACAGGTCGCCGAGCATCTTGTGGAGCAGGCGCACGCGACGGAGTTCATCCTCTTCCATCAGAAGTTCTTCACGACGGGTTCCGCTCTGCGTGACGTCCACCGCGGGGAAGATGCGTCGGTCGGCCAGGTTCCTGTCCAGATGCAGCTCCATGTTACCGGTGGCTTTGAACTCTTCAAAAATAACATCGTCCATTTTGGAACCGGTTTCCACCAGAGCTGTACCGATAATGGTCAGGCTGCCACCTTCCTCGATGTTACGCGCACTGCCGAGAAACTTTTTGGGTTTCTGCAACGCTGTAGATTCCACACCACCGGTGAGAATCTTACCGGAATGGGGTACTTCGTTGTTGTGTGCGCGGGCCAGTCGGGTGATGGAATCAAGGAATATAACGATATCCTTGCCGGATTCAACCATCCGACGTGCCTTTTCCTGCACCATTTCCGTGACCTGAATATGTCGTTTGGGGGGTTCATCAAATGTGGAGCTGATCACCTCGGCCTTGGGCACGCTCCGATCCATGTCCGTGACCTCTTCCGGTCGTTCGTCGATCAGCAGGATGATGACGTAGCATTCGGGATGATTTTGGATGATTGCATTGGCCATCATCTGCATCAGGACCGTTTTACCCGTTCGGGGGGCCGCAACGATCAACCCTCGTTGCCCCTTGCCGATGGGGGTTACCATGTCAATAACCCGTGTCTCCATGGTCTCCTGATCCGTTTCCAGCATGAGCCGTTCGTCGGGATGCAGGGGGGTGAGATCCTTGAACAGGGCGTTATCAGAGACCTTTTCGGGATCTTCATAGTTGATCGCTTCCACTTTGAGCAGTGCGAAATAATGTTCCCCATTTTTCGGCGGACGGATCTGTCCCGTCACGACGTGTCCGGTGCGCAGGCCGAACCGCCGGATTTGACTGGGGGAGACGTAAATGTCATCGGGGCTGGGAGTGTAGCTGTAGTCCGGTGAGCGGAGGAAGCCAAATCCTTCGGGCAGCACCTCCAGGACGCCTTCGCCGTACATGTTGCCGGTGCGTTTGGCACACGCCTTGAGGATTTTGAAAATGAGTTCCTGTTTACTCAGGCTTTTGGTCTTCTTGATGTCTTCTTCATCCGCGATTTCCTGCAGTTCGGTAATGCTTTTTTTCTGCAGTTCTTCAACGTGAAATCCCTGGTCCGAATTGTTCGACTCGTTTTTGTTTTCGGTCTTCGATTTGGATTGAGCCATTTGCTAACTCTCCTTTGCTGTTGCCTCTCGGGGAGGCATATGAGGTGCGTGCTGCTAAAAGTTTTAGTTTTGTGAGAAGATCTGATATTGCAGTTAATGTCTTAGTTAGTTATGTGAACTTACGGTGAGCTACATCTCTGAAAAAGGAATGGAATTGCGCTGTTGAGTTGGGTCTTTATTCACTGATTTTGTCCTGTATTTGATCTCTGATCTGCGGTATTTTTTGGGCCAGCTGTTCTTTGCTACCGCAATTACTGACGATAATATCGGCCAGCTCTTTCTTACGATTCAGAGGAACCTGCAGTTTTTCCCGCCGAACTACCTCGTCACCGTCCCAATTCCGCTCCGACCGGGCCCGTGCGAGCCGTTGCGATTCCGGCGCATCGACGAACAGAAGCACGTCACAGTAGTGTTCATGCAGTCCCTTTTCGACCAGCAAGGCGGCGTCCAGCAAAACGGGCGAATCGGCCCGCGCAATTCGTTCGTCAATCTCTTTAATAACCGGGGGATGCATGATGGCGTTTAGCTTCTGCGTCGTTCGCGAATTGCTGAAAGCCAGTTCGGCCAGATGCGAATTGTTGATGGTGCCGTCATTCTGGATGATCTCGTCGCCAAAGGCCTCCCGGAGTTTGTTCTGTATGCGTTTGTCCCCCAGCATTTCATGAGCTATTGCATCGGCATCAACCAACGTGAAATCATATTCGGAGAGCATTCGAGCTACGGTGCTCTTGCCGCTACAAATACCCCCCATTATGCCGATAACAGCTGACATCGTGTACTCCTTTGGGGATGACGGTTCATTTTGCTTCGTCCCAGTTTGCTCCGGTGGCCACATCCACTTCAATCGGGACGGAAAGGTCCATCGCGTTGGTCATTCGGTCAACAACGAACTCCTCCACCTCCGCCACTTCTGATTGCGGCACTTCCAGCAACAGTTCATCATGGATCTGCAACAACATGGCGCTTCGTTCACTGACAGCCGGCAGCTCCCGGTTAATCGGGATCATGGCCAGCTTGATCATGTCGGCGGCCGAGCCCTGGATGACGCTGTTGACAGCGACGCGCTCGGCTGCGCTTCGGACTGTACCACTGCCGCGGATGCCGGTGATACGGCGTCGTCGGCCAGCGAGGGTGCGAACATATCCCTCCTCGCGTGCAGTGTTCACGGTATCGCCAATAAATTCTCTCACCCGTGGGTAGCGGTCGAAATATGTTTCAATGAAATCCTCCGCCTCGTCGACGGGGATGTCCAGCTGACTGCTCAAGCCGTAGGGGGTCTGCCCGTAAACAATGCCGAAATTGACCGCCTTGGCCCGCTGACGCATCTCGGGCGTTACCTCGTCTTCATCAACCTCGTTGACCTGGGCGGCGACGAATGTGTGAATATCCAGGCCGCTTTTGAATGCGCCTTTCAGCGTTTCATCGCCGGAACAGTGGGCTAAAACCCGAAGTTCCACCTGGGAGTAATCGGCCGACATCAGTACCATGTCCGGTTCGCCGGGGACAAACGCCTGCCGAATTTTTCGGCCGAGGGTGGTGCGCACCGGGATGTTCTGCAGGTTGGGATCACTGCTCGATAGCCGCCCGGTAGCGGTTCCCGTCTGGTTGAAAGAGGTGTGCAGACGTCCCGTCTGGTCGTTGACCAATTCCAGCAATGCGTCTGCGTAGGTGCTTTTGAGTTTGCTCAGTTCCCGCCACCGAAGCATATGTTCGGCGATGGGATGATCGGGCGCGAGTTTCTCCAGCACATCGCGGGCGGTGGAATATCCCGTTGCTTTCTTCTTCCCTCGGGGTGGGGGGAGCTCCATTTCGTCGAACAGAACCGTGCTCAGTTGCTGCGGGGAGTTTACATTAAATTCTCGTCCCGCCTCGGAAAATATATTGTTTTCCAGATCTTCCAGTTCCTCCGCAAACTCCTGGCTGACCTGGCGGAGGTGTTCCTGGTCAATTTTTATCCCCTGCCACTCCATCTCGGCCAGGATATGGATGAGCGGAATCTCCATTTCCTCAAAAATGCTTTCCAGATTGTTCTCAGACAACATATCCATGAGAATCTCGGAAAGCCGGAATGCAACATCCGCGTCCTCACACGCGTATGGTGCTACTTTGCGGACGGAAATCCTGTCCATCGATGTTTGACTTTTACCCTCGCCGATTATGTCGGAGATGGGAATATTGCTGTAGTTCAAATGGCGTTGTGCAAGCGTGTCCAGCCCGTGCTGGCGCTTGCCGGGATTGAGGAGATAAGACGCGATAAGGGTATCACACGCGATGCCGCGCATCTGTATGGAGTGGTTTTTCAGGACCAGCATATCGTATTTCAAATTCTGGCCAACTTTGCCCACCGCCTCCTCTTCCAGCACGGGGGCAAGAATGCGCAGGACATCATCGACCGGGCAGACCGACCCCTCATCCGGACCGAGCGTGGGAATATATATCGCCTGACGGGGCTTCCAGCTCAACGCTATTCCGACGATGTTGGCCTCCCGAACCTCCAGGCTGGTTGTTTCCAGATCGATGCTGAAGGGAGAATTGTCACGCAGTGTGGATGGAAGGGCCTCAATCTCATCCAGATCATCGACAATCGCGTAGTCCGTTTTGGCCGGGTTGTACTGGCTTTCGGGGGAGGGGGCGCTGGAGTCGAACAAATTCCCCTGAGTTCCTCCTCCACTGCCGGGGAAGGGAGCGACGTCGTCCGCGGACGCGGGATCATCGATTAATGATCTGAAGCCAAGGGCTTTGAACATCTGTATCAGCTCAGGGTTGTTCCCGTCTTCCAGTCGGCACTTGTCGAGATCGAAATCGAGCGGTATGTCCTCCTTGATGGTAACCAGGCGGCGGCTCAACTCCACCTGATCTCTGTTTTCAGCAAGCCGTTTCCTCCGGGCGTCGCCACTTACCTCCTCGAGGTTGTCGTAGAGATCATCAACACTGCCAAACTGTTTGATGAGTTTGGTGGCCGTTTTCGGTCCTATCCTGTATATACCCGGGATGTTATCACTGTTGTCGCCGGCCAGCGCCATCATTTCAACGATCTGCCACGGCTCAAGATCCTTTTTTTCCTTGAGTGCCTCCGCATCCAGGAGCTCTTCTTTGTTCTTATGCAGGTGGAGAACGGACGTGTGTTCATCAATGCACTGCTCCACGTCCTTGTCCGTGGTTACCAGCACGCTTTCCACGCCCTGGTCGGCGGCCTGGTTCGCGGCGACTGCAAGAACGTCATCGGCTTCGTAATTGTCCTCCACCAAAATGGGGATGCTCCATGCTTCAAGCATTTCTTTGATAACCGGGATCTGCTCCTGAAGAGCATCCGGCATCGGTTTGCGTGTGGCTTTATATTCATCGTAAATGTCGTGCCGGAAGACTTCACCTTTGGGGTCAAAAACAACCGCCATGTAGTCGGGTTCATATTCCCGTTTGATCTTCTTCAGGAGCCGCGCAAATCCGTACACAGCATTCGCTGGCGATCCATCCGGGGCGGTCAGCCCCTTGATGGCGTAGAATGCCTGATAGATGTGGGAATGCGCGTCAATAAGGAATAATTGTTCAGGCATGGGAGGTACTCATGGGGTGAAGCAACAAGAGAATGACCCGCGGGAGTAATCCATATCTCACCAGTGTCGTCAATCGATTCAACTTTGTGCTCGGACAATGTGAGAGATGATACTCACATTGAGGGAAGAAACATACCGCCCGAGCGTGTCTGGTCGACCCCTGATTTATAGGGTGGAGAAAAATAAAATAGGTCTGGTTGAACAAACTTAGGTCTTAACCCACGTGCCCCTGAGTCAATAAAGATGTCGCCAATCCATACTGTGCAGCGTAACAGGAAATAACAAAAAACTGGCGTGCGACGAATGGTGGGTGACCCCTCTCAACGATGTACAGTTTACAGGGCGGGGGGGAACGATGTCAAATTGGGTTCCGGGCGGCCGGAATGTCTGGCGTCCAACCCCTGTTGTGAAAGGCAAACATCGTTTACCGCGTTTGGTTTTTCACGGTATCGAGGAGGGCAAGACGCAGTTCCTCCAGGCGATCGGACGAGGTGATTGGCGTGCCCGTCTTCTTGTCATTTATATAAAATACATCTTCGGCGATGTCCATACGTGTGGATATCAGGGCAAACTCAATGTTTGCACGGTGCTCGCTGAGGCATTTGCCCACCGAATAGAGCAGCCCCAGCTGATCCCATGTGACGAGATCCAGAATGGTGAAACGGGCACTGCTGTCGTTATCGAAGTGGATGTTAGTAACGTCACGCCGGGTGGCGGCGGGGGCTTCATGCTCGTCACGGCTGATTCGCGCCGCCACGAGATCGTCCAGATCGATCTCCCCTGATACCGACTCGAGCAGAGTATTTTGAACCCCGTTCCAGAATTCAGCATCCGTGTTCAGCGGACCGGTATCTTTATGCACGATGAAGCGATCGAGCACTGTTTCGTCCTCAAGCGAGAACGCGTGTGCATTCAGGATGTTAAGTCCGTGTGCCGTGAGGACTCCGGCAACCTGAGAGAATCGGGCCGGGACGTCCGAAGAACACAACCATACGCGGGCGGTGTGGTGGTCGATATCCCAGCTCATGGTGGCCGGCTGCTCATCCAGGCATTCTATGAGTTCCAGATGGTCCAGGGCCTCATCGACGCTTACCTCGATCGCGTAGCGTTCGGGAATGATCTCGGCGAATTCACGCGCGGCGCTCTGTTTGTTGATTTCCGAGGCGCGCTCGATGAAGGTTTCGCGGAATGTTTCGGGAGTGCCGGTAGCTTCTGCCCCTGGTTCGACGATACCAAGCAGCTTGTTGTATACCTCATACAGATGTGCCTCCAACCAGGAGAACCAGCCCAGTCGGCCCATGGCACGGCAATCGGCGTAGGTCATGAGATAGAGCATACGCAGGCGTTCGGGGTCATCCACCATCTCCGCCACATTGTAATATTCTCCTTCATCATCCAGCTGGTGACGACGCGCCAGATCCGTGAGCAGATTCTGGTTGGTAACGAGGAAATTCAGTGTGTCGGCATCCCCTCTGGACAGGCCGAGTCGGCGGCCCACGTCGGCTGCATCGATGGTTTCCCCGTCGATATGGTGCAGGAGGAGGGCAAGGCGAAGGAGGTGATCGTTCTGGATCTTGCTGAGTATTTCTCGTTGCCTGAGTTGGTCCTCCTCTCGCGTGTGCGCAAGGTTATCGATAACCCTGACGGCGGCGA
This sequence comes from uncultured candidatus Brocadiaceae bacterium, assembly GCA_964644705.1. GTDB lineage: Bacteria > Planctomycetota > Brocadiia > SM23-32 > SM23-32 > CAZXYF01. The sequence continues at coordinate 2,408 of CAZXYF010000008.1, read as the reverse complement.
TAGAGTGTTCATCCAGAGTGTAGTCATAGCACTGACTGTAATCCACGCGATGGACCAACGGTTTCAGTTCGGGCAGGAATTGTTGCAACAGCCCGCATTCGCGCATCCATGCGAGGCGATCGCCCACACCGACGCTGCCCCCCAACAAATCCACGAAAATATCGCCGGCATCGGTGTCAGACCGAGCCGCTTTGTCAATGAGGTGTGTATGATGTTGTATCTGCTGCATCGTTTCATGGCTGATGGGGATATGGCGGCGCTGGCTTATGAGGAAGGCTTTGAGCATCCGTTGGGCCCCGTCTGTTTCATCAAAGGCGGGGGAGGCCGCATTGTAGATTTTTTCACCAACGGCGACAAAGCCACTTTCCAGGTTGCGTTTGCTGGGTCGGCTTGCCCCCCTCCATGCCACGTCATGGATGTGAGAGAAACGTTCGTGCACGGTATGGAGCAGGCGGTTTGTAGCGCCCGTGTGGTGAAACAAATTGTGCATCATGTCGGCAACTGCTTCATCGGTGCTTTTTTGTTCAGTATTGTGACCCATTGCTTCGGCCAGGGCGGGTTGGATCCGCATTGAAAGCACGTCGGAGTTGGGCCCGCGCAAAAATTGCAGTTCGTTGCGCATTCGGATCAGCAGTTTGTATGTTTCGTTAAGCGTCTTCCGTTCTTCAGCCGTCAGGATCCCGTGGGTTGTTCCCCCGATATCCTGCCAGTACGTCTCCAGGCTGGGGATCTGCAGAAGAGCGTCGGCCAGCTTGATCAGTGTTCCGGTATCGCGGAGTCCACCGGGATTTTCCTTCAGGTTCAGTTCCGTCTGATAGGGTGACCGAGTATAAGGATCCCGCGTGGCCAGTGATTCCGCCAGCGCTTTTTCGCCGAATCGCCCCCAGTTGGAGAGAAGAAAATCAGAGGTTACGGCCTCGCGGAATGACTCATACAGGGCGCGCTCACCATACAGGAGGCGGGTTTCCAGCAGGTCGGAAGCAAGAAGAGTATCGGTTGCCATCCGATGGATGGCCGATTCAACGGTGTGCCCGTCGATTCGCGCATTCGGCAGGGAATCACTCAAATGCTCCGATACATCATGAACTACCTCGGCAGCCAGGTCAGGGTCGTCGCAATCGTGGAGCAGAACAATACGTGTGCTGCTACCGGGACTCAATAAACCGCGACCAAACCCACCGGTGGCAACCCAGCAGAATGGCATGTTGGCCGGATGAGAATTTTCGGCGACCTGTGCAATGACCTCGTCCGCCGCCTGACAGAGAAATTGGCTGCATCTCACACCTCGCTCGTCCCCTGTAAACAGCCTATCCGCCTCCTCAAGGACATTGTCATAAAAATTGGACAGTCGTGAGGTCAGCTCGGGCATATTGGAACCGTCCACATCGTCCAGTGCATCATCGAGCAGGTTGTCCAGTCGTTCAGAAGTCTCTTTTGTAGTCATGAGTTCACTCCAGCACGGATAAAAGATCGGCAATGCTTTTGAGAATAATAGTGGGTTGAATTTCGGCGGTTTCAAGATCCGACCGGTTGGTTACGCCGCTGAGCACCAGCGCAGAGGTCAAGCCAGCACGATGTGCCATGACCATGTCGGTTTCGAGCCGGTCTCCAAACATCACGCAGTCACCGGCGTCGAGTTCCAGCAGGTTGAGAACCTCCTGCAGCATGATTCCGGATGGTTTGCCCACGATAGGGTCCACCCGTTGTTCGGTACAGGCTTCGATCGCAGCAATCATGCAGGCTGCATCCGGCAAATCATAACCGGGCATCGGGCAGGTTCTGTCCGGATTCGTGCCCACCAGTGAGGCTCCGTTGATCACGGCCCGATAGGCTTTTTCCAGTTTGTCGTAGTCAAAATCACGATCCCACGAGACCACTACGACGTCGGTGCTTTCCGGATCATCCGTGATGGATAAGCCCTGATCCATCAACTCATCGATGACGGGTTGTTCGGCGACCGGGTAGATTGCAGCTTCTGGATGATTACGATGCAGATAACGCGCCAGGACCAGTGAAGAATTGATGACCTCGCTTACATCACAGGGGATACCCAGTTTGTTCAGTTTCCGGGCGTATGTCTCCCGTCGCGCAATGGGCTTGTTGCTGAGAAAAACTGTTTTGCAACCGCGCGAGCGCAAGGCTTCGATTACCCGGTCGGATTCAGGGATGAGGTTCTCGCCCAGATAGACGGTACCGTCCAGGTCGAAGATAAAACCCTGGTGGTCGTGAATCAGAGCCCGAATGGATTGTTCTGAGCACTCTATGGACATCTCAGTGGATAACCTCGCGCGGGAGCTGGCATATGTTGCAAAGGGGGAGTTAAACGCCGCTGTTCCCCCGACCAATAACGGCTCAGGTTATAATATTTCGTGCCTGATTTCCAGCACGTGAAGTTCAGGTTTATTCGA